>JAVBUR010000107.1:0-20293 GCA_031555145.1 Tannerellaceae bacterium | reverse complement strand
AGCGCCGCCGGTCGGGCAATTACGGCGGCGCTGACGCGGCGCATAAACATCACCCATCCTCCTGTCCGTGGGCTTGCACCCACGGTTACGAACACGATGCCCGTGACCGGGCATTCACCGCCGCTTTCAAATCTGATTGATATTGAAAGCGCCTCGCTTTCAAGTTTCGTTGAGTTTGAAAGCGCCATGTCTTCATGCTTTTTTTAGTGTATGAATATTAGGTAATTAGCTTTTTTGTATCTTTGCGAACAAATTGAAGGGTTGATTGTTCTGTGTCACGAGGGAATGTGAGTTGTAATTCTCTATAGATCAATGGCAATCCAATGCTTTTTTGAAAATATACACTCTTAATAGAATATACACTCTTATGAAAAATGTACTAATTGCCTGTGTAGGCATATGTATGCTCGCCTCCTGTGAAAAGGATTTGTATCAGGGCGAAGAATGGATTAATGACGGTAAGTTTATGATGCAGGAGCCATTTACAGTGCCTGTGCAGAATGGATCTATTGCCGTGGTAACGCTGGGCGAGGATACGCTGGCCATTACGGATGTTCCTCTTACCATCAATGTGCCGTTGGGCACCTCTCTGACACGTGCCGAAGGCTCGATTGAAGTGACTTATGTGGATTATGCTGCTATGCCCGAGTTTACAGAGGGTAGCTATGTGGCAACGAATAATCATACGTTGCTTTTCGAAGATTCAAAGACCGCAGATTACGATTTCAATGACCTGATCCTGCATGTGCGGACAGAAGAAAACAAAAAAGTAAACGGAGCACAGGCATATAAAATATATGTGCGTGGGCTGGCATTGGGCAGCAGTAAGCAAATAGGTTTTGGCGTAACTGACCGGAACGGAGTGGATTTCGACCTGACCGACAATGTGCGCCGCGATTATTTCAGTAACCGGCCAGGCTTTCTGAATACTGAAGCCGGCCAGGCGTTTGTCCCAGGTATTGTAGCCTCTGATGCGGATGATGAAAACAAGGGTTCTTTTATCATACACCATCGTTCGACAAAGGGGCATCAGTTACAAACTGGTTTTGTGGAATATCCCCAAATTGTAGGAACGTATACAGGTGGCGGTAATGAGCGCAAAGACCTGAAGTTCTATATCAAGGTGGATAATGGCCTCAAACTTTATGTAGGTGAGTACAATGCAAAATTGGAAGGCGCACTACCTTATGGTATCCGTACCGATGAATGCCAGAACAACTATCCGTTTGAAAAGATGCCGATCGGCCAGGCTTTCCCCCGATTCCTGGATTGGGTGAAGACCGGTAGTCCTTCAGGATGGAATTCCCCAGGCAATGCCGATCTTTCCAAATGCTACCGATTGGACTCCTCTGAATTGTGGCGTTGGTAATCGTCTTCGGAATCATTCTATCTACTATATCATCTATCGGGTTGTCATTGCGGCAACCCGATTTTTTTTGTCTAATAATTATACACTACTGTCCAATTATTTGACACTTGACCCGAGTGCTTGTTTTGTTTGTATTTTGATAATCAATGAAATGTGTGTTTGGCACGGGCTTTGCAATGTAGATGATAAAAGCTAAAAGCATAGGATATGAACAGTCTGCTGAATTTAAAATCTTTCTTTAAGTTCCTGAGCCGGAACAAAGCGTATACAGCCATTGATATATTCGGTCTGTCGGTATCGTTGATGTTTGTGATCCTGATTGCCGTGTATACGGGACAGGAACTGTCGGTCGACAAGGCACAGACGAAAGCCGACCGTATCTACGTCCTCGGTAATGAAAAAGGGTTCGGATCAGCCTATAAACTTGCCTCCCGGGTGGAAGAACGTTTCCCCGAAGTAGAAAAGGTATGCCCGATCAATCATTACGGCCATATCCCGGCTGTGATTGAAGATGTTAAATGGAATGTGGATCTGCTGTTTGCCGATTCTACTTTCTTTGACTTTTTTGACTTTAGTCTTATACAGGGTGACAGGCAGCGGACACTCGAGGCGAGAAATAACGCTGTAATATCAGAATCGTTTGCCCATAAAGTGTTCGGAAATCAGAATCCGTTGGGCAGGACGATCCGGCTGCAGGATTCGTTAATTGTCACGGTGGATGCGGTGATGAAAGATATCCGCTATTCGACGATTCCCTACTGTGATGTGCTGATTCGGATGGATAATATTGGTGACTACAATTACACCCTTGTCTCCGAAACGTTTGATAATGCGTCGGGCTCTGTCGTCTTCCTTATGGAAAAGAAGGGTACTGACCTGAAAGCGCGTGAGGCGGACATGCTGACTTATTTCCAGGAAATCTTCTGGATCTACAAGCGGGGAATTTGGAAGGAAGTGAAACTGACACCATTATCAGATATTTATTTCTCTGATGTGGATGATTCGATGTTCCTGGAGCAAGGCGACCGCAAGTTCGTACTCATCCTCCTGTCGATCGGTATACTGATCCTGCTGTTTGCCGTGATCAATTATATTAACCTGACGGTAGCGCAGACCGGTTTCCGTGCGAAAGAAATGGCTACCCGTCGCCTGCTGGGTTCTTCACGGGAAATGTTGTTTGCCCGGTTGATCATGGAATCTACCTTGTTGAGCTTTATATCGTTGGCTATTGGTCTACTACTGGCGTATGCCTGCGTGCCGTTTGCCAATACATTGCTCAATACAGGATTATACCTGACGGATGCCATCACACCGCTCAGTGTGTTGTGTGTGTTGATTGTAACGGTGTTACTTGGCTTCCTGTCGGGTTTACTTCCTGCCTTTATCATCTCTAATGCCAAACCGATCGATATTGTACGCGGCAGTTTCCGTCAGAAAACCAAGATGGTATTCAGCAAAGTATTCATTACCTTCCAACAGGTGATCACCATTGCCTTGGTGGCCGTTTCGCTTACCATGATATTGCAAACCTGGCACCTGATCAAGGCGCCTCTCGGATACAATACCACCAATATTATCGACATTTTCACTATGCGCCTCGATAAGCAACAGCAACTTACCCTCGGCAACGAACTGAAACAACTGGCCTGTGTGAAGAACGTGGCTTATACGGCTGGAACTCCTTTTAACCGGGGAAACAACTGGACATTTGAATATGAGGGTCGTAACCTCAGTCTGCAGATAATCTCTTGTGAACAGGCATTATTTGATATGCTGGGTATTCAGGTGGTACGGGACAATCACGTTTCGGGTGATCAGATTCTTTACCTGACCGAATATACTATGAAGGAATTCAACCTTCCGGAAGATGCCACTTCAGTAAAGATCACAGACAGACCGGCTCCCATCGCCGGTGTTGTCAAGGATATTCGGTTACGTAATATCACACAAAAAATGGAAATGACAGCATTCGACATACAGAAAATAGAAAAACTGTATCCCTGGAACCTGCTGGTGGAGATACAGGGCGATCCCCTTACCGCCATGAACGAAGTGAAGGCCGTCTATGAACGTGTGACCAATCTTGAATTTGACGGCAAATTCATCGACAAGCAAGTGGAAGAAACCTATGCTTCACAAATAAGGTTGGTGAAGATCGTCATGGTCTTTGGCACCATCGCCATCCTGATCTCGTTGTTGGGATTACTGGCGATGTCGACCTACTTCATCCAGCAGCGTCACCGTGAGATAGGTGTCCGCAAGGTATTTGGCTCGACCAACCGTGAGGTGCTGACCCGGTTGGTGGGTACCTTCCTCGTCTATGTAGGGGTAGGCTTTGTGATCGCTACGCCGATTGTATGGTATATCATGAAGGGTTGGCTGTCGGGCTATGCGTACCGCATACCGCTCAGTCCGCTAATCTTCCTGGCCGCCGGTGCCTTCTGCTTCCTGATCTCCTTCCTTACCGTCTATTGGCAGAGCTATGAGGCGGCGACGGAAAATCCGGTGAACAGTATCAAGGCGGAGTAAGATCACTTCCGGGTAATTTGTATGTAACTAATGTAATATTATCTAAACCATATAATAGTTAATCATATGAAAACTTATTTTCAAATCCTGATAGTGTGTGTATCCTGTTGTGTATACACTCATATGAATGCTCAAAACGCTTCTTTTCCGGTTATTGATGCCCATTGCCACTTCAAAATATCTCCAAATGAAATGTCGTTTCAGACCATGGAAGAGTACTTTGCAGACAATAAGTCCGTAAATATCAAATATGTGTTTGGGATAACGATCGCACGGAAAGGAAATATGGCAAAAACGAAGATGCAAAACGACTCTTTGTTTGCAATGGCTAAACGTGATCCACGGTTTATACCTGTTTGCTCTGTTCATCCGGGAGATGGTGATGCCGCCATAACAGAATTACAGCGAATCAAAGAATCAGGAGGTAAAATCCTTAAGTTACATCCTCTTACCCAGCAATTCACTATTCTGAGTGAAGAATCGGTAAAGGTAGCAAGAATGGCTGGTGAATTAGGCATGGTTATTTTGATCGACGGATACGGTTTTATTGTTCCGAATTACCTGGAAAATCTTTGGCAATTGGCTTTGTCGTGCCCTAAAACGAAGTTTATTATTGCACATATGGGAGGAACTGAATTCTATAAATTAGGAGGAGTGAGCCTGGTTCAAAGCCTGAACCCGGAAATGCTGAACAATGTTTGGTATGACCTTTCTGCGGTTGTTACTATTTATGCTGATTCGCCTTACAAATCCCAGCTTGAATGGGTAATCAGGAGTGTCGGAACAGACAAAATATTATTTGGAAGCGATCAGCCTGTTACTACCCTTGCCAATGCATTGAAAGACTTTTATAAACTTGATTTGAACATTAGCGAAAGGGAGCGAATTCTGTATAAAAATGCGAAGGAACTGTTAGAATTGGAGTAAATAAAATTATTTGTAAATGAGTAACTTTTTAAACATTGTGTCCTTCCTTAATTTCCTGAACAGGAACAAGACGTACACGGCGATTAATATCTTCGGCCTCTCGGTGTCGTTGATGTTTGTGATTCTGATCGCCTGCTATACAAAGCAGGAGTTATCCATCGATCGTTTTCAGGAAAAGGCCGATCGTATCTATGTGCTGGGAAGTGAAAAAGGATTTCCTTCGGCCGACAGGCTGCCCTATCGTGTGAAAGACCGTTTCCCGGAAGTGGAGAAAGTGTGTCCGCTGATCTTTCATGAACAGGACGTTATCATGATCGGAGACGATAATTGGAATGTCAACCTGATGTTTGCCGATACCACTTTTTTTGATTTCTTCTCGTTTGATCTTGCGCAGGGTGACCGACTGCGGGTGCTGGAAGCAAAGAATAATGCGGTGATCTCGGAGTCGTTTGCCCGGAAAGTATTTGGTAACGAGGATCCGTTAGGAAAAACGATCCGGTTAAAGGAGTCGATGGCCGTAACGGTCAGTGCCGTGATGAAGGATATCCGCTATTCGGTGATCCCATATTGCGACATGCTGGTACGAATAGATAATGCGGGCGAATATGCTCCCGGCTGGAGTTACAATTCAGAAGGCTTCGAGAATGTCGGTAGCGCTGTTGTGTTTCTGATGGAAAAGGAAGGAACCGACCTGCGGGCGCGTGAGGCTGATATGCTGACTTACTTCAAAGAGATTTTCTGGATCTACAATCGTGGTCTTTTGGAGGAAGTGCGACTGACTCCGCTTGCGGATGTTTATTTTTCTCAAGTGGGGTGGAGTATGTTTCTGAAGCAAGGTGACCGGCAGTTTGTGTTGATCCTGCTGTCGGTAGGTCTATTGATCCTGTTGTTTGCCGTCATCAATTACATCAACCTCACGGTAGCACAAACCGGATTCCGGGCGAAGGAGATGGCTACCCGCCGTCTGCTGGGTTCTTCACGGAAGATGCTTTTCGGGAGGCTGATTATGGAATCGATGTTGTTGAGTTTTCTGTCATTGGGGTTCGGGTTATTTCTGGCATATCTTTGTGTGCCTTTTGCCGAGGCATTGCTTGCAACCAAACTTTCCCTGACGGATGCCATTACACCGCTCAGCGTGTTGTGTGTACTGGTGGTGACGGTGTTGGTAGGATTCCTGTCGGGTTTGCTTCCGGCGATTGTTATTTCCAATGCCAAGCCGATCGAGGTGGTACGCGGGAGTTTCAGGAAAAAGGTCAAGATGGTGTTCAGCAAGGTCTTCATTACCTTCCAGCAAGCGATTACAATTGGTATGGTGGCCGCTTCACTGGTAATGATCTGGCAGATCCGGCACCTGATCCATGCGCCTCTCGGCTATAACACGACCAATGTGATCGATATCCCCGTTATGCGGTTGGATAAGCAATTGCAACTGACACTTGGCAATGAACTGAAACAACTGTCCGGTGTGAAGCGTCTTGCCTTCTCGGAAGGAACACCTTTCAGCCAGGGAAATAACTATACATTCGAGTATGAAGATCGTATGATCAGTCTGCAACGTCTCCGGTGCGAGCGGGAATTGTTTGATATACTGGGCGTACAGATACTACGGGATAATCATCTGGCAACCGGCGACGATTACTATCTGACCCAGTATGCCATGAAAGAATTCAATGTGCCGGATGATGTCCAATCGGTGAAAGTAGGTGAGAATGTTACGCCTGTTGCCGGTATCGTCAAAGACATTCAGATGGCGAATATCCTCAGTGGCCCTAATGCCATTAGCTTCATCGTACGTAAGGTGGAGGATTTCCATCCCTGGGACATTATGGTTGAGGTGCAAGGCAATCCTTATACGGCATTCAATGAAGTGAAAAAAACATATGAACGTGTTACCCAGTTGGAATTCGAGGGTATGTTTGTTGATCAACAGATCGAAAAAACGTTTGCTCCACAGCAACGATTGGCTAAACTTGTGATTGTATTCGGCGCTATTGCCATCCTGATCTCGTTGTTGGGACTATTGGCCATGTCGACCTACTTTATCCAGCAACGCTATCGGGAGATCGGTGTCCGTAAGGTATTCGGATCGACGAACCGCGAGGTATTATCCCGACTGGTAAATACTTTCCTCCGCTATGTGCTGGTAGGCTTTGTGATCGCTACACCGATTGTGTGGTATATCATGAATGGCTGGCTGTCGGGCTATTCCTACCGGATACCGCTCAGTCCGCTGGTCTTTATTGCCGCTGGTGCTTTCTGCTTCCTTATCTCCTTCTTTACCGTCTATTGGCAAAGCTACATGGCGGCGACCGAGAATCCGGCGAACAGTATCAAAAGCGAATAAAATATACATAGTTAACCTTATCAATTGTAACCTTATTAATTGTTAACTTTACATTAGATTTAGCTTTAAATTGACCCCTGAACTACCATGTGATATGGCGGTTCAGGGATTTTTAATGTGTCAAATAAATAGACACCACTGTCCATTTATTTGACACTGATCGAAGGAGTGTTTTTGCGCATTTGATTCATAATCAGCGTGATGGTTGTTTTGGCACGCCCTTTGCATATTTGTTGGCGAATATAATCCAGTTAAGCGAATTAGCTATGAGTAATCTGTTGAATCTAAAGTCATTCTTTAACTTCCTGTTGAAGAACAAGGCTTATACGGCAATCGAATTATTCGGTCTGTCGGTGTCGTTGATGTTTGTGATCCTGATCGGGGCGTATAGTGTGCAGGAGTTGTCGGTCGACCGCTTCCATACGAATGCCGACCGTATCTATCTGCTGGGCGGTGAAGAGTGGATGATGATGTCTTATGGTATCGGCAGCCGGGTAAAGGAACACTTTCCGGAAGTGGAAGAGGAGGTCTCCGTTTGCAATTCGATGGTCTTCAGTGGTACGGAAGATACTCCTGTCACCAGTGAAGGGCGCAAGGTAATTGCCAAAATGCAGTTTGCCAGCGACAATTTTTTCTCCTTTTTCTCCTTCCCGCTGGTCGAGGGAAATGAGACGCAGGTAATGTCCGATAAGAACAATGTGGTGATATCCGAATCCTTCGCCCAAAGGATGTTTCCGGGTGAAAGTCCGATCGGTAAAAACATCCAGTTGGCGGATACGGTTTGGGTTTCCGTCAGTGGCGTTATGAAAGACATCAACCATTCGATGATCAAGTATAGTGACATGATCATCCCCATCGTCAAGCTAAAGGAAATAGCACCCTGGCTGGACGGAAATACCTTTAATAATGCCTTAAGTTCGACCATATTCCTATTGGAACGCGAAGGAACATCGCTGGCCTCCAAAGCCGAGAACGTGCGTGATTATCTGAAAAATGACCTGAAATTCTGGTGGTTTGCCGAAGGGCTGGCCAAGGAAGTGCAGTTTGAGCCACTCACCAAGGCTTACTTTTCGGATAAGAAGAATTACCAGGCCGACCACGGGGATAAGCGCTTGGTGATGATCCTGCTCTCGGTCGGTATCCTGATCCTACTCTTTGCCGTCATCAATTATATCAATCTGTCGGTAGCGCAGACCGGTTTCCGTGCCAAGGAAATGGCTACGCGCCAGTTGCTGGGGTCGTCACGATTCGATCTGTTCAACCGGTTGATGCTGGAATCCACACTGCTCACGTTTATCTCCTTTGGGATCGGCCTGCTGCTGGCCTTTGCCTTCTTGCCGTATGCGAATTCGTTGCTGAGTACCCGGATCGATCTGGTAGAGTTGGCTACGTGGGAGAATATCACCGTGGTGGTGCTGCTCATCCTGGGCATTGGTTTGATAGCCGGTCTGCTTCCGGCCACATTGATCTCGCGTACAAAGGCGGTGGATGTGGTAAAGGGTGCCTTTCGTCAGAAAACGAAGATGATATTCAGCCGCTTCTTTATTACGTTCCAGAATGCCATTACTATTGCATTGATCGCAGCCTCCATCATTATGGTCGCACAGGTGGATCATCTGATCAAAGCCCCGTTGGGATACCGGACGAGTCAGCTCATCGATATTCCGACGATGGCGTTGAAAGACATGACGGCGGTATCCTCGTTGGTCAACGAAATGAAGCAATTGGGTAGTGTGAAACAGATTTCCCTCTCGGCAGGCACACCTTTTAGCGGAGGTAATAACAATACAATGCAGTTTGAAGACCGGAACATCAGCCTACAGGTGATCCGGTGCGACACTGCTTTTATGCCGATGATGGGCATCAAAGTGATCCGTGAGAACCAGGTGGCTTCGGGAGATGTCCTGTATTATCTGGGTGAGGAGACCCTGAAGCAGCAGAATCTGCCTTTGGATGCGACGACCTTCCGTTATTATGACAGGGAGTTGCCCATCGCCGGTGTGGTGAAGGATTTCAGGCTGACAAATATCCTGCGGGAACAGGATCCGATCATAGTGGAAGTGATGAAGAACTGCGACTATGTCTGGAATATCCTGGTGGAAGCCGAGGGCGATCCCTTTACGGCGTATCAGGATGTGAACGCGGTCTATAAACGGATCGTAGGATTGGATTCTCCCGCCCAGTTCATCGATCAGCAGATCCAGCAATCGTTTGCCGCACAGGAACGGACGTCGAAGATCGTTACGCTGTTCTGTTTCGTGGCGATTGTGCTCTCGTTCCTCGGGTTGCTGGCGATGTCGACCTATTTCATTCAGCAACGCTCGCGCGAGATAGGGGTACGTAAGGTGTTTGGTTCGACGAACCGCGAGGTGCTGAACCGCCTTGTCAGTACGTTCCTCAACTATGTCCTAATCGCCTTTGTAATCGCTACACCGATTATCTGGTACATCATGCGCGATTGGCTGACGGACTATTCCTACCGTATCACCCTTACGCCCTGGTACTTCCTCCTGGCCGGCGTAGGCTGCCTCATCCTCTCCTTCCTCACCGTCTACTGGCAAAGCTACTGCGCCGCCAATGCGAACCCGGTGAAGAGTATTAAGGCGGAGTAGAAGAATCATACTAAGTGACATACTAATAACCATTATCTTTGGTGTTTTTGTACAACCTGAGCTGCCATGTGAATGGAGGTTCAGGTTTTTTGTATGTATATTGAGGAAATCTGTCACTTTCTTTACCCCCCGATGTTATATTTTTCCGTCTTCGTTGTCGTTAGTATAGAAGTATGGAACAGGAACAGTTTAAAAAGGACATTTTGCCGGTGCGCGAACAATTGTTGGGATACGCCGTGCGGTTGCTGGGAGACAGTGACGATGCGGAAGATATCGTGCAAGAGGTCTATCTAAAACTGTGGTACATGCGGGAAGAATTGGATCGGTATGAGAATGTAGCCGCCCTGGCGACGACGATGACGAAGCATCTCTGCCTGAACCGCCTGAAAGTGAGGGTACGGACACCGGACGATTGGGGAGAAATGGTGATCGTCCACGAATCACCCTCCCCACACGCTCTGCTGGAAGGAAAGGACACCGTGGCACATGTGATGCGAATTATCGACCAACTGCCCGACCTCCAACAAACCGTACTCCGGATGAAACATGTCGATTGCCTCGAAGTAGAGGAAATAGCCCAGTTGATCGGTGCTACGCTCGATGCCGTTCGCATGAACCTCTCACGGGCCCGACGAAGAGTAAAAGATATATACAGTCAATTACAACAAGATGAAACAAAAATACGAACCTATTGAAACCCTGATCGAACGCTTTTTCGACGGTCTGACCACCAATGAAGAAGAACGTGTACTCTACACCTACTTTCAGTCTGTCGGCGACGACCTGCCCGAGCACCTGCAGGAATATCGGGATACATTTAGTTGGTTTCACGCCGGAATCACCGGAGAGGTGGCTGAAAAGGCTCCGGTTTATCCCTTACCGGTGGTAGATGTGGAAGCCGCGTTGGAAATGAAGGTCGAAGCGCCGACCATCGATGCACGTCCTCCCCGGAAAGTCTGGATGCGTTGGGCCGCGGTAGCCGCGTCTGTGTTACTTGCTGTTGCCTTCTACTCAATTTATACGATGGAAAGGGAAGAGGCGAGCGAACTGGAAGGTTATATCATCCGCAACGGCGTAAAGATCACGGATAGGGATGTGATCAGTTCCGAACTGGAGGCAACCATGCAAATGGCGCTGATGCAGGAAGCCAAGGCCGAACAATTGTTCCGCCAGTTGTATGAAGCCGACGACGAATACATGACGGCCGGGCAACAAATGCAACAACAGTACTGCCAGATCATCAGCCAGTTCTCTGATCCTGTTGTCCGCGAAGCGGTGGAAAAGATGCTGGATATACAATGCAATGATTAATGTTTAATATGTAAATAAAGACAGGTATGAAAATGAGAAATTTGTTTATCGCAGCCATGTTGCTGCTGGCTGGAAGTTTGACGACGGAGTTGATGGCCCAGGATGCTGTTGCCGCCGTAGTGAAGAAATGTGAAGCACAGAAGGATGTGCAAATTAACAAGGCTCGTAGCCGCGACAAGGATACGAAGGAAGTGACACGCGAGGTGACTACCCTCACGATCTTCAATAATCCCTCGCTGGTGAACGAGATCGTGGCCGCCTTCAATAAGGACAGGGATAAGGCCTTGGATGAAACCGAATCGACGGCCAACGGCAAGATCACGAACCTCTTCCTCCGTTTCGAAAAGGTGTCGTATACCTTCGTCCAGATTGGCAACGATGGTGCGACCGTCAGTGTGATGATTGGTGATAATGGACGTTACGGGATGCCATCCAAGGCGGCTCCGGCATCTACTTTCCGTGCAAAGGGTCGTTTGGAGGCGCCCACTGCCGAATAATCGACGAGAACGATTTGTTGTGTGTGTACATAAATGTCCCGCAGTTGCGAAGCAGAATGCTTGCGGCTGCGGGACGCATAGTTACTATTCGTAATAGGATCAGTGTTTGCCTAACTTGGCTGCCATTTTTGCCTTGGCTGCCGCTTTGTTATTCAAGTAGGTTTGATACTGTTTGTCCGTAAGGACGGTTTTAAACTCAGCTTCCTGAGCGGCGATGCTCTTCTGCGCATCGGCTTTCAGTTGTGCTTTCTGATCAGCCGTCAGGTTCTGTACGCCTTCGGCCGTGACATCCAGGCGGGTCACCATCCGTTGGTCGGCATATTTGAGGTTGATCGCTTCTATCTGTTTCTGCTGATCAGCCGTGAGGTTCAGGTTCTTCGTCATCTGCTGGGTCTCTTTCTTCGCTATTTCCTGCGGAGTGGGTACGTTGATCACACCGTTTTTCGATGTGTTACCCGGAACGTCCTGCGCCGATACGCTGACTACCATCATCATCATGGCTACGAGTGAGAATAGAAATTTCTTTTTCATCGTTTCTTATTATTAAATGAATAATGTTTCATATCAGTAATAAAAACAAATAGTGCGAAAAAGGTTGAATCTGTTAGCTAAATTTATCTTTTAGTAATAGATTTTTCGGAGCCTGCAGGACGGGGCATTTTCCTCACGAAAAAAACACACCGGTTCAGTCCGTGCTTTCACGAAAATCGGTATATTTGTAACAGAACAAATATTAGCAGACCGCGAAAGCGGCAAATTGTTTAGTGATAGGCTGCGCCCTATCTTTATCACGTTGCCGCTGTTTACCAACGAGGAGAACGACTGCCGTTCGGATTTTGAGAAATGGATGTATGTACTTAAAAACATGAGAACATTGGAAAGGATGCCATTTAAAGCCCAAAAGGCAATCTTCGAGAAGCTCGAAGAAATCGCCGATGTGTCTGCACTTTCACCCGAAGAACGGGATAAGTACGAGAACAGTGTCCGGGTCTATAACGACTATCTCGGCACCATGAGCGAAGCCATGAGAAAGGGACGGGAAGCAGGTTTGAAAGAAGGCCGGGAAGAAGGCCGGGAAGAAGGTCGGGAAAACCTACTCCGTATCGCTCGTGAAATGAAAAGTGAGGGAGACAGCGTCGAGCGTATCGCACGACTCACCCAACTCCCCCCTGATGTAATCAATAACCTGTAAACTTTCTTATTACATGAAGGGTGTGCCAGAGTACTTTTGGCACACCCTTTTTTTATTCCGCTTTGATACTCTCCACCGGGTTCGCCATCGCTGCCCGCCAGTTCTGGATGCTGACGATAGCGAGGGTGATGGTGGTGACGATCAGGAAGGCGAGGGCGAATACCCACCAGTACATCGGCGTTTTATAGGCGAAGTGTTGTAGCCAGTTACCGAGCATGTAATAAACCACGGGTGCAGCTACTACAAAACTGGCAACCAGGATACGGATGTAGTGACGGTTGAGCAGTGCCAGTATCTCGCGGACGGTAGAACCGAATACTTTCCGGATGCCAATCTCTTTTCGTTTATATTGGCTCTCAAACATGACAACGCCAAATACACCGATCAGCGAGATCAGGATCGCAATCAGGCTGAAGAAAGATATCTGTCGTCCGAGGGTGATCTCTTTCTGATAAAGGTTTTCCAGTACGGTATCGTACAGGCTGATTTCCAGCGGATAATCCGGGGCGATGGCCTTCAGTTTGTCGTTGACCGACTTCACCAATGTGGCATAGTTTGTTCCTGCCTGGATGCGGATCAGGGCATATTGGCGGAAGTAAGATCTGGCATCACAGACGAAACAAAACGGTTCTACTTCATTGCGAAAGGAGTTGTATTTGACATCGTCGATAAACCCGACAATGCTATTACTTCCCAGTTCGAGGTTATGTGCTTTGCGGGCTGTTTCGTTGAAGATATAGACACCTTCCTGGGACAGGGCATCTTCCGGGAAGAAGTCGCGCCCCTCAGTTACCCGGATACCCATTACCCGAAGAATAGCAGGGTCGGCTATAATTTGCCGGCAGAAGAACTCTTCTCCCTGATACTTAAAAACATTGGTGGTTAGTTCGTCCTGGCCGCCTACGATCCAACCGCTGGTGGCAGCAGCTTCCACACCGGTGATATCTTCCAGTTGCTGGCATACGAGACGGGTATTGCCTTGCAGCTTCTTGTTCAGCGTGATGATGGCAACCTGATCTTTATCAAACCCTAACGACGCATGTGTCATGAAGCGGTTTTGCAGGCTGACGAATACCGCTCCGATTATCAAAGCGAATGATACCATGAATTGCAAACCTACCAGTACATTCCGCAGGTTTCGTCCTTTGGGCGACAAGCCAAAGTTACCTTTCAATACCAATGCCGGTTGGAAGGATGTGATATAGAAAGCCGGCCAGCAACCTGCCAGCAGACCGACAAGTACAGCAAATGCACTTGTTTTGAGGATAAGTGGAAGATGGGATTGTATCGTTATCCCACCATTCACCATGTTTCCAACATATGTGGTTCCCAACAGATACACAAAGAAGATCGATAGGCCGAAAGATAAAAGGCAAATGGCAACAGCTTCTATTACGATAGACATCCGTAATGTCTTTTGTGAGCAACCTAATACTTTCTGCGTATTGATATTCTTCAGACGCATAGGCACCAGCGAGTTGCTGAAGTTTGTAAAGTTGATGGCTGCAATACTGATGATCAGGATGGCAATACACAAAAACACAAACATCTGTGTCGGATTCGCTTTCTCATCCTTGTCAAAAATGATATCTTTCAGGTAATACATGTCGGGTAGTGTAGTCAACCGCAGGTGTTGTTTTTTCCAATTGATCTGCTCATGCTTCAGGTTGGCTTCGAACGACTGAATCACTTGGCTTGCATTGGCCGGATTATCCAGGCGGATAAAGCAGGTATAGTTGTTGTAGCTCCATTCGCCGGCACCTTCCTGGTCTGGTATTTTCCGGTAAATGGCATTTTGGATGGAAGAATTGGCGGGAAAATCCCGATACACACCTCCGATCTCCGCTTTCAGTTCATTCCCGATAAAGAATTGTCCGGTTGCCGGGCTGTCGGGAAAAAGACGGCGGGCCATACTTTCAGGGATCAGCACCTTGTCGGGTGATGTCAATGCCGAACGGTCACCTTCTATCATATGGAAGTCGAATACATCGGTAAAGTTAGGATATACTGTCACGTAAGGTTCCATGAAACCGATCCGTTCCCCGTTCTGTTCTACCGCCACATTACGCTGGCTTTCCCATCCATAGTAAATAAGCGTTCCTGTTTCAATATGGGGAGAGGAAGCAATGAACGCATCAATGAATGGACGCGGCAGCACACTCCATGCAACGGCATCGTCCGAATTTACCAACTCTACCCGATACAACCGGTCAGCATCATTGTGGAAATTGTCATACCCCCAATCATACGAAACTTGCATCATCAGGACGATGAAAGCCGTGAAGGCTACCGACAGCCCAATCACATTCAATACCGTTGCCGCTGTATAGCGACGGAAAAGACTAAGGAAATTGTGTAGTATCGTTTTCATAAATGAATGATGAATGATTTACGATTAAAGATTAATGAAGACTATCCCGGCTTCCCGCCTTGAAAGGCGGGGGGACCATCGCTTGCGATGGTGGGGCGGTTGATTACTCGTTTGCCCATTATTCTGTTTTAATACTTTTCACCGGATTTTCATTCGCTGTCCAGTAGTTCTGGAAGGTGACGGTGAGCAGGGTGATAAAGGAGATCGTAACGAAGGAAAGCAGGAATACCCACCAGTACATCGGTGTCTTATAGGCAAAGCTTTCCAGCCAGCGGGCAATGCCATACCAGGCGATCGGAGCAGCCAGCACGAAACAGACGGAGAGGATGCGGATATACGTCTTGTTGAAGAGCAGCAGTATCTCTTCAGTTGTAGATCCCAGCACCTTACGGATACCAATCTCCTTCTTCCGATACTCACTCTCAAACACGACCAAGCCAAATACTCCTACGATGGAAATAAAGATAGCAATCAGGCTGAACAAGGTAACCAGCGAACCGGTTTGTTCTTCCTTGATATACGTTTGATTCAGTACGCTGTCGTAGAAGCGGATATCATACGGATAGTCCGGATCGATAGCCTGCAACGAAGAGGTGACGTGTCCCAGGGCGGCGCGCATATCTGTCCCGGCCTTTACCCGGACGTAGGCAAATTTGGGCGACGTGCCCCAGTTGACTTCCCCCCATACGTAGAAGGCCATCGGTTGTACTTCGGTACGGAAGGAGGCGAATTTGACATCAGGCATAAAACCTACGATCTCCATGCTGTCGACCATACCGCCGACTTCCAGCCCGTATTTCAGCCGGGCACATTCGTTGAAGATCAGTGCACCGTGGCGTTTCAGCTTATCCTCGGGCAGGAAGTCACGGCCATCGGTGACCACGATACCGGCTGTCTGCAGGAAGGCGTCATCTACATACAGGCAGTCGTATAGGATATCCTTGCCCCGGTAGATACGTCCCCATCCGCCATACTGGTCGTTGCTGGAGATCAGTTGTTCGGCCAGCGATACCTCTTCGATGCCGGCAAAGGCTTTTGTCCGGCTGGCGAATGCTTCCCGGTTCTGACTGACAGATAGGGGAATATTGGAAACAATGAGTTGATCCTTGTCATAACCCAACGACGACTGGTGCATAAACCGGTTTTGCAGATAGATAAACGAGGCGCCGATCACCAGGGCGAACGAGGCGATGAACTGGAAGCCGATCAGCGCGTTGCGTAACTGCCGTCCTTTAGGGGAGAGTCCGAAGCTACCTTTCAGCACCAGGGCGGGAGAGAAAGATGTGATATACCACGAAGGATATATCCCTGCTAATACGCCTGTCGCCAACGCCAGCAGGGCGGCTCCGCCTGCAATCAGCGGATGAACTGCCGGCGACAGGTCGGCATTCACCAACATCCCTACGATGGTATGGGGCAGCAGGAAGAGGCAACCGAGTGCGAGCAGGTACGAGATCAGGCTGATCGAAACCGCTTCCGTCAGCAGCGATCCCCGAATGGTCGCATCATCTCCACCCAATACCTTCTGGGTGTTGACGCTTTTGATACGCAACGGCGTAAGCGCCATGCTGAAATTGGTGAAGTTGATACCGGCGATCCCGATGATCACAAACGCAATCGTAAGCAGGATCAACAGCGTGGAACGGCTCGATTTGGCCGTATAGTCGTGGCTGGTGTCTTGTACGAAGTGCGTATCGGTCACTTGTGTGAGGCGGTATCCGGCCAGCCCTACCCAAGCCAGTCGGCTGCCCAGGGCCGCCGCGTCGAAGTTCTGCTTGAAGGCGTCGGTAATCTCCGTGGCATACGCCGGGTCGTCCAGCCTGACATAAAAGTAATAGCTGTTATTATCCCAACGGTCGATGTTTTCGAGGGGAGGAATTTGTTTGATAATGGGATTCTTGATGCAGGAATTGTCAGGGAAGTCAGTATAAACGCCACCGATGGTATAGGTCTGTTCGCCGCTTTTCAGTAGCTGACCCACAGCCGGTTCGTCGCCGAAGAACTTCCGGGCCATACCGGCAGGTATCAGTATCTTCTCCGGGTCTTCCAGGGAACTGCCCGACCCTTCGGTGAAATGGAAACCGAATACATCGGTATACGACGGATAAGCACGGATGACCGCCTCTTCGTAGAAGCGCTTCCCATTGGGCGTTTCCACCGAGAGGTACTCTTTATTCGTCATACGGGTACTTACCAGGGCACCGGCGACGATGTGTGGCGACGACTTCATAAAGGCTTCTGCCATCGGGCGCGAGAAAGGCGGAGCGGCATCGGTGTCCCATACCCGTTCCACCCGGAAGATGCGGTCAGCTTGGGGATGCATCCGGTCGAAGTTGTAGTCGAAATCCAGTTGCATCAGGATCACCATAAAGGATGCAAAGGCAATCGAAAGCCCCAATATATTAAGCGTCGTCGCCATCTTAAACCGACGCAGTACACTAAGAAAATTGCGAAAAAGTGTTTTCATATTCACTATTTTTAATCGTAAGTATCTCCGCTCCCCGCCTTGAATGGCGGAGGGACTATCGCTTGCGATGGTGGGGCAGTTGATTGTATTATTATTCTTTACTCCGTCTTAATACTCTTCACCGGATTCTCATTTGCCGTCCACCAATTCTGGAAGGTGACGGTGAGGATGGTGATGAAGAAGACGATGCCAAAGGACGTCAGGAACACCCACCAGTAGATCGGCGTCTTGTAGGCGAAGTTTTCCAGCCAACGGAAGATGGCATAGTAGGTGATCGGCGCTGCCAGGAGAAAACAGTAGCAGAGGATGACGACATAGGTTATGTTGAAGAGGATCAGGATCTCCGTCGTTGTAGAGCCCAATACCTTGCGGATACCTATTTCCTTCTTCCTGTATTCGCTGTCGAACACGACCAATCCAAATACGCCCACGATGGAGATAAAGATAGCGATGAAGCTGAACAGTGTGATCAGCGCCGTAAGATTGCGTTCCTTGGCATACATGCGGTTCAGTACTTCGTCGTAGAAGCGTACGTTAAAGGGATAGTCCGGATCGATGGCTTTCAGGGAGGTCGTGACGTGATCCATGACGGCCCGCATGTTCGACCCGCCTTTCACCTTGATATAGGCAAAGTTGGGCTGGCTGCCCCAGTTTTGTTCACCCCATACGTAGAAGGCCATCGGCTTCACTTTGGTGCGGAAGGAGGCAAACTTGACATCAGGCATAAAGCCGATGATTTCCATGCTGTCAACCATACTGCCCAGTTCCAGATTGTATTCTGCCTTCGCACATTCGTTGAAGATCAGGGCACCATACTTTTTCTGTTCGTCTTCCTTGCGGAATCCCCGTCCTTCGTTCACATGAATTCCCAGGATATCCATGAAGGAGGCATCGACCGGCAGGCATTGGAACTGGATATCTATATCCTTATAATGACGTCCCCAACCCATATACTGATCCTGGCTGGAGAGCAATGGCTCGGCGAAGGTGATGTTTTCCACACCGGCAAAGCCCTTCACCTGGTTGGTGAATGTTTCGCGGCTTTTATTGATTTTTCCATTAATATCGGTCACGATCAGGGCATCTTTGTCATATCCCAGCGGAGAGGTATACATATACCGGTTCTGCAGGTACATAAACGAGGCACCGATAATCAGGGCGAACGAAGCGATAAACTGAATACTGATCAGGACGTTACGCAACATACGCCCTTTCAGTGAAAGTCCGAAACTGCCTTTCAAGACCAGTGCTGGCGGGAAAGAAGTCATGTAATAGGACGGATACAAGCCGGCGAGCAGGCCGGTCAACAGCGCTATCAACGCTGTGCCTCCAACGATAAGCGGATGGGCAGCCAGTCTAATATCGGCATCTACCAGCGACGTTATCCGGGTGAATTGCATGATGTGTACGAGTCCGAGGGCGATCAGGAACGAGAGTAGGCTGATCACCACGGCTTCGGCCTGTAGTGAACGACGGATGACGGTTTCATCTCCACCCAATACTTTCTGCGTGTTGATGCTCTTGATACGCATCGGCGTGAGTGCCGTACTGAAGTTGGTGAAGTTGATACCGGCGATAACAATGATCATCACAGCTATCGAGAGCAGTACCAACAGCACCTGCCTGCTTGATTTCGGAGTGTGGTCGTAAAGAGTATCGGTAGTGTAATGGATATCCGGTAATACCGTGAGGCGGTAGCTTACTGCTTTTACCCAGGAGTTATCCCCCATATCCATAGCGGCGAGCTGTTTCTCCAGGTTGGCAACCAGATCGCGGCTGTTCTCCGGTGCATCTACGCGGATATAGACATTGTAGTTGCTGTTTCCCCATGAATTGACGTTGTCTTGTGGATGCATGGGTGCATACACCACATTCTGTACCACAGAGTTGGCCGGGAAGTCTTTATAGATACCGGCGATGGTAAGCGGACTGTCGCCTACCCACAATGATTTGTTCATCGCCGACTCGTCGCCGAAGAATTTTCTGGCCATACTGAGCGGGATCAGCACTTTATCCGGTTCTTCCAATGCTTTGGCTGATCCTTCCACCATTTCGAAGGGGAAAATGTCCATGTAGGCCGGATAGACCTTGTTCATCGTCTCCTGGAAATTATGCTTGACGCCGTTGTTCTCGACAGTGAAGAGCCTGTTAAAGTGCCAGGGGTCAACAATAGAACCGGCAACAATATGTGGCGACGACCGGAAGAACAGGTCGGCCATCGGACGTGAAATGACTGTCTGGGCCTCTCCATCGTATGTCAGTTCCATCCGGTAGATACGGTCGGAATTCTCGTACATCATGTCGAAGTTGTAGTCGAAGTCCAACTGCATCAGGATCACCATGAAGGCAGCAAAAGCTACCGACAAACCTAATATATTAAGTGTCGTCGCCATTTTGAAGCGGCGCATCACGCTGAGGAAATTACGAAGAACTGTTTTCATAAGAATGGAGAATGAAGAAGTTATTAATACCGTGAAAAACGATCTCGGCTTCCCGCCTTTGAAGCTACTCTTTATACACATCTTTTGATGCGTGTATGGGGATAACTTGAGGTCGTGACAGTGAAAATGCCCCGTCAGGGGTATCGTGTTCGTAGCCAGGGGTGTAAGCCCCTGGACAGTCGATTAGTTGGTGTTCTTGTGCCGCGTCAGCGGTACCGGTCTATTATATACGG
>JAVBUR010000036.1:0-59014 GCA_031555145.1 Tannerellaceae bacterium | reverse complement strand
CGCCGGTCGGGCAATTACGGCGGCGCTGACGCGGCGCATAAACATCACCCATCCTCCTGTCCGTGGGCTTGCACCCACGGCTACGAACACGATGCCCGTGACCGGGCATTCATCGTCGCGGCGAACACCCATTACTTTCATATTTCGTTGTATTTGAATATAAAGCACCTTTGGATGTATAGGCTTGCTTCGCTGTTTTTGGGGGGTACTGGTTAGGGCAGCAGGAATGCGATGAGGGGGAGGTAGTCTTTGAGTTTGATGCGGAGGACTTTGATAGACTGGGTGATGCGGTATTCTACCGTTTTGACGGAGACACCGAACTGGGCGGCTATCTGAGCGTTGGTCATGTCGCTGGAGCGGCTTAATATGAATACTTCACGGTAGTTGTCGGGCAGTTCACTAATCGCCTTTTCGATATTGGCGGATAGTTCGTTGAGCAGGTAGTAGTCCGGGTCTTCGATCTGATCCTTCAACTGCTCATACAGGATGTGGTGGGTCTGTTTGTGGTACAGGTTCTTTTTGATAGCGTTCAGGCAACGGTGCCGGGTAGCGGTGAACAGGTACGATTCCAGTGAACTTTGGATAAACAGCGACTTGCGTGACTCCCACAGGTAGAGCATCAGATCCTGCACCAGTTCTTCCGCCTCCATGTCTTGAATATACTGGGAGGCGTATTCACTTAGTGGCGAATAATATTTCAGAAAGAGGGCTTTGTAGGCCGTTTCACTCCCTTCCTGTAATTGGATTACCAGTCTCTCGTCGCTCATCTTACTTCAACGCATTTATGCAAAGGTAAGATTATTCGCATTTGTTTAAGGTTTCTTGTACTTTTTTTGTTGATCGGTTTAGGGTGTGGCGTCACGGGATTGTCATAAGTGTGAATAACGATGAATATGCAAGTGGAAGACGAATACTACAGCATGGAGGAAGCCCTCTTGTTCCGATATATAAGCGGGAAGACAACCCGCGAGGAAAACGAGCGCATTGTTCGCTGGATGCAGGAAAGCGCAGACAACGAAAAGCTTGCGAACCAGGTCTATGCCATTTATCACGCGGGGCAGACCAAAGAACGGATCGAGCAGCGGGATTCACACAAGGCATTCCGGCAGGTACGGCAAACGATCCGCCGGAGAACGCTCCGAACCTCGCTGAAGTGGACCGCTGTAGCAGCCGCTTGCGTTTTGTTTCTCGTCTCGGTGGGCATGAATTATTTCCAGTTCAGCAGCTGGGTAGACATGAAACCCCAGTTTGTCACCATACAGACCAACGCCGGTATGCGTACTAACCTGACATTGCCCGACGGAACGCAAGTCCATCTCAATTCCGCCAGTAAGCTGGTTTATCCCGTTCCCTTCGATCCGAAAGAACGCCGGGTGATGCTGGAAGGAGAGGGCTATTTTGAGGTGACATCCGATACGAAGCATCCTTTTATCGTTAGCGTGGCCGAAGATAATATGCGGATCAAGGTGCTTGGCACGCGTTTCAATATTAATGCCTACCCGAACGAACGCGAGGTCTATACCACGCTGGTAAACGGAGCCGTGGTATTGCAATTCACGGATGCGACAAAGCATCTGACTGAACAGCAACTGGCTGTCGACAGCGAATATGCCTACAACCTCATCTCGCGGAACGTAGTGGTGAAGGAGAAGCCGTTGGCACCGAAGGAAAAAGCTACCTACAACCTGGAGACGAAACAGGTTGCTATCCGCGAAGTACCGACCGAAAACGAGTATATGTGGAAAGAAGGCGTACTGATATTCAAAGATACCCCCATGCCTGAGGTCGTCAGCAAACTATCGAATTTCTATAATGTGAAGTTCGTGGTGAAGAATCCGGTCATTAATACGTACCCGTTCACCGGTACGTTCGACAACCGGCAGTTGTTTCAGGTGCTTGATTACTTCAAGCATATTCATAAGATAGATTATGCCATCCAGCAAGCTACGGAAGACGATAGCAATGGAAGGAAATATACCATTGTTACCCTAAATAAGTAATGTAAACATAAATAGATACCGCCTATGATATAGCAAGTGTGTACAGAAAAGAACCTTGCAGAAGAAAAACACACGGGAAAATGTTAGCCGCATTTTCCCGCATGAAAGGTACGCTGCAAGTAAAAACAAGCAACTGAGTCTTTTTTAATCTAAATCATTACAAATATATGACAAAGAATCAATTAGTGCAACTGGTTCGATGGGTTTATGATCGAACGCAGGTAGGAAAAAAAACTTCTCGGATTATGAAATTATCCACATTCTTATTATGTCTCTCTGTCTGTAGCGTGTTTGCCGCGCAAACATACGCTCAAAAAGCGACCTTGTCCATGCACATGAAGCAGGTGGCAGTCGTGAATGTATTGGAAGAAATTGAGGAACAAACGGAATTCAAGTTCTTCTACAACAGCAAGTTGATCGATGGAGACCGGAAGGTGTCTGTCGATGCGAACCAGGAAAGCGTGTTTACACTGCTTGACCAGGTATTCAAGGGTACAGACGTCGTTTACAAGGTGATCGACAAGGATATCCTGCTCTCTGTCAATGAAACACCGAAGGCAACCGTAGTTCAGCAAACACAGTCCGAAATTAAAGGGATTGTAGTGGACGAGCGTGGTGAGACCGTTATCGGCGCTAACGTGTTTGTGAAAGGTACAACCAATGGTAGCATTACCGGACTGGACGGCGATTTCAGCCTTCCCGCACCGGTAGGATCTACGCTGGTTATCTCGTACATCGGTTATATCTCGCAGGAAATTGTGATCCGCAACAACCAGCCGCTGCATATCGTACTGAAAGAAGATACGCAGTCACTCGACGAAGTTGTGGTAGTAGGTTACGGTGTACAGAAACGTGCGACGGTGACTGGTTCGGTAGCCTCTTTGCAGGCCAAAGAAATCACGACGGTAAAAACCCCGAACGTGACGAATGCCCTGGCCGGTAAACTTCCGGGTCTGCGCGCAGTTCAGCGTAGTGGCGCTCCTGGTGATGACGCTGCTTCGGTGGATATCCGTGGTTTCGGTAGCGCACTGGTCATTGTTGACGGTGTAGAACGCGAGTTCAACCAGATCGATGCCAACGATATCGAATCTATCAGCGTATTGAAAGATGCCTCGGCCTCTGTGTATGGTTTCAAGGGCGCCAATGGCGTTATTCTGATCACAACAAAGAAAGGTGAAGTATCTAAGCCTAAGATTAACTATACAGGTTATGTGGGTATACAAAACATTACCCGCTATCCGGAATTGCTCAATGGCTACGAATATGCAACCTTGTATAATGAAGCACAGCAGAACGTCGGCGTAGCCGCTCCGTATTCGGCTGACGACCTGGATCGCTTCAAACAGGGTATCGGTACCACTGACTGGTATGATGCCGTGATCCGCAGCGCCATTCCGCAGACCTATCATAACATGAGTGTATCAGGTGGAACAGAAAAGGTAAAATACTTCTTTTCACTGGGTTATACCTATCAGGAAGGTATCTACAAATCGAACGATTATGATTTCTCCAAATATAACGTACGTTCTAATATCAGTGCTGAAATCGTTAAAGGATTCACCGTTGATTTGCAGTTGAGCGGACGTTTGGATACACGTAACAAGCCTTATGAAGCTGACCCGCTTACCCGGAGTATCCAGATGGCTAAACCGGTATTCCCGATCTATGCCAACGACAACGAACAATACTGGTCGAATCCTGGTGACAAGGGGAACCCTGTCCATCTGTCGGAAATCGACAATGTAGGTTACGACCGTCGTGATCGTCGTGAGTTCAACGGTGCTATCGCTCTTAACTGGCAGTTACCCTGGGTAAAAGGGTTGTCGGCCAAGGCATTGATGTCGTATGACTTCGATAACGAATATAGCCGTAAATGGTATAAAGAATACTACGAATATGCGTATGACGCAGCCAAGGATGTCTATAACGCAACAGGCAGTCATACCGTTTCGACGTTGACAACAAAGTCGACCAACTATTTCAAACCGAACGTGCAGTTATCGATGAACTATAAAAACACCTTCGGTCTGCATGATATTTCGGCATTGGCTTTGTGGGAATTCTATAACGACCGTACGGACTGGGTGGAAGCCTATCGCCAGTTCTCTATCAGTGCCATCGATCAGATTCGCGCTGGTGATAAAGTAAATATGAATAATGACGGTACGGCAGAAGTTTCTGCTCATGCCGGTTTGGTTGGCCGTGTGAACTATGCTTATGCCAGCAAGTATCTGGCTGAAGTTAGCTTCCGTTATGACGGTTCATACAAGTTTGCTCCGGATAAACGTTGGGGCTTCTTCCCGGCAGTTTCATTAGGATGGCGTATTTCGGAAGAAGGTTTCTTCAAGGATGCACTGCCGATGTTCGATAACTTCAAATTCAGAGGCTCTATCGGTAAAGTAGGTGATGAAACGAGCTATAAAGTAGGTGATAAATGGTATATGTTGCCTTATCAATACCTGAGCGGTTATACCTATCCTTCGGGTAACTACGTACTTGGCAGCGGCGGTCTTTCCAACGGTGCTAAAGATAAGGGTATGCCGAATCCCAACCTTACCTGGTATGAGTCTGTTACGTCCAACGTCGGATTTGAAGCTTCTATCAACCAAGGATTGTTGAGTGTTGAATTTGACTACTTTAATCGTAAACGTGAAGGCCTGTTGGCAACACGTGTATTGACGTTGCCGACTACTTTCGGACAGTCTTTGCCGGATGAAAACCTGAATACGGACAAGACCCGCGGTTTTGAAATCGTAGTCGGACACCGTAACCAGATCCAGGATTTTACCTATGAAGTCAAAGGTAACTTCTCTACCACACGTGAATATTACGGATATGTGGAGCGTGCAGCATCGGCCAATATGTTCGACAACTGGCGTAACAACACCAACGACCGCTACAAGAATATCAGTTGGGGCAAGCGCGTGATCGGCCAGTTCCAAAGCTTTGAGGATATCCTCAACTCACCGATCCAGGACGGAAACGGTAACAAATCGTTGCTGCCGGGTGATATGAAGTTCCAGGACTGGAATAATGACGGTATCATCGACGGTAAGGATGATCAACCGATCGGTCACGGCGATACACCGCGTATGTACTATGGTTTGAATATGTATGGTGCCTACAAAGGCTTCGACCTTACGCTCTTCTTCCAAGGTGCTGCCGGACACGAAGTGTATACGGGTGGCGACTTCCTCGACCCGTTTATCCAGCAGGGCTTGGGTAACGGTATCAGTATGTGGCTCGACCGCTGGCACCTGTCTGACCCGTCAAACCCCAGCAGCGAATGGATCTCGGGTTATATGCCGGCCTTGCGCCCGACAGGTTTCTCAGCCAACCGCTCGAACAATACCTGGACCATGCAGAAGGCCTCTTACCTGCGCCTGAAAACGCTTGAATTTGGTTATACCTTCCCCAAGAAACTGATGCAGCGTTCGGGAATCGAAAACCTCCGCGTATATCTGAATGCTTTCAACCTGCTGACCTTTACCGGTACGGATGGTATGATCAAGTATATGGACCCTGAAAACAAGGAAGGATCAATGCGTTACTATCCGCAGATGCAAACATTTAATTTTGGTGTTAATCTTACTTTTTAAAACACGCATATGAAGACGACTATAACAAAAATAATGGGTGTCACCCTGGTGGCCCTGGCGGGACTGACCGCATGTGACAGTTATCTGGAAAAAGAGAACTTCGATATCATTACGCCGGAACAGGTGTGGCAGGAACCGAAGCTGATCAATGCCGTACTGGTAAACCTGTACGATGGATTGCAGGTGGACGACTTTCAATACTGGTACCGGGACGCTTGGCGTTTGCAGAACCCGAGCTCTATGTCGGACGAATCGCAGGCTTCGTTCCAGAAGGATCCGTTGTTTGATAACGGTAATGCCAGTTATACCTACGAAGATGCGTTGTTCGAACAGAAATTTTCCGACCGCTATAAAAATATCCGTAACTGCAACGACTTCCTCGATCAATTGCAGGCTGCACAGTCGTTGTTGGAATCCGACAAGGCGATGTTGATTGGCGAAGTCCGCTTCCTGCGCGCCATGCAGTATTTTACGTTGGTAAAACGTTATGGTGGTGTACCCCTGATCGACAAATCGCAGGTCTATGATCCGAATAATATCGATGCCTTGATGGTGCCGCGTAACAAGGAGGTCGAATTGTATGACTTTATCGTCAACGAATGTCTGGATGCAGCTAAAGTATTGCCGGTAACCCGTTCGGCTACCGAAAGATACCGCGCTGAAAAGGGCGCCGCCCTGTCGCTGGCTTCACGTGCCGCGCTGTATGCCGGTTCGATTGCCAGGTACGGAACCGTACAGTTGGATGGCTTGGTAGGTATTCCTTCGTCGGAAGCCGGTCGTTTCTTCCAGTCTGCCTACAACGCTGCCCAGGAACTGATCAACTCAGGCCGTTATTCGTTGTATAACAAGAAAGCCGACGACAAATCACAGAACTATTGCGATATGTTCCTCAAAGGCAATGGCGACAACGGCGAATACATCTTCCAGAAACAGTATAACGTAGCCGGTGGTAAAGGCCATGACTGGGACAAGCGTAATGCTCCTTTCTCCTTCCGTGGAGGTGGCTGGGGTTGCGGTATCGCTCCTTCGCTCGAAATGATCGAAGA
This sequence comes from Tannerellaceae bacterium, assembly GCA_031555145.1. Lineage (GTDB taxonomy): Bacteria > Bacteroidota > Bacteroidia > Bacteroidales > Tannerellaceae > JAJDIA01. Next base: position 52,369 of record JAVBUR010000036.1, on the reverse strand, counting down.
ATATGAATATACCGACGGTTCGGAAGGCACTCTCAAGTTGACGGATGGCTCTGGTACTCCGCTTCGTTTCGACAACCTGTACGACGTATTCCAGAACAAAGATCCCCGTATGTATGCGACGATCTATCTGCCGGGTTCACCGATGAAAGGTTCCATCATGGAATGGTACCGTGGTGTGATTGACGCCAGTGGTACACGCTATGTGGCTACCAGCCAGCCTGACGGTGGTAATAAGGTAGAGATCGGCGGACAGACCTATAGTACCTCCGGTAAGGATGGTGGCGCCGACGCCGGTGACGCCTCGAAGACCGGATTCTATCAGAAGAAGTTCTTCGACGAAACGCTGACGGATATGAACATGGGTAAGTCGGAAACTCCCTGGCCGGTATTCCGCCTGGGCGAAGCCTACCTGAACCTGGCCGAAGCCGCTTATGAATTGGGCAAGCCCGCCGATGCGCTGACTGCTGTCAATACGATCCGTAGCCGTGCCGGTATGCCGGCGCATATGGGCATCGATATGGCGAAGATCCGTCACGAACGCAAAGTCGAGTTGGCTTTCGAACATCACCGTTTCTGGGATATGAAACGCTGGCGTATCGCCCACCTCGATGTAGCGCAGGGCGGTTTGAACGGTTTCCGTGGATCGGCCATCAACCCTTGGTATAACATCTCCGACGGCAAATATACGTTTGAGAAGAATCCCAACACGCCGAAGCAGGTACGTGTCTTCCTGGAAAAGAACTACTATACCAAGATCAACGGTGACGATATGAACTCGAACCCGAAACTGGTACAGAACCCGGGATATACCAATTAAGCATAGTATGAACGATATAGAGAAACGATATATGAAGAAGATCAGTTTATTAGTAACAGTGGCTTGCGCCTTCTTTATGACAAGCTGCCTGAACGAACTCGACAACTACGATGCTCCAAACGGTGGTATCAAAGGACGCGTACTGGACACTACCACCAACGAACCCATACCCCTGCCGGTAGAAGGTTCGACCGGTGTGATCATCAATATGTTTGAGCAGAACACAGACGCAACGAAGTCGGTCGACTTCTATGCCAAGAGCGATGGTTCGTATGAAAACTCACAGATGTTCAACGGCGACTACAAGATCGTAGTAAACGGCCCCTTCGTTGGTACTTGCGAATCCATGGTGACTGTCAAAGGACAGACCACCCTCGACCTCAAGGCTACCCCGTATGCACGGATCACTGCCACAGCTTCGGCTTCCGGCAAGAAGATCAGCATCTCCTACAAGGTAACTCCGAGCGATCCCTCTTATACGGTACAGGAAGTGTATGGTTACTGGAACTTCGCCCCGGGTGTAGACAACGGTAGTGCCAACCAGGCCGGTAAGGTGACGGTGAAGAACGCCGAAGGTGTGATCGAGTTCGATCTGAGCAACAACAGCACCTTCACCTCCAACGAACATAAGATCAAATCGAACGGTAACAAGATCTATGTACGCATCGGCTCGAAGACCAACAATGTGGTCAACTACAGTACGACGATAACAGTAACCCTGTAATCATTTATAGTTTAAGTAACGTACAACACAGGGCGGCAGGGAGCAAATCAGGTAGTAGTCTTTTTCAGCTCCCTGCCGCTACTGTGTTGTTTTTTTATCCCATGAAAGATATGAAGAAAAGTGTATCCCTCCTTCTCTTGTTGGTGCTGGTATGTTCTTCCTGCAAGCAAAAGGCACAGGCCGACAGCACGGCACCGGAAACCCCGGGACTGAACGTATTGCCCGAATGGGCTTTGGGCGGCTTCGTACGTCCCCAGGGTGTGAATCCCGTCATCACCCCCGATCCTTCCAACCTCTTCGACTGCCCGATGCAGAAGAAACAGATGGGTTGGGAAGAAAGCGACACCTTTAACCCCGCAGCTACCGTTAAAGACGGCAAGATATGCGTGCTCTACCGGGCGGAAGATAATTCGGCTACCGGTATCGGCAAACGTACCTCACGCATCGGTTTGGCTGTAAGCGCGGACGGTATGCAGATGGAACGCCGGAAAACGCCGGTGATGTTTCCTGCCGAAGACAATGTCAAGGAATTTGAATGGCCGGGCGGCTGCGAAGACCCCCGGGTGACTGTCACCGAAGATGGCCTGTACGTGATGATGTATACGGCTTGGAACCGTAAGACGCCCCGCCTGTCGGTTGCCACCTCGCGCGACCTGATCCAGTGGGAAAAACACGGCCCTGCTTTTGCCAAGGCTTTCGACGGACGCTTCAAAGATATTGCCTGCAAGTCGGGTTCTGTGGTTACCCAAGTGGTCGATGGTACCCAGGTGATAGCCAAAGTCAACGGCAAATACCTGATGTATTGGGGAGAACATATGGTAGGGGCTGCCACATCGGACGACCTTATCAACTGGACGCCTGTACTGGGTGAAGACAACGAACTGCTTCCGCTCATCCGTCCGCGTCAGGGTTACTTCGACAGTGCACTGACCGAATGTGGCCCTCCCGCTATTCTGACCGACAAGGGTATCCTCCTGCTGTATAACGGCAAGAATCAGAAGAGCGACGAAAAGCGCGACATCCGTTACAACGCCGGTACTTACAGCGCCGGACAGGTGCTCTTCGACCGTAACGAACCCTATAAGGTGGTTGCCCGCCTGGATGTACCCTTCTTCCGCCCCATGGAAGCATTCGAGAAGAGCGGCCAGTATGTCGACGGTACCGTCTTTATCGAAGGCTTGGCCTTCTTCAAGGGAAAATGGTATCTCTATTATGGTTGTGCCGACTCACAGGTGAGTGTAGCTGTGTATGATCCGGCCACCAAGACGCCGGGTGATGCGATCCCCGTATTATAATATAATGTACAAGCAAATGAAGAAATATATCCTATATGCCCTGGCTACCTTTCTGATGGGAACCATGGCACAGGCGCAAACGCCTAATTATTACCTGTCGCCCGACCGGATCACACTGGATTCGAAAGAAACACATGGCGGCTCTTCCGTCTGGCAAATGAAGAAAGCCGGCGATGTGAATGTACCGGCCGAGACCCTCTCGGCGCCGGGTTACAGTGAAAGCGGATGGATGCCGGCTATTGTGCCGGGCACCGTACTCAATTCACTGGTGTATAACAAGGTGTATCCCGAACCTTACTACGGGCTGAACAATAAGCTGACGACAAACCTGATCCCCGATCTCTCTGTCGCCGGCCGTGATTTCTATACGTATTGGTTCCGGACGGAATTTGACGTTCCCGCCAGCTATAAAGGAAAAGTGGTCTGGCTCCAGGTGGATGGAATCAACTACCGCGCTGAGGTGTGGGTGAACGGCCATTTGCTGGGTAATATCTCCGGAATGTTCCAGGAAGATTATATCAATATCACCGATTTTGCCCGTGTGGGCGGAAGTAATGCGCTGGCCATCAAGGTGTATCCCGTGGATATGCCGGGTACGGTGAAGCAGAAACAATGGGGCGCTCCCGGAGAGTTCCATAACGGGGGCGACGGTAATATGGGTCTCAATACCACTATGTTGATGAGCGTGGGTTGGGACTTTACTTACCTGGATGGTATCCGGGATCGTAACACGGGTATCTGGAAAAGTATCTCCCTTTACGCTACGGACCGCGCCGTACTGCGCCATCCATTTGTAAAGTCGGCGCTCGACAAACCGAACTATGACCGTTCGGCTGAAACTATTAGTGTGACGGTGGTCAATCCTACCACAGGCTCTGTCAACTGCACCGTGCAGGGCGAGATTGTGGGCGAAGGCATCACCTTCTCCAAACAGGTGAACCTGTTCCGGGGGGAAAGCCGCGAAGTCGTCTTCACTCCTGAAGAGTTCCCGCAGCTGGTGATCCAAAATCCTCGCCTCTGGTGGCCGATCTTCAAAGGGAAACCGGAACTGTATGAAGTAAAAATGCAGGTGAAAATCAAAGATGTGGTATCCGACTCGGTCAAGACCCGTTTCGGTATCCGTGAGGTTACATCGGACCAGAATACGCCCGATAAGTCACGCCAGTTCTACGTGAACGGAAAGAAGATTTTTATCCGTGGCACGAACTGGATTCCCGAAGCTATGCTCCGTTCGTCGGACGAACGAACCTATGCTGAATTGCGCTACACCCAACAGTCGGGTATCAACCTGGTACGCTTCTGGGGTGGGGGAATTGCCGAATCAGACTACTTCTTCCAACTCTGCGATGAGATGGGTTTGCTTGTCTGGCAGGAATTTTGGTTGACGGGCGACACGAAACACCCGCACGACAAGAATCTCTACCTGAGTAATGTGGAAGCGACCGTCAAACGGATCCGCAACCATCCCTCACTGTGTTACTATGTCTCTTCCAACGAAAGTACGGAGATGCCCGGAGCCAAAGAACTGATCATGCGGCTCGACGACACTCGTGGTTACCAGATGCAGTCGGAATGTGACGGTGTACACGACGGCAGCCCCTACAAGCAGGTGAACCCGATGCAGCACTACGAGAATACTGCCTCCGATCGCGGTAGCCGTGTGGACGGTTTCAACCCGGAGTATGGTGCACCGACCCTGGCACTTGTCGAACACCTTCGTGAGATCATGGACGAAAAAGACCTCTGGCCGATCAACAAGGAAGTATGGGACTATCACGACGGCGAAGGTTTCCACCTGATGAGCACCATGTACAAAGACCTGACGAACCACTATGGACCGTCGGCCTCTATCGACGAGTTTGCCGTTAAAGCACAGTTTGTCGGCGCGATGAACTCGAAGTCGATCTGGGAAGTATGGAACTACAACAAGCACGAGTATGGAGACCGCTATGCCTCCGGTCTGTTGTTCTGGTATCACAACTGCCCCCTGCCGCAGGTATGCGCCCGTATGTGGGATTATTCCCTCGAGCCGACCGCATCCCTCTACCATACGCAGAATGCATTGGAACCATTGCATGCTCAGTTCGACTACCTGAAGAATACGGTATCGGTTTATAACGACTACTACCGTTCCTTCAAAGGCTACAAAGTGTCCGCTGCTGTCTATAATATCAAGAGCCGCAAGGTATGGGAAAAATCGGCTGTGGTCGATATCCCCGAAGACGGTGTGGTTAATGACGCTTTTGTGATCGACTTCCCTGCCGATATCTCACAGGTGCATTTCATCAAACTGCGCCTCTTCGACGAGAAAGGGAAAGAAGTAGCCAACACCTTCTACTGGCGTTCGAACGACAAGTATGAAGGACGGAAAACACTGACCGGCCCCGCTGCCTCCGGCTTCGAAAGTCTGTCTGAATTACCGCGCGTACAGCTGAAGACTTCTTATAAAGTACGTCAGGCCGATGATCGTTACTTTGTCGATCTGGAAGTGAAGAACACCTCTTCGGCCATCGCTTTCTTCACCCAGTTGCAATTCCTTGATGAAGCGAAGATGCCGGTACGTCCTTCCTTCTATACCGACAACTTCTTCTCCCTGTTGCCTGGCGAAAGCCGCAAGGTGACGATTGAAACCGCCGCCGACAACTTGCCCGCCAAGAAATCCCTTGTCGTCAAAGGCTGGAACGTAACAAAGCAGGAGTACGTGCTGAAATAGACAATACAACAATTTCATGTTGTAAAGGCTCCCTTATGAGAGTAAAGTGGCGACGGTGCCGCACCTTTTGGTGCTCACCGCCGCCATTTTTAATTTTGCCCGTTGATTTCTGTACCAGCTGTAATCATCGCTTGCCGGGGGCAAAGGTAACGTCTGTACCTTTGTCTTCCTTGGCTATTAGGCTGATTTGACGCATGTTGGTATGTACTTTGCCGGTGATGAATTCGGGAATGTTGTATGATTTCAGGAAGCGACTGTAGAAGTCGGCCTCCTGCTGGGGCAGGAGGAAGGGTTTTGCAGCCTGTCCGTTAGCGTCGATATAGGCAAAATAGGGACGGGTGTAGAGGCCATCAATGCGGCGACTGCTGAAGACGATCCACCGGCTGTTGCTGCTCCACGAATGGTAGCTATCCACATCGTTGCTATTGGCGGCTTCCAACGGATAATGGGCACCGCTGGCAAGGTTGACCATGTAGAGGTCAGCATCTTTATGCCAGATAGAGAAGTTGCCGTAGCCGGATAAGGTATATAAGAGGTACTTGCCGTCGGGCGAGACGCGGGGGAAAGAGACACTTTTCCCTTTTGTGGCAGCGTTGTAGAGCGTATCGACCTGTGTGCCGAAGGTGCGCGTTTCGGGGTCGAAGCCGATGCTGCAAAGGCTGTAGTGGACATCCGTGAACTGTTTCGGCATGTCGACCGCCTCCGCCGAACAGAAATACAGGGTTTTCCCGTCGGGCGAGAAGGTGGGGAAGGTTTCGAAAGCGCCTTTTGCAAAGAGGGGCGAAGTAGTCACAATCTCGTGTTTTTCGGTATCATAGACCACCACGTCCGATTCCAGGTCGAATACCTCCACCCGATTCGGGTCGTTCTGATGGAAACCCTGCCGGGTTTGGTTGACTGAGAAGGCAACATACCTCCCTGCCGGATGCCAGGAGGGATAGACGAGGGCTGAGGTGGTCTGGTCGGTTTTCGTATTCAGTTTTTCGATGCGGCCGCCGTCGATCAGGTAGGTACCGACGTTTTTCTCACGCATATGGAACAGCATCTTGTCGGGATTCTGCATACAAAAAGAGTGACAGTTCATACAGTTGCCGTCGGTCAGCCGGTTTTCCATAATGGGCGACTCTTCCCAGGAAGAGAGGTCGCGCTGGTAGATTCCCATCTTGTTCCATATTTCGTAGCCGGGTTCGATCAGGCGATAGGCAATGTACGGGTCGATGGGGGCGGTAGCGACTTGGATGCGGAAGGGAGGATAAGAGATCCACCCATTGATATTGGCATACAGTGTGACGTTGATCGTCTGGCCGTTAGCCGCTTTCAGCAGCTTTCTCCATTGAGGGGCAGATGGACGGAATTGTCCGTTACTTTCCTTTACCTGTGCTGTTTCTCCGGCTGCGGTAAATACCGCATAGGCTTCCTGATGCGGGGAGGTGAGTGCAAAGGTGAGTGGTGCGATATTGGGTGGTATCGTCACGTCGGCATAATCGGGAAAGATCGCCGGCGTTTCAGTAACCGGCTTGCTCTCCGGTATTGTATGCGTACAGGCGATGCAGAGCAGGAGCAAGAGGGGGAGATATGGTTTCATGGGGAATAGGGGAATGATTAATGTTTAATGATTAATGGAGGGTCATTTATACATATAATAATACCAGAATGTATTGCCATACGACTTACGTAGCAAGCCGGACAGCGCTTGCTGGTTATCGCGGTTACGCATCACCAGGTCGCGGTAACCGGCAAAGCGTTGGAGCACATTGTCGGAGACATTGAACCGTTGCCAGTATGCGGGGTTCCGGTCGTTGAGCAGGATTACGGCTTCCTGGAAACTGTAGGGCAGGACGGGCAATGCCGGGCTGCCGTAGTAGGTCTCAATCATTTGTTGAAAAGCCTCCATCTCCTTGGATAGGAGTAAGATGGCTCCCATGAATTGGATGGGGAGACGGTCTTCCGGAAAGTGTTCGATCCGGTAGGCCAGGTCGTTTGCCATCCCGTTCAGATGGGCGAGGGTGCTTTCGCGGGGGAGGAAACGGCGTTTGGCTCCCAGCAGGGGATCGGCTACCACTGCTGCATCATCGTACAGGAAGCGGCGGTGTGCCGAAGCCCACGACTTATAGGCAAACGTGTTTTCCAACAGGCGGATATAACGTTCGGCTACGGCATACTGGCCGTAGATGAGATTTGTTTGTACCAGTCGTTGTATGTTACGCGGATTACCTTCTCCCACCACTGTCAGCGACGACTCAAAAGCCATCCGTTGCGAAAGGGCGATCTCGCCGAAGGTGAAGTAGACATCACTCAGCAGGCTGGAGACACCGAATGTCTTATTCCATTCACATAGGAGACCCATTGGGCCGCGCTGGTCGAAGAAGAAGAGGCGGTCGCCCAGTTCGCCTTTCTCAGCCAGCGCCATATTGAGGTAACCGAGGTAGAGGTAGTTCGTAATTTTTCCGTCGCTGGCTTCGATGATCTTATCCCATTGGTGGGTACGGGCGAAATAATCGAGTTTCATCAACTGGTCCGACTTGGTGTCGAGGTAGCGGGGCGTCAGCCACCAGGTCAGTAGGGCAATGGTGGCGAATTGAACCGTATAGAGGGTGGCTTTCGCCTTTTTCGATGTCAATGAACGGTTGCGGAGCAGGTACCCCAGCACAAGCACTACAGGCAGGATCGCCCACGAGAAGTAGATAACGGTAGGCGGTGTCAGTTGGGGTTGATAATAGGCATCCGGCAGGAACGCTATACGGAATGATACTAACGTAGCGGCATAGACACTGCCGATAGCCAGCACAAGGCATTCGGCCATTGTTGCCCCGATAATGACATACCCCAGGCGGGTGCGGTTCATCATCTCTTTGACGGTGATACAGCCGACAAATAACCCGGCGATTGCCCCGCCCCACCAGAAGAGCAGCGGCACCAGGAATAGCCCGGTTGCCAAGCGATTGCCGAATGAACGGAAACAACCATACAACACCAAAGCCGCTAGCATCATCAGATAGGCAACCGTACCCATCAACAAATAGTTGAAGTTGAACTGGATCAGCAGCAAAGCCAACACGGGCAACAGATAGAGGGCATACCATTCGGTCGCCACCCCGCTTTGCCTGAGTACAGTACGGGTAAGTATGCCGACACCGGTCAATAATGCCGCAACGATCAGCGCCCCGGCATAGGGCGAGATGTAAAACTGCGTCAGGAACTCGCCCAACAGCAAGGACAGACCACCCGGTTGGGGCAGCTTTCCGGCAAAATAGTCACCTGTCCACTGAAACAACTGGAATTGCTCCAGATAAAAAAAGTGGTATTCGTTTGTCAGTTGTAGGAAGACTGCCAGCGCCCCGAACACGATCAACCAGCAGCATGTGGTACTATATTTCATGATACGATTTCTATAGTCATTTCACTAAGCATGACAAATCTACTATAAATACAGGGGATTTTGCGTATGTTTGCGCCTGAAAAAGCAAGTATATGAGCAAACTATTTTATTTCCCGCTTCTCCTGTGCCTGTCGGTACAGGCCTGTGCACAAACTCCGCAACAAAAACAATCTGTAAGGGAAAAAGGGCTGCAAGTAATCAATCGTCCGACAGCTGAGGCTTATGTCGATTTTCTGGCCTCCGACCTGCTGGAAGGACGCGAAGCCGGTAGACGTGGCGGGCAGCTTGCCGGCGATTATATTATATCCTGCCTCCAGGCGATGGGGATACAGCCGCTGTATGAAGGATCTTATGCGCAACCATTTGATCTTTACCAGTCAGGAGGAACGCCGCAGCGTCCCCAATACAGGCCCTGGACTGAAACCCTTTCCGCCTCAGGAAAGACTGAAGGCAAACTGTCGTTACGGAATATAATAGGAAAAATAGACGGGCGCAACCCGGACGAATATGTGATTGTCGGCGCCCATTACGACCATCTGGGTATTGGGCCGGCATTGGAAGGTGATTCGATTTATAATGGCGCCGATGACAATGCGTCCGGTGTATCTGCCGTGTTACAAATTGCCCGTGCCTTCCTGGCAACCGGCGTACAGCCTGAACGGACGGTGCTTTTTGCCTTCTGGGATGGAGAGGAGAAGGGCTTACTCGGCTCCCGCCACTTTGTCGCTCACTTCAGTGATCTCCGACAGGTCAAAGGATACCTTAATTTCGATATGATCGGCCGCAACAACAAGCCGGCTGAACCTACGCATGTGGTCTATTTCTATTCCCAGGATCATCCCGTATTCGGCGATTGGCTGAAAAAGGACATCGAGGCATACGGTCTCCACCTGACACCTGTCTATAAACCGGTGGATGCCAGTATCGGAGGCAGTGACAACGTTCCCTTTTCCCGTGGAGCTGTACCCATCCTCTGGTACCATACCGACGGTCACCCCGACTACCACCAGCCGGGTGACCATGCCGACAAGCTGAACTACCTGAAACTGGTGGATATCACCAAAGCCTCTTTCCTCAATATGTGGAACCTGGCCAATGAGGCTTCCTTCTGACGGACTATTTCTTCCGGAAATCAACCGGTGTGATACCGAACTGCTTCTTAAAACATTTGCTGAAATAAGCAGGGGTCGTAAATCCGAGCCGGTAGGCTATTTCGGCAATGGTGAGGTCGCGTTCTTCAGTCAGCAGACGCATCCCTTTGTTCATCTTCATGTAGAGGATATAGTCGTTGGGCGTCATGCCGGTGATCTGTTTGACCTGGGTGAAGAGACGGGTACGGCTGATATTCAGGTCGCGGCTCCAGGCGGTGGTATCATAGTCGGTATTGCTCCAGTTATTCTCGATGGCCTGGTTGGCTTGTTCGAGGAATTCCTGGTCGCGGGTGTTGGTAGTCAGTTCAACCGTGTCGCCATCCGGTTGTTTGGACAAACTTTGCAGGATCCGTTTCCGGTTGTGCACCAGGTGGTTGCAGCGGAGGAAGAGGATTTCGATATTGAACGGCTTGATGATATAGGCGTCCGTACCACTCCGGATACTGTCGATGTGTTGCTTCTCGGAGGGTTGAGCCGTCATCAGTATCACCGGGATATGTAAGGTGTGGATATTGGATTTCAGCATCTGGCACATTTCCATGCCCGACAGTCCGGGCAAATTGATCTCACTCACGATGATATCCGGGCGTTTGTCTACAGCCGTGTCGTATCCGGTCTGGGCGTCGCTCACAGCCGTGACATCGTAGACTACCGAAAAGGCTTCCTTTAGCATGTCACGCATCTCATCGTTCTCTTCGACCAGCAGCATATGTATCCCTTTTTCTTCGTCGCCGGTCAGGGTAAGCTCACTCCGGAATTTGGCTTTCTGTGTTTCCGGATGGGAGAAGGAGAGCGCTTCGGTCGCTTCAGATATTTCCTGCAGTTCTTTTTCGGTAAAATGGGTATTACCCAGCAGCAGGTGGATGATGTAGGTACGGGTATGCTTCTCTCTTTCGTCTACGATCTCTATCTCGCCCTTGTGCAGCGACAGAATCCCTTTGCTGAATGCCAATCCCATACCACCTCCGGGCAGGAGGGAGAAGTCGGACGGCGTATTACGCTTGTCGTTCAGGTAGTCGAAGAGGTAGTTGTTTGCATCTGTATCCTGGATTTCTCCTTTCCGGACGATCCGTATCTCCGCCCATTTGCTCTGTTGATACAGGGAGACAGTGACGGACTCTTTAGCCGCTGTTTCTTTGAATACAAAGGCGATCAGGTTATAGATCACTTTCTGTATCTGTTTGAGGTCGAACCATACCTGTACGGGTTTATGGGATGGGGTAATCCGGTAAGTGATCTGCTTTTCAGCGGCGTATTCGGTGTATATACCGGCGATCTCTTCCAGGTAACGGGACAGGTCGTATTCCCTCACTTTGAGGCGGAGGCGGTTTTGTTCCAGTTTACGGAAGTCGATCAGTTCGGTAATCAGGTCCTGTAGTCGGGAGGCCTGTTTCCGTATCCGGTCGATCTTATTGACGGAAGAAGCCGGCAACTCATGCGGCAAGCGGTCGAGTTGTGTCAGGATCAGCGTGATCGGGGTTCGGAACTCATTCGACAGGTTGACGAAGAAATTCAGTTTCTGCCGGTTGGCTTCTTCGACACGGCTGACTTCAAGCCGTTCACTGTCGAGCGACATCTGTAGTTTCAGCTTACTCTTGTAGAAACGGAGGAACCACCCCAGGATCAGGGATATGATGACGATATACAACAACCACGCCGGCAGTGTACGCCAGAAAGGCGGTTTGATGACGATTGCGACTTCAGCGACCTTGTCTGTATTGGCCTCCTTGACGAGCAGTTTGTAATTTCCGGGGCGGAGAGAGTTGAAAATGATAGTCTTATGGTCTGTCTCCGTCCAGAATTTTTCGAGCCCTTCAAGTCTATACAGGTATTTGTCTTTATGTGATGACAGATAGTTGGAAGAGGCAAAGGTGATGGACAGGGTGTTCTTGTTGTGAGGCAGCGTGATCTTATCGGTCATGTGCAGGCTTTTGGAATAAAACGGGGAAGGGGCCGTCTCCGGTTTGTTGTTCACAGACAACGAAGAAAAATAGATGTTATAATCAGAAATATTCGCTTGGTCCACAATATCCCTTTCGGAGAAGGAAAGCATACCATATAAACCACCGGTATAGATTCGGTCTAATGATTTGGAACTGTACAGGCCACAATCGATACTTAGGGCGGAGAGGGGAAAGTTCGGACTTAACCGGATGTGGCGCGAAGATACGATCTGGCGGTTATCGTCGATTTTCAGGATGGATATTCCTTTGTTGGTGGTGATGATCAGATTTCCGTACCAGGAAAGTGCCATGTTATAGCAGATGTTATCCAGCAGCTCACCCTGTTCTTCCGCGAAGACAGTTAAGGAGTCTTGTTCTGTATTGTAGTATAATATACCAGACTTGAGCGTGGCAAAGAACAATCCCTGTTTGGTGTTTCCACATATATTTACAATAGCGCTGGGTATTTCCGTGTTTTGCCGAATCCCATCACCGTAGTTATGCATGATCTGTTTCGTTTCCAGGTTGATACTGAACAAACCTGATTCGAAGGAGGATACCCATAATACGTCGCGATCATCTATCCGTATGGTACGGATAATGCCGGAACAGGCCTCGCGCAGATTAGGCTCGTCGAAGAAATAGGATATCTTCAACGTTTTTCGGTTCAGTTTAAAGATACCATTTTGCGTCAACAGAACAAGGTCATCTTTATACGGATGAATCTCCTCGATGATACGCTGGAGTCGGGTGGTACGACCTACATTAGGTATCAGGTGTACCTGCCTTGTTTTCAGGTCTATATAACACATACCTTCCATATAGGCGCTGACAAACAAGCGATCTGTCTCTTCATCATACCAGAGGCTTCTGATCTTGTTACTGGGCAACCCGTTGACTGTAGTGAGATGGTCTATTCGGCTTTGATCCGGATACATGATGTTTATCCCACTGCCTTCCGTAGCAATATACAAGGTTTTGTTTTTGTCTTGCACTATTTTACCTATCACGGCCCCGTGCAGGCGGTCCGGATGTTTTTCATCTGTCGGGTAATAGGTGTAATTGTCTGTTTCAGGATTGAAGAAACGCACATCCCCATAATAGGAACCGATCCAGATACTTCCTTGCCGGTCTGACAGTATAGCAAATACAGTGGACTCGGGTACGACATGGTTGCGTATGAATATTTCGCCCGAATCATTGTATTCGCGGGATAATTGATAGGCTCCTGCCAGTGTACCCATCCAAAGGGATCCTTTGATGTCTTCTACCATACAGTATATATCGGAAGGAAACAGTTCCTGGTTTTTACCGTTCGCTAATTTGATGGGCCTTACATCGCCTTCAGGCGTAGATATGTATACTTTCCGGGAAGAACCGATTACCCATATATTGTTTTGTAAGTCCCTGTATAGAATGGTAATGGCTTCCTCTGGAAGTCGTTTGGCAATTACTCTTTTCTGATAAATGTCAATGATATAGATTCCTTGTGCAGTTCCGATCCAAAAGATTCCGTTGTTGACGGATGTGATTCCGGTCACCGCCGTGACTTCTTCCGGCAATGTCATGATGATGCTGCTTGTGTCTTTTTCATAATCATAGGAACAGAACTGCTTGTTTGCCCAGTCATAATAGTATAGCAGGCTTTCCATACAATAGATTCGTTCGGTCTTGATCCCGGGGCGGCGGAACGTTTCACTGGCCAGGTCAAAACAGATAAGTTGATCTTCTGCGATGACATATAGTATGGTTTTACTCCCACAGATCGTATGAAGATTGGCGTCTTCCACTTCAGGAAAATACTCCGATAGGCGATATACTTTTACCTGTTCCCCGTCATAACAGTTCAGAGCATCGTTTCCGATCCATATACGTCCGATGGAATCCTGCCAAAACGATATAGCCGACGACTGTGAGAGACCCTGATTGGCTCCCAATGTCTGAAAGTATATCTCCTGTCCCCATACATTTGTGAGGTGCAACAAGGCAAAAAAGTATAATAAAATACGTGGTCTCATATCGGTTTGTTTGGATATATACATGTATTTTAACATTTCTGAACGACCTTTATGTGGTAAAATCGTACAATAACATATATAAATCGTACACAAAACTAATATATAATATGATAAAGATGCAGGGATTAACGTGGAAATAACATAATTTAATATGTTTGCCAAAAAAAAGTAAAGAGAGTTAAGAAGTGACCTTAATGTTAAACTAAAAAATGATTTCGTATGTTGAAATTTTTTAAATCTGTTAGCCTCGTACTGTTGGCAGCGGCATACTGTTCTTCCGGGAACATATACGCAGCGGATAAGATCGCGAGCAACGGCGTTGCCATTGCCCAGCAGAAGCAGACGGTAAAAGGGAATGTAAAAGACGTATTCGGTCCTGTGACCGGAGCAACTGTGATGGTGAAAGGATCCGGGACTGGTACGATTACCGACCTTGATGGTAACTTTTCATTGACAGTGAACAATGGTGATATTATTTCCATTTCGTTCATTGGCTATGTACCGCAGGAATTCAAGTACACAGGACAGCCTACCCTTAATATCACAATGGTGGAAGACTCCAAAACGTTGAGTGAAGTGGTGGTAACTGCCTTAGGTATGAAACGTGAAGCGAAGGCGCTGGGTTATGCCATGACCGAGCTGAAGGGCGACGATTTGAACACCAACGTAATCAACCCGGTAGCTGCCCTTCAGGGTAAAGTAGCCGGTTTGGAAATCGCCAATTCGGACGGTGGTATGTTTGGTTCGACCAAGATCCAGATCCGTGGTGCTTCTACGTTGAGTAATAACAACCAGCCTATTTATGTGGTGGATGGTGTTATTCTGGATAATGCGGTAAGTAACTCGGGGAATGCTGACTGGGATGCGAACGCCGGTGACTTTGGTAACGAACTGAAGAACCTGAACCCAGACGATTTTGAAACAGTATCTGTATTGAAAGGTGCTGCAGCAACAGCTTTGTATGGCTCACGTGGTTTGAACGGTGCTGTGGTAATCACCACGAAGAGCGGTAAGAGATCCCAGGGATTGGGTATTTCGTTCTCTCAGACGTTTGGTATTGACCATATGTTCAAACAGCCGAACCTGCAAAATGTATATGGTGACGGTGCGCTGTCCAGTTATGTGGATTATGGCGAAACGGATGCGGACGGTAACTACTATCGTTTTGACAACGCCCATCAGTTCCAGACAAATGCTGACGGCCAGATACGCATGGGTGATTGGAATATGGGTTATGGTCCTCGTTTTGACGGCAGAGATATTCAGAACTATGATTATACAACAACCTCATATAATCCGGTAAAAAACAACTACCGTGATGTATATGACTTGGGCTTTAATACCAATACGAACGTAGCTATCCAGGGAGGTAACGAAAAGACTACATTCTACACCTCTTTGTCCTATCGTTATGCTGATGGAACTTTGCCTAACAACTCATTCGAGCGTTTGAGTATGATGGCAAAAGCCTCTCATCAGATTACCAACCGGGTTAACCTGACGGCATCTATCGCTTTTTCTAATTCACTGCCGAAAAATCCCCAGCCGAACGTGGGTGAATACTTTTCCGGTTATAGTAGTCCATTTGACCGCGGTTATGATACAAACTATTTTAGACATAAGTACAAAGGCGAACATGGAGGTATGGCTTCTTCAAGCTATGGTGACCTGTATGGAAATGCACCCAATAAAGGTTTGTGGTGGAGACTGTATGAAAACTCTTATGAACAAAAAGAAACAAATGTTCGTCCGTCTTTAGAATTGAATGTAGATCTGATGTCATGGTTGAAATTCCGTTTGGATGGTAACTACAATTACTACTATACTCGTTCGGAAGATAAGGAATTAGGTACAGGATACGCTAATGAAGGTGGATATTACAAATTGGGTCAAAGTCAGAAAGAGCAGACGAACCTCAATGCGACATTCCTGGTAAATAAACAACAGGGTGACTGGACCTTTGGCGGCTTCCTGCGTGGAGAGTATTTCAATAACTATGTACAGAGTTCTTGGATGAAAACGAGTGGTGGATTAGTTGTTCCCGGACAGTATTTTATCAAGAATTCAAAAAACCAACCCGAATATTCGGATGAGATTTCTGATACTCGTCGTATGATGTCTGTTGCTTTTCAGGCAAGTGCTTCTTACAAGAATCAAATCTTTGTCGATGTGACCGGACGTAACGACTGGTCTTCTTCATTGGTTTATTCGAATACAACAGGTACCTATTCGTATTTTTATCCGTCCATTAATGGTGCTTGGTTGTTGAACGAAACATTTGAAATGCCCGAATGGGTTACATTGGCCAAAATCCGTGGTTCATGGGCACAGGTAGGTAACGATACAAGTCCTTATCGTATCAACAATGCATATTCATTGTCAACTACTCAGTATTCTGATTATTATATGTATGGCTTGGAAATTCCGACCACATTGAACGCGACAAACCTGAAGCCCGAAAGAAAGAATGCATGGGAAGTAGGTGTCGACTGGCGCTTCTTTAATTCCCGTTTCAATATTGATGCTACCTATTATAAGGAAAACACCAAGAACCAGATTATGTCTATTGATGTACCTTGGGAATCAGGGATTAGCAAACAGTTGATCAATGCCGGTAATATACAGAACCAAGGGGTGGAAATCGCCTTGAATACTGTTCCATTCCGTAATAAGGATTGGGAATGGTCATTGGATTTTACGTATACACGGAATAGGGGTAAGGTGATCTCATTGCACGAAAATGTAGCCGACTATATCCCTCTGGAAGGTGATGTGGCTTATGGAAACTATCGTATTGGTTCTGTGGCAAAAGTAGGTGCTGCTACCGGTTTGTTGATGACAGACTCTAAGCCGAAAATAGATGAAGCCACCGGTTTGGAAATATATAACTGGAGTGATACGCGTCGGATGGTTTATGCACAGCGTAGTGGAAAGGCTGAAATACTCGGTTCAATGAATCCTGATTTCTTGGGTTCCGTTGCAACAGGGGTCACCTATAAGGATGTAAGCCTGCGTGTTGCACTGGATGCCCGCTTTGGAGGTTATGTAGCTTCCTATGGTAGCCGTTACGGTACAGCCTATGGCTATGCGGAGTCTTCACTGAAGTATTCTGCTCCGGAATACGGTGGTATTACCTGGACGAGCAAGTTTGACAATATGACTTATTCCGACGGTCTGATTCCTACAGGCATTCTTCCAGCTAATACAGTGGTTACACAGCCTGACGGTTCCAAATATACGGTAGCAGCAGGTGGTGAAACATATCAGTCACTTTATGATAGAGGATTGGTCGAACCGGTTCATGCATCGTCTTATACTTACTATAGAAATAGTTGGGGACAGGGTGTTATTAATGATGACTGGGTAAAGGAATTGAACTATATCGCCTTGCGCGAGATCAGCTTCTCATACCGTATGCCGGTGAATTTCGCAGCGAAGGTGGGAGCCAAAAACCTGATATTGGGCTTGACTGCACGTAACCTGGGTTATTTGTATAATACGGCTCCGAATAACGAAAACCCGGAATCAGTACGTGGTAGCCGCTCTGCGGAATTCCGTATGCGTTCTTTCAGTGGATATACGGCCAACTATATGTTTACTCTCAATGCAACCTTCTGATGCGTTGTCAATAATCACTTTTAAAAGATAATACAATGAAATATAATCGATTCAAATCATTCCTTCCGATGGTAATGGCTGTCGCTCTGTTGACAACGACCGGTTGCCGGGATGAGTTTTCTGAAATTAATACCAATCCGAGTTCGATCTCACAACCGAATGTCCCTTATTTGTTTTCACAGGGAGTATTGAGTTTTGAGCCTTCGAATTACCTGTTTTGGTTCTACAATGGGAAGTATCAGGAATTGGCCACACAGGCAAGTACTACTACTTCCGGATATACGACCAATTTCAATTTCATTGGCGCGATGGGTGATCAGGGATCACAGGTGATCAATGTATTGAGATATGCTCGTGAAATTGATGACGCAATGTTGCACATGCCTGCTGAAGATGCAGCTAAGTATGTACAACTTCGTGCCATGCTGAATCCGCTGATTGTATATCTGGGTTTGTTTGACTCGGATGTCTATGGCGACCGTCCTTTCTCTGAAGCCTGTTATGGTGCATTTGGTGGTACGTTGAGTCCTAAATATGATACGGTACAAGAACTCTATACACAGTTTTTGGCTATGCTGAATGAATCATTGGCCGCATTTGCCAGCCCAGGTGCTTCACAGGTATTACCTGCCAATCAGGATCCTATCTATAAGTGCGATATCACAAAATGGGCAAAATTGACGAACTCTCTGAAACTGAAAATTGCTGTCCGCCTGTTGCATCAGGATAAAGCAAAGGCGTTAAGTCTGGCTGCTGAAGTAGCTCAGAGCAGTGTCGGCGTACTGGATGGTGCAGATACAGATTTCATGTTTAATAAAGGTATACTGAATTACCACTTTGGTGAAGGTGCTCAATGGGGTGCTGTCACACAACGTGTCACCGATTTCATGCTGAAGAATCTGGACCCGCGCGTTCGTTTCTTCTTTACCAAGAATAGTTTCAACTCGAAGGTGGTACAAGGTTTCTTTGACGAAGAAGCAAAAGGTACTGCACTGACTAAGCTGCCGGCATATATTCTGGCGAATGTAAACTATAAAGAAGAAGGCGGCAAGAAAGTATTTGTTAGCTGGAAGGGAGCGGGCGAGCCCTGGGTGCGTTACTACGGACTGCCTACGCCGTTTAATGCAAAGGATAATGCCGCTACTTATGGCGACTACTTTGATGCCAACCGTTGGAAACTGACCGAAGGTAATGTGGAAAAGTCATTCCGTCCTTACTCAACCTTTAACGAAGAAATGGTTCGCGGACAGATTGACTTTACCATTCCGACAGTTCCTGGTGATGCTGTGATCCAAGATTTGAACGACAATGCCTGGTATGGTCTGTATATGAGTACAGCTGAAGTGAATTTGTATCTGGCTGAATTCAAGTTGTTAGGTGCCAGCCTGCCGAAGTCGGCTGCCGAATATTATGAAACAGCAGTGAAAGCTTCTGTCCGTGAGTACGACCGTTTGGCAGGTATCAATAAGATTCCTTATTACGGCACGACCTATGGTTATGATCCGAATGAAAAGGTGATCAATCTCCAAGAAGGTGAAGTAGACGTTATGATGGCTAAAGCTGACTATCAGTTGACTGGTAGCGCCGCCGAGCAATTGGAAAAAGTATATATCCAGCAGTTCCTGCATTTTGTAATGGCTCCGACTGATCAGTTTGTAACTGTTCGCCGTTCAGGTGTACCCAAGAAAGGCAGTGCCCTTATCGCATGGGAACCGACCATTGACAATACGACCATTGCCCGCCGTATGGACGTGAATCCGCCGTCACCCACATCAATCATGTATGACAACACGATGGCAGCCTATAATTCACAAGGTTTCACCCCGGGTTCCGGAAATAATCCGGAAAAGCTGAATGCCGAACGTTTATGGCAGGATAAGGGTGCTCCTAACTATGGTGAAGGCCCCAATTTCTAATCAATAGAAATCAACCGGCTGATTACCGTTAGCCGATTGCAATAGAGAGAGCCGGGGATGATTTTTCCCTGGCTCTTTTTAGTAGAATAATTTATATTTACTTACATTTGTAAATACACGAATAATTAATTTCAGAACGATGAAAGTGCACTTTATACCTTTCTTGCTGATTGTCTCCGGACTGTTTGTTGTCCAATCTACAACGGCCCAGTCAGATGATTCAAGTCCCTTCCTTTTTGAAGAATACATGCCGGGAACCGCTGTGTTGAAAAGCGGAATGCGTTCGAATTCCCGATTCAATATCCAAACGGTTACAGGCGAGTTGTATTTTAATGACGGTAGCGACAATCGTATTCTCGACCCCTCTATCAAGGTGGATACGCTTTATATAGGAAGCCGCATCTTTTTGAGTGATAAAGGTGGCTATACGGAAATGATAGCTCTGCCGAATGTAGCCAATACACAATTGTTGATAGAGTGGCGCACCAAACAAACATATGTAGGCCGGAAAGGAGCACTGGGCTCAGTCTCGCATGCCGGTAATGTGCAGGAAATAGATAAACATACAGGGATTGTGCAGGGCACAAAGAACAACCTCGAAGTGTATCGTTATACTCCTCAAAATAAATACCTGCTGAAAACAGACGAATCCACACTACGTTTCAATGACCTCAAATCATTTCAGAAGCTGTTCCCTAAAAACCAGGCGGATGCAATCGCTGAGTATGTAAAGGCTCATAGTATAGATTTTCAACAGGTAGAAGACGTGCTCCGTCTGCTTTTGCGCTTCACTCCCCGATAGGGCTTTTCTTACATATGGTAAGCGAACCCTTTATTAGTTCGGGGCTTTGTTGATTATACACCTATCGCTTAATATATTGCTTATGAAAACTACCATTGCCTTTTTATTGTTATGTCCGGTGCTTTTGTTGGCACAGTCTAATAAACTACCAACCGAGCGGGTCTTTATTGCCTCGGAGCATACGGAATATAAGTCGGGTGACACGATCGTTGTACGTGGTCAGGTGATTACCAGTGATACCGTCTTTTATCCATATAGTAAATATGTTTATGTAGAGTTGTTTAATGACAGAGACTCGGTATTCCTTCGCCAGAAGGTAGTCTGTGGAGAACGTGGAGATTTCTATACGGGGATACCGATGGAGTATGAGTTGCCGGATCAGGTTTATTATCTCCGTGCATATACCCGGCTTATGCAGAATTTTAATACGGAAACATATCCCATTATTCCAATTCGGCTTGGAGCCTGGAAAGCAGAGGCGCCAACAGGCGATATCCTTTGTTCTTTATTTCCGGAGGGAGGGCATTGGGGAGATGGCATTCCCCAGAATATAGGTGTGTCTTTCACGAATAACGACAAAGAGCCTGTTCCGCTTTCTTATGTGGTCACTAATCAAAGGGATGATACCATTTGTGTGCAGACAACTACCTCTTCCGGTTGGCAGATTATCAGTATGACTCCGCAGAAAGGGGATCGATATACGGTAAGCGCTACCGTGAATGGTGATCACTACCGCTTTTTACTTCCTGATCGGCAGTCGGTGCCTACGTTGCAGGCAACTATCCGCTATGACAGGTTGGTATACAAGGTGCTGTTTGCCGAACAAATGCGATCGAAGGCACATCTCTATCTATTCCACCAGGATATTGGGCTACAGGAAATCACGCTAAATAATAATGAAGGAGTGGTGCAACTGGATGGCTTTTCGGAAGGAGTTGTGTTGTTGACACTTACCAACGATACTCATGATGTCCTTGCGCAACGAACTCTTTGGTTGGAAGATACGCCAATCGGCGAAAGTTACGAGATGAAAAGTGAGTATGCCCCCGGTGAACCACTTGAACTGGATGGACTGTTGGAGCCGGATAAGAGTGCGTTCACCTATGTTCGCCTGCTGCCTGCCGATCATTGGTATATCCCTTATGGTGAGGTGAGTTTAAAATTTGAAAGCGAATTACGCTCTTCCGGCAGTTTCCCTTTGTATTATTGCCGGGAAAGTAACGAAGAACGACGAGTAGGCTTAAACGCCTGGTTGTTGTCGGCCACCTCCAAACGGTTAGATATAAAAAAACTACTGAAGACCGGTTTCTCTTATACCTATGCTCCGGAAGAGAATATGGTATTAAAAGGACAGGTGAAGACTAAGGGCGGTCGTCCGGTAGCCAATGGTACGCTGGTGGCCTATAATACGGAAAATGGATTGACCTATAATGCCGATATGAACAAAAAAGGTGAATTTATGATCGGCGTGGATGATTTTGAAGAGGGGAATACCTTTTTTCTCCAAGCCTATGGTCTGAAGGAAAAATCTGATTACTATGATTATCAATTACTCAACGATACCTTCCCGGCCATAAGGAACTGGAATAAAATCAGAGAAGATAATTATATTGTAGAGGTGGAGTCCGGTGTTTATGACAAATCGACATTCCGGTTTGACGGAGATAATAAACTCCCGGAAGTAGTGGTGAAGGCGAAGGTTCGTAGTAAGGCGTATGTGCCGACAAATAAATTCTATGCCCATCGGTATTTGGATCAGGAAATACTCGCTAAGCGGAATTATACCACTTTTTTTCAGCTGATACATGAGTTCCCTTCGTTAAAGATATCCCAGAACGAAGAGACTAAAATGTATGTAATAGAAAGTATTCGTAAATCCAGCTTGTTTAGTCCTGATTCGGTTGTGATTCTTGTGGATGGTTGCCGGATGACAGCCGACGAGTTATTTAATTCTGTTTCTCTCAATGACGTCTATTCGGTGGAGTTTCTTTCACACTGGCAGGCGTTGGCTGTGGTGGCAGGAGCTATTAATGGCGCTTTGGTAATAAAAACGAAAATGTATCAGGTAAACCGGGATGAAGTGATCCCCAAAGGCGTCTTATATACGCCAACCGGAATTGCTAACCTGCGCATGCCTCCTTATCCATTAAAGACACATGCTCCGATGGAGAAAGGCACCTACCGGTTGGTAGTTGATCGTATCTCCAAAGAAAAAGGTATCCGCACGGTCGAAAAATTGATAATGGTCGAGTAGTCTCGGGTTTTATTTCTATGAAGGGATTAATGTAAGGGATCGTTTTTTTTATGAGGGGATATGAAGAAAAGAGTATTTTTACTTGTTGTTTATTGATAGCAAATAAAAATACTCTTTTATTCTAATAGATTGATGCCATTGTACTCTATGCAGATTCGGAAAGTTCCCTACCGGGTTATTGTGATTGTTATTATTCCTACGGCAGAGAGAATGCCAAACCTGTATAGATTAACTTGAAGATCAAATGATGTGGCAGATGGATTTCTGAAAAAATAGAACAAGACGTCTTCGCGCTGGATAGTGAATTCAACATGTGTTCCGCTTATCAGAAAATGAGTAGCAAAAGGAAGGTTGAAGTCAAGTGTATAGCCACTTAAATCATTAAACGTATTGCTGTATACCAAAGGCACATCTGTCGTTGCATCATAATGAATCGCATCTAATTGTATGCGCTGAACCTGACCAAAGGATTTTCCAATAATCATCAAAAAGAAGAGGAGTAAGAGTGTCTTTTTCATTGCGATAATTTTTAAAATGTTAAACAACAGTGATCTGCAAATCAACTACAATTGTAGTGTAATTAATTGTAGTTTGCAACTAAAATATGTATTTTTTTGCTTATTTTTTTAAACTTCATTTATATGTTTGTTTGAGATGTGTGTTTTTGTGATGGGCGTGCATTGTTTTTTTAGTTTTCGTCAAAAACAAAATTACAACAACGGGGTGAAACCGCAAGGGAGTAGCCCCTTCTCTTAATTTTTTAGTCGGTAAGTAGTGGCTCTAAATATGGGGTATGTCCGGATTAAATATACTATGAATTGGCTGGGTGGCTTTACATCTACGCAGGAAGTTTCTTTCTATGCTTATAACGAATATAACCCTAATGCATTATATAGTGTAAGTATGGAGTCGGATATCCGCCTATCTCTGCTACTCTATCAAATGAGAGGTATGAAATAATTGATCTAAATACAGGAGTGATAAAAAAGAATGGCATATTATTGTCTGATTATAATCAAATAGATGTTTCTAGTATTCCGAATGGTAATTATGTTGTTAGAATCACTTCAGGTAATCATGTGAAAACCACGAAAATTCGTATAAAACATTAAGAAATTAAACTTGACTGTTTGTGGTTGGGGGTGGGTGAATAAAACTATTTAGATAAACAGGAAGGGTGTGCCTCGGTACACCCTTCTTTTTTGTATATTCGCAGGGTCTATATAGTTAAGTCAGAAAGATATGAGAAATACACTGTGTTTACTTTGCCTGTTTATTCCCGCCCTGTTGTCGGCCCAGACGCAAGAACGAAGCGCTTATTTGCTTGATCAGTTTACCACCAGTATAGCAACCGGCAAACAGAGTGCGCCAATGCGTGCCGAATTCAACTATGACTGCATCAAGCAGGAAATGCACTTTATAGAAAACGGAGAGATCATGAAGCTGGAACCTATCTCACAGGTGGATACCATCTTCCTGGGTGACCATAAAATGATCCCTTACGGGTCCCACTTCCTCGATGTTGTCCATATTACCCCTCACTACAAATTGATGGCGGATTACAAGCGGAAGGTCGTAAACCGGGGCAAGAAAGGCGCCATGGGGCTTACCACACAAGGTTCCGTGGAGAATATCGATGTGTCTAAATTAGCCGAAGGCCGCCAGTTGCAGATGACAGACATCGCCGTGTATGAATGCGTCGACGAAATCTCCTACGTCCTCGAAATCGGTACCAACAAAAAGAAATTCAACAATGCCAAGTCGCTGATGAAACTCTTTCCAGAGAAGAAAGCACAGATCGAAGCCTATATAAAAGAACATAAGGTCTCCTTCAGCGACATCCGGGCTGTCGCCTCACTGACTGATTTTTGTGTCAGGTAATAAATGGATGGGGTGATTCATGAATGTGTCTGATCTGTGTTATCTGTGTGCCGGACTACTTTTGATAACGGCACTTTCAAGTCTGTCCGAATCTGAAGATGAATTGAGGCCTGCGCCTCACCCCGGCGAGGCGCAGGCCTCAGCCGGTTGAGATGCACAAGCCAGCAGGCTGACATGCAGGCCTGGTTTCCTCAAGGCCAGCATCCAGGATTGTCAAATCGACAAATCGCCACAAAAAAGATAATGACGATCGAAAACGAACGTCATCGCGTTTGTTTCGGAACATAATGACGATCGTTTCGGAACATAATGATGATTTTTGGGACAGATTACGGTGAAGAAAAACGCCCATTCCACCGTACCAATAGTCGAATAATAAAAATGCCTACACCTCTACACTAGGGGTGTAACTATACTAAAAATAAGCCGTTTATCCGATGTAGGTTTCTTCGAAAACCCTACATGCCCTACACTCCCTGAATCTAGGCTTAGATGTTGTTGCAACAACGTCCAGATGTCGTTACAACAACATCTAGATGTCGATGAAACAACTCTTAGGCGCAGATTTGTGAAACAGGCATACTCAACTTCCAGGTGTATAGGTGGTGTAGGCTTTTAAAAACCCTACACTAGTCAAATCACTGAATGATAGCTCTTTATGTCAAAAATGTAGCGGTGTAGTATAAAAAAGTATGAGAACAGTCTGTGGACTTAATTATATCGGGGAGTGTGCAAATCGAGACACTTCCATGAATGTTTGAAGATCGTGGTTCCACTGGGTTTTGACATTGATCCGTTGTTTTGAAGCCCGAGAATATGCGTATTGCGGGGGTGTAAGCAATGCATTAAACTTGCGTATTGCAGAAAATGAACGATTTACATTTTCTTCAGCGCGGAGATATAATCTTTAGATGCTATTTCGGAGCAACCTTCTGCTAAACACATGATCATCTCACGTCCTCTTTTTCGAGGTATGCGAATACTCTCTCCGACGATAAGCATATCTTCAATGCTTGGATTTCCGTGATTATTGACAGATGTAGCGTGTTCTCCGTTGTATCCGTTAGTACACCGGGTTAAGTCGTAGGCCGGAGCCAATGACCAGATTCCCTTTTTACAGACAAAGCTGAAGTTTTTGGCATGGTCGTCTTTGTTCTCCGTCAATACATTGAAAGCCATGCGTCGGAACATTTCATCTACCTGCTTGGGGTCTTGCGTAAGATAGCCAGTCAGGTGGAGTAGTGTTTTATACTCCAGTTTGGGTTGTGCGATTGATTCATTGAGGAGTGCTCCTGCTGTGGCAATATGCAGCCTGACACCGTTTTCGATATCAAATCGCTTGGTCGCAAAATACGTTCCATCCATCAGTTTAAAATCAGGGGTCGTTATGCCACATTGACGGGCGATCTCATTATAGCGGTACTCCATGGCCCCCATATCTTTGGGGTCGTATGTGTGTCTGAACTTTACTAACCAGGAGCCCTCAGCGTCGTGGAGTAGGCATTTGGGGCGGCATCCACCTGAGTTACCACTGTTAAAGTAAAGCACCTCTTCGTCTTTATCCGATTTTTCTGATAGTACATCCAATGCCATTTGCTGAAGGACGTCCAGTTTGGGGAGTGATTTCTCCTCACCAATGTATGCCTCAGGCGTATAACAAAGAGCTCCCATGCCTGATGTTCCGACAATGCTCAATCGTTGCAAGGGAGTTAGCTCGTTTTCATTTACACACTGTTTCTTTAGTAAGCGGTTGAGAAGATAACGTCCGTAGCCATCAGGCAGACTATCCTCGAAGATGCCGAAGTTTCCCCAGAATGGCTCTGGTTTGGCAATGAATAGATCTGATTGTAACGGTAGGTCGAGTGGTGATATGGAAAAACCATTGGCCAGCCACTCTTTATCATATTGAAAGGCACACAGGTGGTTGGGGGTTACGCTGAGCGTTCCGACGTTCCGGTTGTGGTAGGTTACTGTTAGTTTATCTATTGATTTCATTGCGGCCTTTCTTTCTGTTTTTATTCTTGTTAATCATTTCCAGTTCCTCCATCGTGCTGAATAGCGGTTCGGATAGAAGTTCTTTTATAGCGTTGGAATATCCCAGTGCCTTAGCCAATGCCACATAGGAGGCTAAGGAGATTGTATGCTTTTGCTCAAATTTGGCAATCGTGGGTGTCGGGACACCGCTGAACTCGGTAAGCGCCTCTCGGGAAAGCCCTTTCTCAAGCCTGCGTTTCTGCATGTTCCGGGCGAGAATAGTCAGTAACTCCTCTGGACTTTCTATATCGAAATTGTAAAGCAAATGCATACTACTGTATCTTATTAACCTGGTTATGCCTGTATTTCGATACTACTGTATCTAAATACAAAGATAATACTTTTGCTCTTACTGTGGCATCGGTGGCAAGATCTTTTAAGCGTAAGATATCATGGTTACTTCCTTTTTACGGGGCCGAAGAGGCGGTCGATGAGGTCTTTGCGGTTCATGCGGCGGAGGGTCTGCATGATTTGCGGGCGGGATTCGGGCTTGTACCAGAAGAAGAACTGGCGTTGGGCGAGTTTCTCGTTCGGGGTATGGGCGGTGTAGATGCGTTCCATCGTATAGGGATGGTAACCGGTGTAGTAGATCTCGGTGGCGAGGGTCATGGGGGTGGGGGTGAAGTCTTGCACCTGCTCCAGTTGGAAGTGGAGGCTTTTGGTGAGGACGGCCAGCTCAGCCATATCTTCTTCCGTGCAACCGGGATGGCTGGAGATGAAGTAGGGGATGAGTTGTTGGTTGAGGCCCTGCTCGCTGTTGATGCGGTCGAAGTGTTTCTTAAACTGGCCAAACTGCTCGAAGGGGGGCTTGCGCATTAGCTTGAGTACATTGTTCTGTGTATGCTCGGGCGCTACCTTAAGGCGGCCGGAAACGTGGCGGAGAATCAGCTCTTCCATATAGGTGCGGGCCGACTTATTCAGTGCCTCGTTGTCGAAACGATGCAGCAGCAGGTCGTAGCGCACACCACTGCCGACGAAGGATTTTTTGATATCCGGTAGCTTATCCACAGCTGCGTAGATGTCGAGCAGCGGACGGTGGTCGGCGTTGAGGTTCTTGCAGATCACGGGCGAGATGCACGACGGTTTCTTGCAGAGGCGGCAGATCGACTCGTCGCGACCCTTCATGGCGTACATATTGGCCGACGGGCCGCCGAGGTCGCTGAGGTAGCCTTTGAAATCGGGCATCTGGGCGATGGCTTTCACTTCTTTCAATATAGAGGCCTTACTGCGCGAGGCGATAAACTTACCTTGGTGGGCCGAGATGGTACAGAAGGCGCATCCGCCGAAACAGCCCCGGTGGATATTGACCGAGAACTTGATCATTTCGAATGCGGGTATCACCTTGTCTTTGTATTTCGGATGCGGCAGACGGGTGTAGGGCAGATCATAGGAGGCGTCAATCTCGGCTTCCGTCATTGGCGGGTAGGGTGGGTTGACTACGATGGTCTGCTTGGCTACCGCCTGGAGGATACGGCTGGCTTCGTAGCGGTTTGACTGCTCCTCGATGTGACGGAAGTTCTGCGCTTGTTTTTTCTTGTCGGCCAGGCATTCTTCGTGGGAGAAGAGGGTGATGTCGTTGGGTTGTTCACCGGCAGACGTAGTGAGGTAGGCCGTTTGCGGGATATCGGTGAGTGAGGCAAAAGGTTCGCCTGCCTGTAGGCGGCGTACCAGCGTGCGGACGGGCAGTTCGCCCATACCATATATTAGCATATCGGCATGGCTTTCGACCAGGATACCCGGCTTCAGTTTATCCTGCCAGTAGTCGTAGTGCGTCAGCCGTCGCAGGGAAGCTTCGATACCGCCGAGAACGACGGGGACATCCGGGTATAGTTCTTTTAGAATATTCGTATAGACGATGCTGGGGTAGTCGGGACGCATGCCGGCGCGGCGGTCGGGCGTGTAGGCGTCGTCACTGCGTAGGCGTTTGTTGGCGGTGTAATGGTTGATCATCGAGTCCATCGCTCCGGCTGAGACGGCAAAAAAGAGACGGGGAATACCCAGCTTGGTAAAGTCGCGGTGGTCGCCTCGCCAGTCGGGTTGCGGCACGATAGCGACACGGAGGCCTTCGACTTCAAGGATACGGCCGATAACAGCCGCTCCGAACGAGGGGTGATCCACATAGGCATCTCCACTGAAAAGGATTACATCGAGGTAATCCCATCCACGAGCCTCCATCTCTTTCTTGGTGGTAGGCAGCCAGGCATCGGGTCGCAGTCCGCTCATATCTTTTTCTTATTCCAGCTTTCCCTCCCACACATAACAATGGGAGAAGGCGTCCTTGAGGGAGACGGGCGTGTTAAATAATCCGAAGACGGAAGAACCTGAACCCGACATGGCGGCATATTCGGCACCGCAGCGGTAGAGGTTGTCCTTGATCTCCGCGATGGCGGGGTGGTGGGGGAAGATACTGGCTTCGAAGTCGTTGACCATTGCTTCGCGCCATTCCGACACTGGTCGCTGAATGATCTCTTTCAGGGAGATGGCTGGCGGTGCAGGGGTCACCATCGCATAAGCCTCCTTCGTGGATACGGCCACATCAGGCTTCACAAGGCAGATATAGTAACCTTTGAGGCTGAGGTTGACCGGGCTGAATACATTTCCCGTTCCACTGGCAAACACCGGGGTGTTGCGGATAAAGAACGGGCAGTCGGCGCCGATACGGGCAGCCAACCGTTCCAGTTCGTTGACGGGAAGGCCGAGCCCGCAGAAGTCGTTCACCAACATCAGCATACGGGCAGCGTCGGCCGAGCCTCCGCCAAGCCCTGCCCCGAAGGGAATGGCTTTGCGGAGGTGTATCTCGAGCGGCGGTATAGGATAGGTTTCCCGAAGGAGCCGGAGGGCTTTTATCACCAGGTTGTCGGCTGGGTCGCCATCGACGGGGATACCCGTCTGCGAGAACGAGTCGGCATCGGCTGCCACAATCTCCAACGCATCTTTTACCGGGATAGGGTAGAAGACGGTTTCGATGTTATGGTAGCCGTCGGGACGTCTCGCGGTGATGTTCAGTCCGAGGTTGATCTTGGCATTCGGGAAACAGATCATAACGCGTAACTTTTAATGCTTGATATTGGGTAATTCCAGGCCAATCCCTTTCTTCTTGTCCACAATTTTCAGTACGAAGCCAAGGATCAAGGCGGCTACGCCCAGGCAGGCGAGCATGATGAGCGGGTTCGTATAGTTGTAGGAGGTGGCGGCAACTTCGGGTGTCATGCTGCCATCTTCCAATGCTTGTACGATATCCGGGTTGGAAGCGTCCAATACTTTACCGATCAACAGCGGGAACAACCACAAACCGATGTTCTGGATCCAGAAAATCAGCGCATACGCCGAACCGATGACTTTACTGTCTACCAATTTGGGCACAGACGGCCACAAGGCAGCAGGCACCAATGAGAACGAAGCGCCAAGTACCAGAATGGTTACATAGGCAACGATCACACCCATATCACTACCCTTGAAGAGCGGCAATATAAAGGCGAATGTCAGGTGGCATATAATCAACAGGATAGAACCGAACATCAACATGGATGCTGCCTTTCCTTTATTGTCTACATATTTACCGAGGATCGGTGTGATACCTACTGCCAGGAGGGGGAATACGGCAAAGATCGTTTCTGCCGACTGGCGCATATAGCCCATATAACAGAAGATAACCAGACAGCAAACAGAAACAGTCAACAAGACAACCTTTAACGTCTTCTTGCTGAAGTTGCTGGCGAAAGCGGTCGCAGCCACTACCAACATAATTAAATACTGTACAATAGTCACCGTGTTCGAAGCCCAGAAAGAACCGGCCGGTACTTCGGTAAACGTCAGGTTGCATTGCAGCATATTTACCGCATATTTCTGGAAGGGAAAGATCGCTGAATAATACAGTACGCAAAGCAAAGCTACCAACCAGAAACCGCTGCTTGACAATATCTTGCCGATATCGCTGACTTTGAATGGATCGTCTTTTTCTTCAGCCGCACCTGTTTGTGCATCCAGTTTTTTGTCCATAAAGAAATAAACAATAAACATGATCAGGGCAATCATCAGCAGTACCACGCCGAAAGCCACTGAGCGGGAAACATCAATATGTCCGCCTAACTTGGCAAACACCGGCGAGAAAATCATACAGGTCGCTACACCTAAACGTGCTAACGCCATTTCCGATCCCATAGCCAGTGCCAATTCACGGCCTTTAAACCATTTTACGATACCGCGTGAAACCGTGATACCAGCCATTTCAACGCCACATCCGAAGATCATGAAACCGACAGAGGCAAATTTAGCGGAGGCAGGCATACCCAGGTAGAAAGGCGAAATGCCTAATTCGTCGAAGCCTGGAATGTAATTCAGGTTATTGGTGAACCACACTTCCAAACCGCTCCCGGCAAAACCTTCCGTGACGGCATACCAATTGATGGATGCACCGATAAGCATGACAGCACCCGACAAAATCGCCGTAAAGCGGACGCCCATTTTATCCAGGATAATACCGGCGAAGATCAGGAAGAAGATAAAGACATTCAAAAATGTTTCCGATCCCTGCATCGTGCCAAAAGCCGTAGAGTCCCATCCACGGGTTGATTGCATCAGGTCCTTAATCGGCGAAAGTATATCCATGAAGATATACGAGCAAAACATGGCGAATGAAAGGAAAAGCAAGGCTGTCCAGCGAATAGCGGGAGAGTCGCTCATTAGTTTGTGTGTCTTTTCTGTCATAACTTATGTAATTTATCTATTAGTAATAGCAAAGAAGTCTGCTACGATAAAGGTACTGCCGCCGATAAAAAGAAAGTCGTCGGGGGCAGCATCCTTGCGGGCGGCTTGTACGGCATCGGCTACGGATAGATAGGTTTTACCTTTCAAGCCGTGGGCAGTTGCCGCAGCGGCTAACTCTTCCGCCGGCAAGGCGCGGGCGATGGATGCCTGCGTAAAATAGTAAACGGCATTGGCCGGCATCAGCGTCAGCACACCGTTTATATCTTTATCGTTCACCATTCCGATAATCATACGGAGGGTGGGATGTTTTTTTTGCGTTTCCTGAAGCTGAGCGGAGAGGTGTATCCAACCACCGGTATTATGCCCGGTGTCGCAGATGGTGGTGGGCTTTTCTCCGACTACCTGCCAGCGCCCCATCAGTCCCGTGAGGGTGGTGACACGGGCGAAGCCTTCGCGAACGGCTTCGGCAGGGATACGTACTCCCTGCTTCTTCAGTACGCGGAGAGCGGTAAGTACGGTCGCCATGTTATGCCTTTGGACAGCGCCTCGCAACTCGCTTATGACAATGCCGTAGTCGGCTGTGCCGCACATCCACTGTCCGTTTTCCTGACGAATGCTCGTTTGCGGGTATTCGTCGGTAGAGGGATAGAAGGGCGACCGTTCGGCGATGGCCTTGCGGACGAAAACATCAAAGACGTCGCGGTCGTCCATATCTCCGGTTACCACCGGCACGCCAGGCTTGATAATGCCCGCTTTCTCTGCCGCGATAACGGGTAGTGTATTGCCCAGGAACTGCATATGGTCAAAGCTGATATTAGTGATCACACTCAGGATGGGCGTGATGATGTTGGTACTATCCAGTCGTCCGCCCAGGCCGGTCTCGATCACGGCATAGTCTACATGCTCTTTCCGGAAGTAGTCGAAAGCCATTGTGGATGTCAGTTCGAAGAAAGAAGGATGAAGCGGTTCGAAGCGGTCGCGCCAGCGGTCGACGAAATCCACCACGTATTGTTCGGATATCTTCTGTCCGTTCACCCGGATACGCTCGCGGAAATCCACGAGGTGCGGAGAGGTATAAAGCCCCACTTTGTAGCCAGCCTCTTGCAGGACGGCAGCTAACAGATGGCTTACCGAGCCTTTGCCATTGGTGCCTGCAATATGGATGGTACGGTAGGCCGTATGCGGATAATCAAGCAGCCTGTCCAATGTCAGGCTGGTGCCAAGCCCGGGTTTATAGGCTGACGCGCCGCTGTGCTGGAACACCGGGGTGCTGGAGTATAGATAGTCAATCGTTTCTGCGTATGTCATGCCGTCGCCATATTATGAATGCGCAAATGTAACGATATTCTCCGACCATCACTCATCTTTTCCCCCGTATTGTGACGGCAGGACACCGAATTCGTCCTTGAAGTACTTACGGAAATACTTCGGATTGTTGAAACCGACCATATAGGCGATTTCCGAAACGGTAAGTTGACTTTCCTTCAACAACTGTGCTCCACGCTTGAGGCGTACGACGCGGATGAACTCGACCGGCGTGCGCCCGGTGAGCGACAGTATCTTTTTGTACAGGGTGGCGCGGCTCATACCCACTTCGCGACTCAACTCCTCGACCGACAGGTCGGGATTTGCCATGTGGGCTTCGGTGTATTCGATCGCCTTACGTATCAGTTTTTCATCGAGCGAGTTGACGGTGATCTTCGACGGTTCGATGCGAACCTGTTCCCTGAATGCCTCCCGGTGCATACGGCCACGTTCCACCAGGTTGTGTATCTTGACCATCAGGATATCCATGTTGAAAGGCTTCGTGATATAGTCGTCAGCACCTGCCGCCAGCCCTTCCAACTTGCTTTCTTCGCCACTCTTGGCGGTAAGCAGGATGATGGGGATATGGGACGTGCGGATGTCGGCCTTTATGCGCTTGCTCATCTCAATACCGTCCATACGGGCCATCATCACATCGGTAAGGATCATGTCGGGTATCTCCTGCAGGGCCAGTTCCAGGCCGTCGATACCGTTGGAGGCTTCGAGGATGGCGTATTGGTCTTTCAACCGGCCGGAGAGGTAGAGGCGGAAGTCTTCGACGTCGTCTACGATCAGCAGTTTTGGTTTTTCATCAGGTGTTGCCGGATGGGAGATCATCAGCAGGTCGTCTATGTCTTTGGTTTCCGCCGGGGCTTCTGCGGTCCGGGCTTCTGATGTTTTTATGTCTGTTCCCGGCTTGGCGGTTACCGGGTCTTCCTCGATAGGAAGTATCACTGTGAAGCGGCTGCCTCCTTCGGGCCTGTTTTCGGCCCACATCTCACCACCGTGCAAGGAAACGAATTCTTTCGCCAGGTGCAATCCGATACCGCTTCCGCCCTCCTGGTGGTTCACTTCGTCGGTCTGTTTGACCTGATAGAAGCGTTCGAATATCTTCTCTATGGCCTCTTCGGGAATGCCGATACCGTTGTCGGTTACGGTGATCTGTACCTTTTTTTCTCCCGGTATAGCCTGCATGAGGAGCTCGATATGTCCGCTCGTAGGGGTGAACTTCTGGGCGTTGAACAGCAGGTTAACCAGTACTTTGGCAATCTTGTCGGCATCGAAGTTGGTGTAGAGGTGATCCGGCTCAGTGCGTATCGTCAGGCTGATCTGTTTGCTTGAGAGCAGTTCGGTGAAGAGGTCGGACTGTTCGCGGATCAGTTCAGCCAGGTCATTGAAAGCCTTGTTAAGCGTATGTCCGCGCACGTCCAGTTTGCGGAAGTCGAGGAGCTGGTTCACCAACTGGAGCAATTGCTGTGCATTACGGTGGATGATGGTGAGGGTGACCTTGTCGTCCGGGTCCTGTGTCTTCTTCAATAGGCCTTCGAGCGGTGTAAGGATCAATGTAAGCGGAGTTCGGAATTCGTGGCTGATATTGGTGAAGAAGCGTAGTTTCATCTCATGTATCTGATGCTGCTGTATGGTTTGCATGCGTTCGCGGGCATACATCAGTTTCTTTTCGGCCTTACGTGTCGTGTAACGCCAATAGTAGAGCAGGGTGCCGATGACAAACAGCATATAGACCATCCATGCCCAAATGGTTTGCCAGAACGGTGGATGGACAACAATGGAAAGGGCGATGGGGTATCCTGTCGTGGAAAGGTCGTTGCTGATGGCTTTCAGGTGGAATATGTAGTGTCCCGGGTTCAGGTTCGTGAAGGTCACTTTCCGGCTTTCGCGGTCGGCTTCGAGCCATTGGTTGTTAAATCCCTCCAGCTTGTAGTAATAGCGTGCGCGTCCGGCATCGGTATAATCGAGTGCGGCAAACGAGAGGGTGAAGTATTTGTCTTTGTAACTTAGCACCAGTTCTTTCAGTTGGGTAATACTTTCTTTCAATAGGTAACGTCCGTCGTATTTG
Organism: Tannerellaceae bacterium; assembly: GCA_031555145.1. Lineage (GTDB taxonomy): Bacteria > Bacteroidota > Bacteroidia > Bacteroidales > Tannerellaceae > JAJDIA01. The sequence goes on along the minus strand of JAVBUR010000036.1, from coordinate 17,735 downwards.
ATGCCGGGGTGGATGTTATTGTTGTATATCTGAAGCCCTGTGAGTATGACTCGGGGATTTCCTTCCGAATGTGTTACTTCCGACGGGAGGAACAGGTTGAATCCGGATGTCCCGCCAAAGATCAGTTCGTTCTTCGATGTGGCGAAGCCTGCGCTGAAATTGAACTGCCGCCCTGTCAGGCCATCATCGGTGTTGTAATTGTCGATATGGTAGAAATAACCGGGCTCTTCCATCTTGGTGTATACGCCTACGACCGACAATCCGAGGTTGGTAGATACCCAGATATTATGCGCCTCGTCTTCCTGGATGTTCTGGATCAGGTCGGCTGCCAGGCCATTGGTAGAGTTAAACAGGTGGTGTCGGCCCGAATAAGGGTTAAAAACGAACAACCCGTTGCGTGTGCCGATCCAGATCAGTCCACGGTTGTCCTCATGCAGACTGCTGATATCGTATCGGGTGAGTTGAACATCACCCAAGGCTTCCGGTTCATAAGGCACCAACAGGTCTTCTTCCTTGTTGTAGATAAAGATGCCGCCCTGGCTTCCGACCAGTATATCGCCCGATTTTTTTTGGATAATAGCATACACAGAACCGCTACATTCAAGACGTTTCAGTCGTTTACCTGTGGCTGGGTCGATCAGCAATACCCCGCCGTTCAACGTACCGGCCCAGAGGAGGCCATTTTTGTCGGTAGTCAGCACCCAGAAGTTATTGTCGGTCATTCCTTCCGGATTGTTCAGGTTCTGCCGGTAGTTGGTGAAGGTTTGTCCGTCGAAACAGTCGAGCCCCTCAAGGTAGTAACCGATCCAGAGCTTACCGGCCTGGTCGTACGCCATACTCACGATCACGTCGCCCGAAGGAGTTCTCGGGTCGCCGTGGTGGTGGGTATATTGGGTGTATTTGTCGAGTTTGCGGTCGTAATAGATCAAGCCGCCGCCGTTGGTGCCGATCCACAGGTTGCCTTTTGGGTCCTCCTGGAAGCTGTTGATGTCTGCGTAAGGAATCTGGTTTTCCTGTCCTTGGAATTTGAACTTGAACATGCCATCGTAGTAGTAGCCTACGCCCTGCTTGTAGGTCCCGAGCCAGATGATCCCCAGGTCATCGCAGCAGATACTCTTGACAGCGTCTTCGGGCAGACTCAGCGGATCCGATGTGTTGTGGCGGATGTATTCTTTAGTACCGGCCTTCTTGTTGACCATTGTGATGCCGCCGTGGTCGGAGCCGATCCACATATTCCCTTTGCTGTCTTCCGTTAATGCAAAAACGATATTGGTCGGGATGTAGAGACGATGGGATGCCGGGTATTCCGATGAATAAATATCCCATTCATTACTGAGCATATTGAACGAGGCTACGCCGATATCACTGTTGATGGCATATATCCATACTTCCCCGGTGGAGCTGATGAACAGGCGAAGGGTACTGATCCCCGCTGCCGGAACCTTTTTCTGCAGCCCGGTATAACGCCCGATGATTTTATGCGTTTGGGCATCCATACATTCCAACAGGCCGTTGGTATACAAGAACCAATACTTGTTTTCTCCCTGTGCGATATCGACCAATGTGTACGGATTCGCTTCGTCGCCCTTATTCAGCGGGAGGATCGTGAATGTGTCTTCGTTGGGATTGCGAAAGCGGATGTCGTCTGTAGTGACGAACCAATAGTTCTTGGCTTTGTCGATATAGAGGCGTTGGAATCCGTCTACGCCAACCAGTTGTTGCACTAAAGGTACAATATCATATTCAAAACGTTCCTGTCGCAGGTTGTAGACTGTATAGCCGAAAGCCGTACGCATCCATAATTTACCGTCAGATGCTTCTTCGATCCGTTCAATATCGTTATTAGCCGAACCTTTCAGTAGACTCAAATCCTGGTTGACCCGCTGAATCTGGTGTCCATCATAGCGGTTCAATCCCGACGGCGTCCCAAACCACATAAAACCGTTACTATCTTTGAATATACATTTGATCTCACTGCTGGATAATCCATGTTCAGTAGAGATCCGGTTAAATTGGTAATCCCCCGATCCGGAGGCGTTGTGTGGGATGAGTGTCAAGAACAAAAAAGCATAGAGAAATAACAATATCCTCATAACAATTCTTAAGGTCAATTAAGTATTCTCTGCAAACATACGTAAAAATAGGGGAATTGGGATATAGTGAGGCTTATTTATTTTGATTGTTGTGCCGTTTTTTTTATTGGTCGTTTTTAAAAGAAGAAGGGCCTTTATAGCCCTTGCAGCTCTTGTTCTTCTTTCTTTTTCAACAAAAGATGCGCATTTTCTTGGAAAAAGCTATACATTTGCACTCTTAATCATCGAAAAACGACACAGTTTAATAGACCATGACACAAAAATACTGGCAGAAAGACATTGAGACGATAAGCCGCCCCGACTTGGAACGCTTCCAATTGGAGCGTCTTCGCCAAACTGTTGAGTTGGCAGCGAAGTCTCCCTTCTACGGGAAGTTGTTTGCCGAAAAAGGTATTACAGCATCCGGTATCCACTCGCTCGACGACTTGAAACGGATCCCCTTCACTACGAAAGAAGACTTGCGTAACAGCTATCCCTTCGGAATGGCAGCGATTCCCTTGAAAGAGTGTGTTCGCCTGCATTCGTCGAGTGGAACTACGGGAAATCCTACCGTCGTGCTGCACTCTGCCAGCGATATCGAAGACTGGGCCAACCAGGTTGCTCGCTGTATGTATATGGTGGGCTTGCGCGATACGGATGTGTTCCAGAATACGTCGGGTTATGGCATGTTCACCGGCGGACTGGGCTTCCAGTATGGCGCCGAGAAGTTGGGTGCACTCACCGTGCCTGCCGCTGCCGGCAACTCTAAACGACAGATTAAATTTATCACTGATTTTGGCACCACCTGTCTGCATATCATCCCCAGCTACGCCACACGCCTGGCAGAAGTCATGTATGCCGAGGGGCTTGATCCGAAACGTGATACCAACCTGCATACTATCTGTATCGGTGCCGAACCACACTCCGAAGAACAACGCCGCCGCATCGAGCAACTGCTCGGAGTAAAGGCCTATAATTGCTTCGGTATGTCGGAAATGAATGGCCCGGGTGTGGCCTTTGAGTGTCCCGAACAGAATGGCCTGCATATCTGGGAAGACTACACGATCGTGGAGATTATTGATCCCGTCACCCTCGAACCTGTGCCTGATGGCCAAACAGGCGAGTTGGTGCTTACTACCCTCCGCCGTGAAGCTATGCCGCTGTTGCGTTATCGTACCCGCGACCTCACCTGCATCCTGCCTGGCGACTGCCCCTGTGGTCGTACGCACAAACGACTTGCCCGATTCAAAGGGCGCAGCGATGATATGATCATCCTCAAAGGAGTCAATATCTTCCCGATCCAGATCGAGAAGATACTCATGGCGTTTGAAGAGTTGGGAAGTAACTACCTCATCACACTCGAAACCATCAGCAACAGCGACGAGATGCTGATCGAGGTGGAACTGAGCAGCCTCTTTACTGACGACTATACCGTCTTGCAGCGCCTGACGAAGCGTATCACCCGCCAACTTCGTGACGAACTGCTGATTACGCCCCACATCAAGCTGGTGAGCAAAGGTTCCCTGCCTGTGTCGGAAGGGAAAGCCGTACGCGTGAAAGACCTCCGTAAACTTTTCTAATCGTTCAACCCTAATACATCCAACGTTATGACAGTACATCAAATCTCCATCTTTCTGGAAAATAAGTACGGGACCATGAGCGTCATACTGGACCTGCTGGCCAGTGAGAACATCCGCATCATCGCTGCTACGGTGGCCGACACCATGGAATTCGGTATCATGCGTATGATCGTGAGCGATCCACAGAAAGCGTATACGCTACTGAAAGCACATAATGTAAGCGTCAACCTCACCGATGTGCTGGCTATCAAGACCGATTCGCAGGCCGGCAGCTTTGCCAAGGTGCTGGGCTGCTTTACACAGGCAGGGCTGACGATCGAATATATGTATTGTTTCTCTATCAACGGAAGTTCTGTCATTGTTATCCGCACCAACAACCGCGAGAGCGCCCGCGAAGTGATCCGTCGTAGCAACCTGGATTATATCTGCGAGAGTGACCTGGTCCGGATTTAACCCGGAGTGTTCCTATTAATCATTAATTGTTCACCATTAATCATTACATATTTTATGTTCGGCATCAACGACCCTGGCATTCTTTTAGCCTACCTTCTGGGTATCGGCTGCCTCGTATTTTCCATCTGGTATGGTATTACCCGTTGGGACAGTGAAGACAAAGACAGTAATAACCCTGAAAATCCGCAGCCATGAGTACGTTAGTATTAGGAATTATTGTGCTGGTTTATATGTTTGTGCTGGCTTTCCTGGGTTACCTGGGCTACCGCCGCACGAAAGATGCGAGTGATTATCTGTTGGGTGGACGTAAAACGGGAACGTTGCTCATGGCACTGTCCTACGGCGCTACTTTTATCTCCGCCTCGGCCATTGTGGGCTTTGGGGGTTTTTCCGCTACCTTCGGGATGGGGATCCAGTGGCTCTGTGTGCTGAATATGCTGATGGGGGTCGTTGTGGCCTTTATCTTCTTCGGACGTAAGACGCGTGCAATCGGTGCACACTATAACGCCCGTACCTTTCCGCAATTCCTTGGGATACACTATGGATCGCGCACAGTACAGGTGTTTGTGGCGACGATCGTCTTTATCGGTATGCCGCTCTACGCTGCTGTGGTGATGAAGGGGGGAGCGGTGTTTGTCGAACAGATGTTCCAGGTGGACTATGACTTTGCCCTGCTTGTCTTCACACTTGTGGTAGCCGCTTATGTGATCTCAGGAGGACTGAAGGGTGTAATGTATACAGATGCCCTTCAGGCAGTGATTATGGTGATCTGTATGGGCTTTATGCTTTTCTGGTTCTATCATGTAATCGGAATGGGCTTCTCGGAAGCCAACCGTACACTGACTGATATGGCGCCGCTCGTGCCCGAACGTTTCCATGCCCTCGGCCACCAGGGATGGACGGCTATGCCCGTCACCGGCTCACCGCAGTGGTACACGCTGGTTACTTCGCTTATCCTCGGTGTGGGAATCGGTTGTTTGGCACAACCACAGTTGGTGGTACGTTTTATGACAGTGGGAAGCAACAAGCAACTCAATCGCGGTGTGCTGATCGGCTGTCTCTTTATCTTTATCGTAGTGGGTAGCATCTACCATATCGGCCCGTTGTCGAACATCTTCTTTATGGAAAAACATGGTATGGTTGCCGCTGATATGACGTCGGATATGGATAAGATCATTCCGCTCTTTATTGACGAGGCGATGCCCGACTGGTTCGGCGCCCTTTTTATGCTCTGTATCCTGTCGGCCAGTATGTCGACGCTTAGCGCCCAGTTCCACACGATGGGTAGCGCGTTTGGTGCGGATATGTTCCCGAAACTGGGCCGTAACAAAGATCATAATTCGACGATGGGCATCCGTTTTGGTGTGCTCTGTTCGATCGTCCTCAGTTATATCATCTGCTATGTATTGAGCGCCAGTATCATTGCCCGTGGAACAGCCTTGTTTATGGGCGTCTGCGCCGTTACCTTCCTGCCGGCCTATTTCTGCTCGCTCTACTGGAAGAAAGCGACCAAACAGGGTGCCCTTGCCAGTCTGTGGACAGGTATCCTGGCAAGTCTTTTCTGTATGGCATTCCTCCACAAAGCGGAAGCCGCCCCGTTGGGTCTCTGCAAGGCATTGCTCGGACGGGATGTGTTGATTGACGTTTATCCCTGGTTTGCTATTGACCCGCTGATCTTCGCCCTTCCGCTCTCTTTTCTGATGATGTATGTTGTCAGTATGGCCACCCAGCCGAAAGCGGTGGATTGAAAGTGTGGATCAAACGGTTTCAAGTGTAACGAATGGGGTCACCCATATGTATAAAAAGGCTCAGGCGAACGCTCTTAAGTGTTCGCCTGAGTTCTGTGAAAGCATTTCACAATGCATCCGTCAGTAGGGATATTATATACCGAAAAAATTATGTTAGTTATCTCTGTTATTAACCTAAACTTTCTTTTCTAACCTAACTGTGCAATGGCGAACGATATGGTTGCCAAAATAAACGCAGCAGCTAAAATCAACTTCTTCATGACGTTTATCTTTTTGTTAATACCTTAATACTAAATACCTATTAAAAACCAATTTACTTGTCAAATATGATGCAATAGTCGTGCCAAGTATCTGTTTGTGCGTGTGGTTTGTGTGGTAAGTGGTTGTTTGCCAGTGGTATACTTCCTTTCGACCTCTCGACGCTTGCTTTTGTGGAACGTGTGGAAGTGTGGAAGCTTCCACGGTGACTATGGGGAATCCCCATTAATCATTCCTCATTAATCATTCACCATTAACTGATATTTCCTACCTTTACCACATGAACGACTGTGTCCATGAAGGAAAATGTTGAATCGGGTATTCGCCTTAAAGTCCTACTGATCTATTTGGTGGTGGCTGCCGTTTGTGGCGGTATGATCCTGTATGTGTATGAGCTACGGGAAAATATCGGTAACCAGAAAGCGAACATCGAACAGTATTACCAGGCGCTGAACCTGACAAACGACCTGGTCTTCACTGTCAACGAGGCACAGTCGGAGGCCAACTTTTATGTAACAACCCGGAACGAGACCCACCTTGCCCGTTTCCGGCGTAAGAGTAATCAAGTGGATCGGCTGGCGGACTCTCTCCGGATTCTTTCCGGCAGGGAAACGAAGGATAGTCTGTTGATGCAGGTGAGTAGGCTGTTGCGTGAAAAGGGACGGATCGTATCAGGGTTGGGCCAGGAGTTTGTCAGTGTCAATCCGGTGGATACGATCAGTCAGCGGTTGCAATCGCTTGATTCCCTGTTGCGGATCGATCCGGTTGTGGTGACTACGACCGTCACGGATACTGTCGTGCAGACCACTCCGAAAAAGAAGTTTTGGGAACGCCTAACGACCGTCTTCTCGCCCGATCGCTCGGTGGATACGCTGAAGACGATACAGACGCAGGTCGTTGATTCCATGCGGCTATCCACACAGGAAAGAGCCAATATCCTATATGAAGTAAGCGTGATGACCGAACTGGCCAGCATCGATTATACCAGCCGTATCACCGCCATCGAGGAACAGGTAAACCGCCTGATTCGTACCGATCAACAACTGTCGGCCCAATTGTCTACCATACTCAATACGCTTTTGAAGCAGACTATGGCGTCTACCCTTGCCAGTATTCAGGAAAGTGAACGCCAGCTTCGTGAGAACTATACCTTTTCCGTTATTGGAGGGGGAGTGGTGTTGGGGCTTATCCTGCTGTTCGTCATCCTGATCATCAGCGATGTTAACAAAGGGAAGGCGGCTCGTCGGGCGTTGCGGCGGATCATGGATTCGCGCCACCAGTTATTCCTGTCGGTTTCTCACGATATCAAGACGCCGGTCAACTCTATCTCAGGCAATGTGGAAGGGTGGAAGAAAGATCGGCTTGTGCCTGTGGAGCAGGCCGAGTCGGTAGAGCAGTCGGCCACCCATATCCTGGCACTGATGAATAACCTGCTCGAGTTCTCTAACCTGGAACAGGGCACGCAGACAATTTCCGAAAGCGATTTCGACCTCTATGCATTATGCCGTGAGATTGCGATGATGTTTGAACCGTTGGCGCGCCGTAAGCAGCTTGGCTTCGAATCGGATTTTCGTATGGATCATAACCTACGGGTGCGTGGTGATGTGCTGAAGATCAAGCAGGTGGTAATCAATATCCTCTCCAATGCCATTAAATATACGCCGCAGGGAAGCATTCGTTTCCATGCGGCTTACCTACCTGAGGGTAAGACGCCGTTGGCTTTTTTTCGTATTACCGATACCGGTGCCGGGATACCGGCCGATCAGATGGACAAACTGTTTAAGCCTTTCCGCCGCGTTGAAAAGAATAACGAACTGGCGACCGGAAGTGGCCTGGGCATGTATGTGGTTAAGGGAATTACCGAACTGCTGGGAGGTGGCATACATGTACATTCTACCGAAAGTGTCGGGACGACCGTCGAAGTGACTCTTCCGGTTCATGCCGCAAAGGAGAAATCGCCTGCCGGATGGGTGGATGCACATCATATTCTGGTGGTAGACGATGATCCCGCCTTGCTGGCGGTGCTCAACGATTTGTTTGCCCAATTGGGCCGTCCTGCCCATATCTGTAATCGTCCGGGAGAGGTGACAACCCTTGTTCGTGAGCAGTCCTTCGATCTGGTAGTGACGGATATGGAGATGGGAACGATGACGGGGATTGACATCCTGCAAACCGTCCGTCGGCTGGGTCGTCCTGTCCGTGTGGTGATTATGACCGGACGGGGTGATTATGATGCGACCAAAGCCTCTCGCGACGGATTTGACGGTTATCTATCCAAGCCGGTCAGTCGTGCCATGCTTGGGGAAATGTTGGGCATCGCCATCCCCACATCGACCGATGTTCCTGTCTCGTCCGGTGGTTTTGAATCCCTCGAAGAACTCTTCGGCGACGACCAGGAAGCTATAGCCGAGATACTGTCTGTTTTTGCTGTATCCACCGAAGAGAACCTTGTCCGATTAGGTGCCGCAGAGACCTCCGACGATTTTGCGTCCGCCCAAGCCATCTGTCACAAGATGCTCCCTATGTTCGAACAGGTAGGTGTTACTTCCTGCCTCGATACCCTTCGTTTGATGGACAGCCTCCGTGGCCAGCCCTCCAGTTCCCTTCCTGACTGGCACGACCATGTCTCCACCCTTATTGAAGAGGCTGAAAAGACGCTTGTTCGTATCCGAGCGGAGTACTTGGAGGAATGATCAGATATCCATCCCGAACCGATGCATCATATTGTATAATGTCTTGCGGTCTACTTTGAGAAGTTTGGCGGCGAGGGTTTTGTTGCCGTTGGCGCGGCGAACGGCGGTTTCGATTTGTTCCTTTTGTTCTTCTTCGCTGCCGGGACGGAGCGCCATTTCTTGGCTGAGGAGTGGGTCGGAGAGGATGGGCAGGTCGGATGGGGTGATTTCGCTTCCGTCGGCGAAGAGGGCGGAACGACGGATGACGTTGCGCAATTCACGCAGATTGCCTCCCCAGTAATAATAGTGGAAGATACTGAGCGTGTCGGCAGAGAAGGAACGGATGTCCTTTCCCAACTCGCGGTTTGCCTGTTCGAGGAAGTGGGTGGCGAAGAGTTCGATATCTTCTTTCCGCTCGCGCAGAGGGGGCATGACGATGGAGAACTCATTCAGCCGGTGGTACAGGTCTTCGCGGAAACGACTTTGAGCAATGGCATCGGGCAGGTTCTCGTTGGTGGCTACGATGATGCGTACATCCACCGGGATATCGGTGGCCGACCCTACAGGGCGTACTTTCCGCTCTTGCAGACAGCGAAGCAACTGCACCTGTACTTCGTACGACAGATTACCGATCTCGTCGAGGAATACCGTACCGCCGCTTGCCAGTTCAAATACCCCTTTTTTATCAGCAATGGAAGATGTGAACGAGCCTTTTAGATGGCCGAACAGTTCACTGGGTGCCAGATCGCGGGAGAGGCTGCCGCAGTCGACAGCGATAAACGGTGCTTTTGCCCGCTTGCTCAACTCATGGATGCGCCGGGCGGCAAACTCCTTGCCCGTGCCGCTTTCACCAAGGATAAGGACAGACATCATTGTCGGCGCTACCTTTTGAAGCAGGTTGTCGAGTTCGCGGGCTGCCCGGCCGTGGCCGATAATATGGGACGGGGAGGGAGGCAGTGTGGCCGGTTTCGACAACGGTGCCGGTTGGGGTTGACCTCCCAGGGCCTGTTCGATCTTTTCTTTCAGCACCGTGTTGTTCACCGGCTTCTGCATAAAGTCGAAGGCACCCAACTTCATAGCGGCTACGGCGGTTTGTATCTCGCCGTAGCTGGTCATGATGATGAAGGGGATGGGACGCTTTTGCTCACGTACCCAGGAGAGGAGCATGATACCATCGTCGTCGGGCAGGCGCAGGTCGGAAAGCACCAGGTCGAAGCGGCCTGTCGCAATCTCTTTCTTTGCCGTATCCACAGTGCCGCACAGCACAGCTTCGAAACCGTTCCGTCCGAACCAGTGTTTCAGCATCGTACCGAAACCGGTGTCGTCTTCCACGATCAGTATCCTGCGTTCCATAATTATTCTATTGTGTTCAGCATCCCGGAGGATTTATCCAATATACGTTTCCATCAGCTTGGCTTTCGGCGAAGGAGTGATAGTAACGGATTGAGTTTCGGCAGGGATAAGGACGGTCTGTCCCTGATGAATGGTCAGGGTATTGCCTTTATCATCGCAGATGTCCGTATGACCTTCCATGCAGATATAGACAACGAACGAGTCCAGTTGGGCAAAGTCTCGCTCCAATGGCTTGTTCAGTTCCAGCAGGTTAGTAGTGAAGTAACGACATTCCGCCAGGTTGACTGCGGCGTTGGGATGGACAGCGTAATGCGTACGATAGTCGGGCTGGCAGGTGTAGTCGATGGCATCCTTGGCCAGTTCGGTATGCAACTCGCGTCCGTTACCGTTGGCATCCTTCCGGTTGTAGTCGTAGATACGGTAGGTAATGTTGCTGGTCTGCTGAATCTCGGCGATAAAGCAACCGGCGCCGATGGCGTGTACACGGCCTGCCGGAAGGAAGAAAACATCTCCTTCTGCTACATCGTAGCGCTGAAGGACATCCATGATGGTATTATCTTCCACTCGCTGCACATATTCTTCGGGTGTGATTGGCTGCGAGAAGCCCGAGTAAAGACCGGCGCCTTTTTCAGCCTTGATCACATACCACATCTCCGTCTTGCCGAACGAGTTGTGGCGCACCTTTGCCAGTGCATCGTCGGGATGCACCTGGATGGAGAGGTCGTCGCGCGCATCAATAAACTTGATCAGCAAAGGGAAGGTCGTACCGAACTGTTCGATCACTTTCTTGCCAAGCAACTGTGCCCCGTAGGTCTGTATCAGTTCGTCGATCGATTGATCTTCCAACGCACCGTTTGCCACTACGGAATAATTGCCTTCCACGTGCGACAGTTCCCAACTTTCGCCAATGCCACCCAGCGCAGGCGTCACTTCTTTAAACGGACATATAGCCGACCCACCCCAGATGATATTCTTCAGGATAGGCTTGAATACAAAAGGATATAACATCGTATAAATAGTTTATAATTTTATTAATGTATGTATGCCCCATAGGGGTAGCGTGTTCGTAGCCAGGGGTGTCAGCCCCCGGTTGATTTGATTATTATACAATCATGCGCGCGTCAGCGGTGCCGTTCGGTTGATACAGTACCGCTGACGCAGCACAAAATCATTGCCCGATGACCTTACCAGGGGCTGGCACCCCTGGCTACGAACACGATGCCCGTGACCGGGCATGAACAGCAAAGCCAATTTTACTTCAACTTTCGTAAGACCACTGCGCTACGGGCAGGGATGTACAGTTTGAGCCACTCTTTCTTTTCCTTCTTGTAAAGGGGGTCGAAATTGGTGAGGTGGTGAACGGTGTCATCAGCCAGACCGAAACCGCCGAAGCGCGTAGCATCGGTATTAAGTACCACCTCGTATTCGCCTACCGGGGTAAGGAATCCGTAGTCGGTATAGGACTGGTTCGGGCTGAAGTTGAAGATGAACAGCAGGTCCTTGCGCATATAGGCCAGGATCTGGTCGCCGTCGCTATCCCATATCTTCTGGATAGGTATCTTCTGGAAATCCTTCATGTTGCCGATCAGGTCGAGCATTTCACGGTCGAAGTCGCCGAGGAAATGATATTTCAGGTTGTAGTTATCCACCAGGTCCCACTGACGTCGGGCGTATTTATACGACCAGTTATTGCCTTCCCGCGGAAAATCGATCCATTCGGGATGACCGAACTCGTTTCCCATAAAGTTGAGGTAACCGCCATTGATGGTCGAAGCCGTCACCAGCCGGATCATCTTGTGAAGCGCCATGCCCCGTTCTACGGTACAGTTATGATCGTTACTCTGCATATGCCAGTACATCTCGGCGTCGATCAGGCGGAAGATGATGGTTTTGTCGCCCACCAATGCCTGGTCGTGGCTTTCGGCGTAGCTGATTGTCTTTTCGTCGGAGCGGCGGTTGGTCGTTTCCCACCAGATGGATGACGGGTGCCACTCTTCGTCCCGTTTTTCCTTGATGGTCTTGATCCAGTAGTCGGGGATATTCATCGCCATACGGTAGTCGAATCCGTAGCCACCCTCTTCGACGGTGGCCGCCAGCCCGGGCATACCGCTCACTTCTTCGGCGATAGTGATGGCCTGCGGGTTAACTTCGTGGATCACCTTATTGGCCAGCGTCAGGTAGGCAATGGCATCGCCATCCTGGTGTCCGTTGTAGTAGTCGCCGTAGTTGGTAAAGGCTTCACCCAAGCCATGGCTGTAGTACAGCATGGAGGTGACGCCATCGAAACGGAAACCGTCGAACTTATATTCTTCAATCCAGAACTTACAGTTGGAGAGCAGGAAGTGTAATACCTCGTTTTTTCCGTAGTTGAACAGGAGTGAATCCCATGCCGGATGTTCGCGTTTGCCGCCGGTATGGAAATACTGGTGATAGGAGCCGTCGAAACGTCCCAGTCCTTCCGTCTCATTCTTGACGGCATGACTGTGAACGATATCCATAATGACGGCGACACCCATCCCATGAGCATCGTCGATCAGTTGCTTCAACTCATCGGGTGTGCCGAAGCGGGAAGAAGCAGCAAAGAAACTACTCACATGGTACCCGAACGATCCATAGTACGGGTGTTCCTGGATAGCCATGATCTGGATCGCATTGTAGCCATCCTTCTTGACACGCGGCAACACATTGCGGCGAAATTCATCATACGATCCCACCTTCTCTTCACTTGCACCCATGCCGATATGGCATTCGTAGATCAATAACGGAGCCGTATTCGGTTTGAACTTTTTGTATTTGAACTGGTAGGGCTGTGCCGGGTTCCATACCTGTGCACTGAATATCTTGGTTCGCTCGTCTTGTACCACACGGCGGATCCAGGCAGGGATACGTTCGCCTGCTCCTCCTTCCCATTCGACGAGAAGTTTGAACAGGTCTTCGTGGCGCATCGACTCTTCCGGCAAGGTAATTTCCCAAACACCGTTGGCACTCGGCGTCATCCGGTAATGTTCGTCTTTCTGCCAATGATTGAATGTGCCGATCAGGTAGATCGCTGTCGCATTAGGAGCCCATTCGCGGAAAAGCCATCCATTGGGCTGCTTGTGAAGCCCGAAATACAGGTAGCCCGATGCAAAGTCGGACAATGTTGTACTGCCTCCTGTCAGGCTTCTCTCTTTGTCTAATACATACTGATACCTTCCCTCTATGGCCGAAGCGTAAGGTGTCAGCCAGGAATCATTTTTGATCAGGTTCAAAGAATCCATACATCTAAATTAGTTGGTTGTCGCACAAAGATAGGATAATAATCGAAAGCGGATAACCGATTGTTAAATTTTAGTCACTATATTTGCACAAATACGTAAGACCGATGAGCAGAGGAACGAAAAGTTTGACGTTTTATTTGCTGATGATTGCTGTCTTTGGGACGTTGATGTACTGGATCGTCAAACAGGGCGAGGGGCACCAACTCAATGAGGCCGTATCATCGGTTTACGACGCGCCGTCCAATCTGCTTGAGGGTTTTTCCATTTTCAAAAATATTCTGCTTGAACATATCGAGACACCGGTGGGCATCCTGCTGTTGCAGATTATTGTGATCCTCCTGTGTTGCCGTCTGTTCGGATGGCTTTTCCTGAAGATGGGGCAACCGACTGTGATCGGTGAGATTGTCGCCGGTATTATATTAGGTCCTTCCATCCTCGGACATTGGTTTCCCGAAATATCTTCCTTTATCTTCCCCGTCGAGTCGCTGGCCAATATCACGATCCTGAGCCAATTCGGGCTTATATTATTTATGTACGCGATAGGGATGGAACTCGACATTACCGAGATACGCAAGAAGCTGAACGAAACCATCCTGATCAGCCATACCAGTACCATTGTGCCCTTCTTCCTCGGTATGCTGACGGCTCTCTATCTCTATGACGAGTATGCCGACAAGGGTACGCCTTTTATCTCTTTTGCGCTTTTTATCGGAATAGCAATGAGTATCACCGCTTTTCCTGTCCTGGCCCGTATCATTCAGGAAAAAGGATTGACGAAGACACATCTCGGGACAATCTCCCTCGCCAGTGCCGCCAACGGAGATATCACTGCCTGGTGCCTGCTGGCCGTGGTGGTCGCTATCGCACAGGCGGGAAGCATGCTGAGCGGATTGTTCAATATCGGCTTCTCGGTTTTGTATCTGGTAGGCATGTTTACGGTGGTGCGCCCTTTCCTCCGTATGGTGGGGAATATTTACCATAATAAAGAAGTCATCGACAAAGGATTGGTGGCCTTTATGTTCCTGATCCTGGTGACCTCTTCTTATATGACCGAGATCCTTGGGCTACATGCTCTTTTCGGCGCATTTATGGCCGGGGTGGTGATGCCAAGTAATATCAAGTTCCGTAAGATTATGACTGAAAAGGTGGAAGATGTGGCGCTGGCTCTCTTCCTTCCCTTGTTCTTTGTGTCTACCGGGTTGCGTACGCAGATTGGCTTGCTCAATACACCCGAACTATGGATGATGTGCGGGGTGGTTACCCTGATGGCCATTATCGGCAAGTTCGGCAGTGCAACCGCTGCGGCTCGCTTTACGGGTGAGAACTGGAAGAACAGCCTCTACATCGGAGCCCTGATGAATACCCGCGGACTCATGGAGTTGGTGGTGCTGACGATCGGTTATGAAATGGGCATCCTGCAACCTTCCATCTTCGCCATGCTGGTGCTGATGACGTTGGTGACTACCTTTATGACCACGCCACTGCTGTCTGTCATCAAGTTCTTTTTCCGCAAGCACGAGAAATATATTGAGCAGAAAGAACGCGCCAAACAGGAGGGTATCTTCAAAGTCATGCTTTCGTTCGGCCGTGCCAGCAATGGGCAGGTGATGCTCGATGTGGCGCACCAGATGTTTGCCCGGGGAAGTAATAAGCTGGAACTGACCGCCCTTCACCTGACGGTCGGGAACGACGTAAATCCGCTACATACCGATAACTTTGAGGAAGTCAGCTTCGGGCCGATCCTCTATGGTGCCAAGAAGTTGGGAATGAATATACAGACACGCTACGAAGTATCAACCAATGCCGGGATGGATATCTGCACCATCGTCAACAACGAAGGCTTCGACTTCCTGCTTGTAGGCGCCGGTATCTCGATGAGCAATCTGCCCGACGACGTGGAGGCGAACAAACTCCGTGCCTCTTACCGGAAATATACGAAACACTTCGTGTCCGACTCCTGGTTTAACCCCGGCGGTCTGTTGAAAGACAAGACGCGGATGTTTATCGAGCAGACGCATTGTCCTGTCGGTGTGTTTGTCAACCGCAACTTTGTGAAGGCATCGCGGGTGATTCTTGTGATCGACTCCGTCAGCGATCTGCACCTGTTGGATTATGCACAGACACTGATGAAATCGACCCATGGCGAAGTCGGTATCGTCAATCGGGCCAGTACCACCACGCCGGGTAGCGAGGTGATCAATAAGCAGGTACGTCAATTCTCCGATTCCATTGCGGAAGTCACCCTGCTGAAGGATAAAGACCTTACTCCCGAGCTGTTCGACGGCTACAATTTCATGTTGATCAGCTATGCTACCTGGAACGACGTCTCGGAACATCGCTTCGAAGCCTTGCAAAAGATGCCGTCCACACTTATCCTGAGCAGATAACACTCTTAGATCCATGAACTGGTTACTCGAAACGATACAGCAACCCTCCGTCATACAGGCGGTGATCGTGCTTACTTTTATCTGCGCTGTCGGCCTGTTACTGGGGCGAATCAAATTCTTTGGTATTTCACTGGGCGTCACATTTGTGTTCTTTACCGGTATCCTGGCAGGACACTTCGGGATTGCTGTGAATAAAGATATGCTTTATTTTGCCCAGAACATGGGGCTGATCCTGTTTGTCTATACATTGGGACTACAGGTGGGGCCGGGGTTTTTCGCTTCACTCCGGAAGGGTGGACTGGAAATGAATTCGATGGCGATGGGTATCATCGGGCTAGGTTTACTGCTGACGGTAGCGTTTCACTTTCTGACCGGTATGCCTGTGTCGACCCTGGTGGGACTGTTGTCGGGTGCTGTTACCAATACTCCGGTATTGGGTGCCGCTCAGTCAACCTTGCAGCAGATCGATCCGGCTAATGCCCGTGGCGTGACCGATATGGCGCTTGCCTGTGCTACAGCTTATCCGATGGGGGTGGTCGGGGTGATCCTGGCAATCATTATCCTTCGCAAATGTTTCAGCCGGCAAGTGCCTGAGACCTCCAAAGAGAAGAAAGACCAACAGATGAACGTGGGCGAATTTCTGGTCACCAATCCCGCTATTTACAATAAGAGTATCCTTGAGGTGGTCAAACTCTGCCATGCCCATTTTGTCATCTCCCGCCTCTGGCGAGGAGGAAAAGTGATCATCCCCACCTCCGACACCATCTTGCAAGCTAAAGACCATTTACTGGTTATCTCTGGGAAACAGGATATCGAAGCCATCAAAACCTTGTTTGGCGAACAGGAAAATGTGGACTGGAACAAAGAGGACGTGGACTGGAACGCCATTGACAGCCAATTAATCTCCCGGCGGTTTGTCGTCACCCGATCCAAACTGAATGGGGTGAAGTTGGGCAAACTCCGCCTGCGTAACCTCTACGGTATCAATATCACCCGGGTGAATCGTGCCGGGATTGACCTGATCGCATCGAGCGACCTCCGCCTGCAAACGGGCGACCGTATCACGATCGTGGGCGAAGCTGCTGCGGTTGAGAATGTCGGTAAGATCATTGGTAATGAGGTGATGCGGCTCGACAATCCGAACCTGGTGTCTGTCTTTGTTGGTATTTCGTTGGGAGTTTTGCTGGGTGCCATCCCTATTGCATTGCCGGGTATCAGTATGCCGGTGAAGCTGGGTATTGCCGGCGGCCCTATTATCGTGGGCATTCTGATGGGTGCTTTTGGTCCCCGTTTCCATATCGCCACCTATACTACGCATAGTGCCAACTTGATGCTGCGCCAGTTTGGTATCGCCCTCTACTTGGCAGGACTGGGCTTGGATGCCGGTGCGCATTTCTTCGAGACGGTATTCAGCAACGAAGGCCTATTATGGATTAGCATGGGTGCCGTTCTGACCATGCTGCCGGTATTGATTGTCGCCTACCTGGCCTCCCGCTTCTTCCATCTCGACTATGCCCATAATGCCGGTATGCTCTGCGGCGCCATGGCCAATCCTATGGCTTTAAACTACGCCAATACCACCGTCGAAGGCGATGAGCCTTCTGTCGCCTACGCCACCGTTTACCCCCTTTCCATGTTCGTTCGCGTCATCACAGCGCAAATCCTCATCATGCTGTTTTGCTGATGGGATAGATCTACAAACCTTCAAGCTCAACCAAATATGAAAGTAATTGGGTGTTCGCCGCGACGATGAATGCCCGGTCACGGGCATTGTGTTCGTAGCCGTGGGTGCAAGCCCACCGACCGGAGGATGGGTGATGTTTATGCGCCGCGTCAGCGCCGCCGTAATTGCCCGACCGGCGGCGCGGGAGCGGCGCCCGATGGCCCATACCTCACAAAACCCTGGGCTGTCACCCCCCCGTACGAACAACGTACCGCATCCGCGGTCTTCA
>JAVBUR010000122.1:0-16523 GCA_031555145.1 Tannerellaceae bacterium | reverse complement strand
CTATTTGCCAGGGGTGTAGCGAAGGTGTAGCATTTTCGAGAATGGTACATCCGCTATCTTACTGAGCATCAGTATGGTTATCCCGTTAGTGTAGCGGTGTAGGCTTTTTCATATTTTGGACTGAAGAGCCTATGGGACAGGGGATTTGCTCAAAAATGACATCTTCGCAAAAACTTTCAAATACGGACAAATCCGAAACTTTTATCAGTCGCTTTGTGATATTTCCTAACTTGCGGCGACTAATAGGGAAAACCAATGTGATAATGGATAAACAAATTGAAAACGAATTTCTGGAAATGATCAGACTGCACGACCGCATCATCTATAAGGTATCTTCCTTTTATATAGATGACCGGACCGGACTGGCCGATATGTACCAGGAAATAGTTCTTAACCTTTGGAAGGCTTATCCTACGTTCCGTGGGGAAAGTGCACATTCTACCTGGATATACCGGGTCGCCTTGAACACCTGTGTGTCGTATTATCGAAAAGAGAAGAGACGTCCTTCTATTGTAGATATTACCCACCTGGAAGTGCGGGAAGATACCGGTGAATCGGAAAGCCTGAAAGAGTTATATGCCCAGATTAACCGGCTGGGGCGAATGGAGCGTGCATTGGTGCTGCTCTATCTCGAAGATCGTCCACATAAGGAGATTGCCGAGATTATGGGAATCACGCCCGGCAATGTAGCCACCCGTCTGAACCGCATCAGGGAGAAACTCAAACAAATGTTTAACAAGTAAAAACGTACAACAATGGAATTGGAAGAAATAAAAAAATTATGGCAGGATATGGACACACCGAAAGCACAGAAGCAGATCACTGACGACAGCATTCGCCGGATATTGCAACAGGAAGGCAAATCGGCGTTAGACAAACTGATCCGTACAGCACGGGTATATACGATTATCATGATACCGCTTGGGTTATTCCTTTGCCTCTGCTCTCATCAGTTTTTCACCGCGGGTGGCTTTTATATGGTCTGGCCGTTACTGTTTTTATTGATCTGCATAGCGCTCGAACCCTACGAAATCTACCTGTACCGGTTGCTCAAGAGCATCGACTATTCGACGATGTCGGTCAAAGAAGTTTCGGCCCGCATACTGAAGTACCAACATCACATCAGCCGATGGCAACCGTATGGTCTGGGCATGTATGTGGTCTACCTGACAGTCTGGTATTTCCTGTATTACAAAATACTCTTCGGAAATGGCGACATCCAATGGTTTTTTATTATTATCATGGGAAGCCTTTTGCTTGGCGGACTGATTGTCATCCCCATCCTGTTCAAGAAACTCTACTTCCAGCATATCGACACGATCAAGAAGAACCTGATAGAGTTGGAAGAATTTGAAGAGTAACTAAAACCTATCATACATTTAACTAACAGAAAAAGGGCTGGCGGATAACCGTCAGCCCTTCTCATTATCAATCGTTTATCGTTGCAAATTAATACGGAAGACCTTGTACGGCTGCGATACCCGGCAGTGTCTTTCCTTCGATAGCTTCGAGCAGAGCGCCGCCACCGGTAGATACATAAGACACCTCATCGGCCATACCGAACTTGTTCACGCAAGCAACAGAGTCGCCACCACCGACGAGTGAGAAAGCACCGTTCTTGGTAGCTTCTACGATCGCTTCGCCTACAGAGCGTGAGCCGTGTGTAAAGTTTTCGAATTCGAATACACCTGTCGGACCGTTCCACAAGATGGTTTTAGAAGCCTTGATCACTTCAGCATAGATAGCTTCTGTTTTCGGACCGATATCCAGACCTTCCCATGCATCCGGAATTTCGTTTACAGCGCAGAACTGTGTGTTAGCATCGTTGCTGAAGGCATCAGCGATCTTAGCGTCAACAGCCAGTACGAGGTTCACACCTTTTTCTTTTGCTTTCTGAATCAGTTCGAGAGCCAGTTCCAACTTGTCGTCTTCAACGATAGACAAACCGATCTTGCCACCCTGTGCTTTGGTGAAGGTATACGTCATACCGCCGGTAATGATCAGGTTGTCTACCTTACCCAGCAGGTTTTCGATGATTTCGATCTTGGAAGAAACCTTTGAACCGCCCATGATGGCAGTGAACGGACGGTTGATGTCTTTCATCACCTTGTCAACAGCATTCACTTCTTTTTCCATCAGGTAACCAAACATCTTGTGGTCAGCATCGAAATAGTCGGCCATCAGCGCTGTCGAAGCGTGGGCACGGTGAGCAGTACCGAAAGCGTCGTTCACATAGCAATCGGCATACGATGCCAATGTCTTGGTGAATGTCTTCTGGCTTTCTTTTACAGCTTTCTTGGCAGCTTTCTTTTCGTCGTCTGAAGTATCGTCGGCCAAGCGGGGTTTGCCCTCTTCTTCAGCATAGAAGCGGAGGTTTTCGAGCAACAGGGCTTCCCCCGGTTGGAGAGCGGCAGCCTTGATGGCAGCTTCTTCGCCTACGCAATCGTTAGCAAACTGTACGTCAACGCCCAGCAACTGTGACACATGAGCCAGAATGTGCTTGAGAGAATATTTATCTGTTACGCCTTTCGGACGTCCCAGGTGTGAACCGATAATAACACTACCTCCGTCGCCGATGATCTTTTTCAGCGTAGGAAGTGCGGCGCGGATACGTGTATCGTCCGTGATGTTGAAGTTCTCGTCCAGGGGGACATTAAAGTCAACTCTTACAAATGCCTTTTTGCCGGCAAAATTGAATTTGTCAATGCTTTGCATAACTAAATCTATTTTAATACAATAATAATGTCGTTAATAACGCTTGCAAACTTACAAATAATAATCGAGCGGTGTACAGGGAAACGCTAATTTATTCCGTCAACTTAAAGCGTAACCGCAGCCGCCCGTCGGCATAATCATAATTGAGGAGTTTGAAATGGCCGATCTCCGAAGTATTGCCCACATGTGCACCGATACAGGCACAAGCGTCGTAATCGCCTACCCGTACGATGCGCAGCGTATCGCTCGCCCCGGCAGGCAATTTGTTCAGATCAACGATCGAAGCGGCTTCTTCCCGCGGCATAAATTCAATGGTGACAGGCAGATGCCGGTCAATCACTTCGTTCACGATACGCTCTACCTCTTCCATCTGCTCCGCTGCCGGAGCTTCGGTCAACAGATAGTCGCACTTACTCTTTTTCCGTTCGATATGAGCGTTCATCGAACGCGGGCATCCGAACATGCGTACCATCGTCTGATTCAAAATGTGCTCAGCCGAATGCATCGGAGGGTACTCGGACTTGTTATGATCATTTAACTGGGATTGTTCCATCGTCTGTTTGATTTCCTATTACCGTTTCTTAACGGACGTCAAAGATACACAGATAAAAAGAATGTAGGGAGGAATTCACGTTCTTTTACAACAAAATAATTCTGTTTCTTGTTATTCTGATAGTAACAGCAATAGCTAAATAATTGGTATTAGTAATCTCTAAATAGTTAGAATATGGAACTCGCAAAAAAAACATCCAAACGATCCGCCTTGACTCTAGTCAAAGCCAATCTCAGACACCTTAATTACAATGAGTTAAACGACGTTATCGAGTGGGCATTAAGATACCGCAAAGAGAAACTGGGTAACGAAGAACTTCGCTTGATCAAAGAAAAGGAACAAGTAGAAATCCGCTTGAAAGAATTGAAAAAGATAGACACTGAAGAGAATTTGTAATCATATACTTATTACGTTCTGCATGACACCTGTTCACGGGAAAAATCTCGTGTCAGGTGTTTTTTTGTTTTGTAATAGTTAAATTGCCGGTGGCTATTAAACCTTTGCTCCTCTTATCTGTCAGACATGTTGTCTGAGCATACCGTAGAGATGCGATATGCACTTTTTAAATCAGATTTTATAGGAATTAGCAGGGATTCATTACCTTTGCTTCCTATGAATTCTAATCCAAATAAACAACAAGTAAACAAGATGAAACGTCGTGATTTTTTGAAGACCAGTCTGGCCACAGGGGCCGCTTTGTCATTAAATTTTGAGGGAATGCAGGCAGCCTTGAAATCGAATTCCATGGTAGTAGAAGCAGCGCCTGATATGGTTGCAGTAATGGGTGGCGAGCCGGCCGCTATGTTAACGAAAGCATTGGAATCGCTGGGTGGTATTGGCGCTTTTGTAAAAAAAGGACAAAAAATAGTGATCAAACCGAATATCGGCTGGGACCGTACACCGGAAATGGCCGGTAATACCAACCCCGAGTTGATCAAAGCACTGGTAAAGATGTGCCTCAATGCCGGAGCGTCTAAAGTAACCGTATTCGACCATACGTGCGACAACTGGCAGAAATGTTACGAAAGTAGTGGTATTGCTGCCGCCGCCAAAGAAGCCGGCGCTGTAGTGATGCCCGGCAACGAAGAAAAATATTATAAGGAAGTGGCGCTGCCAAAAGGTGTGAGCCTGAAAAGTGCTCTGATACATGAATCACTGATCGAATGTGATGCCTGGATCAATGTGCCTATCCTGAAGAACCATGGCGGCGCCAAGTTGAGTTGCGCCATGAAGAACCTGATGGGTATCGTATGGGATCGTCGTGTGTTCCACCAGAACGACCTTCAGCAGTGTATCGCCGACATCTGCACCTGGGACAAAAAGCCGGTGTTGAATATCGTGGATGCTTATCGCATGATGCACCAGAACGGTCCACAGGGCAAGAGCGTTGCCGACGTTGCAACACTGAAATCCCTGATCGCGTCTCCCAATATCGTAGCTATTGATACAGCTGCATTGGGTATGTTCAACCAGGTAAAAAAACTGGATATGGATGCTGTAGGACATATTGGTAAAGGGGAAGACCTGAAACTAGGTACTACTGACCTGAAGAAACTCAATATCCAACGCATTAAAATCTAATTCTCAGACGGATGAAATTTCCTCATTACTTGAAGGGGTTGCGGGTTGTTCTCGCAATCCTGTTCTTTGTTCCTGTTTTGTTTCTTTTTACTGATTTTAGGAGTCTTACCCCCGAAAGTTGGCAACACCTGCTGCATATCCAACTGATACCGGCGCTGTTCTCCGGCATGGTTGCCGTAGTAGTATTCCAATTGGTGCTGGCCTTGTTGTTCGGACGCGTGTATTGTTCGGTGATCTGTCCGGCAGGTATTTTGCAGGATGTGATCAATCGCATCTACTGCATCGGTAAGAAGAAAAAAAAAGGATCACGGCGTTTCGGCTACCGCAAACCTTTAAATTGGCTGCGGTATGTGATTACTGTTGTTACATTTATACTTGCTATACTTGGAATCACCGAATTGGTGGTATTGCTGGATCCGTACAGCAACTTCGGTCGCATTGCTGCCAACCTTTTCCGTCCGGCAGTAATATGGGGGAATAACCTGATAGCCGAGTTGTTATCGAAAGCTGATAATTATACACTGTTCCACGTATCTATCAGTACGGTGAGTATTGCCGGACTGGTTGCCGGTATTACGGCGTTGGTGGTATTTATTGTTGCCGTGATCTGGCGCGGCCGATTGTTCTGTAATACGCTTTGCCCGGTAGGCGGATTGCTCAGTCTGGTATCTCGCTATTCCCTTTTCCGCATCACAATCGACAAGAAGACATGTATCAGTTGTGGTATCTGCGAACACAGTTGCAAAGCTGAAGCGATCAATTCGAAAGACTTTACGGTGGATGCTTCCCGTTGCGTGGACTGCTTCAACTGCCTGTCCGATTGCAAGAAAGGAAGTATCAAATACACATTCAATCCTTCTTTCCGGAAAGAGAAGGCTGTCGCACCTGAAGCTACTACCCTCTCCTATATAAAAGAAGAGGCACAGCCGGCTGTAGCGAACAGTCGTCGTACGTTCCTGACTACCAGCGCAACCATTGCGGCATCTGTACCTGTTGTCTCATTCGCCCAAGGACATTGCGGTAAATGTGCCGGAGGACACGGTAGAAATAGACAGCCGGTCACCCCTCCGGGAGCTGTCAGCTTGGAACATTTCCGCGAAAAATGTACAGGATGCCACGTCTGTGTTGTGAAATGCCCAAGCCAGGTATTACGCCCGGCGGGACTGGAATATGGGTGGGACTACCTCCTTCGACCGTACGTATCCTACGAGAACAGCTACTGTAACTACGAGTGTACCATCTGCTCGGAAGTCTGTCCGGCACATGCCATCAAACCGTTGACTAAAGACGAGAAGGCAACCACACAGGTGGGCATCGCCGAGTTCTTCCTGAACCGCTGTATTGTGGAGACGGAGAATACCGACTGCGGCGCCTGTTCGGAACATTGTCCCACACAGGCGGTACATATGGAACTGTACAAAGAAGGCTCAACGCTGACGGTTCCCGTCGTAGAACCGGATCTCTGTATCGGTTGTGGCGGTTGCGAGTCGATCTGTCCGGTGCGCCCGCATCGTGCCATCATCGTCAAAGCGAACCCGGTACACCAGAAAGTAGAGAGACCGAAAGAAGAAGAGGTGTTGGATATCGAGGTGGATGACTTCGGTTTCTAAGAGAAAAGCATTACCTTTGCCGCAAATTTTTGGCGCATGACTTTTACGATACAAGCGAACGATACCCAATCCAATGCAAGGGCGGGCTTGATTACCACCGATCACGGAGTAATTGAGACGCCCATTTTCATGCCTGTAGGAACACAGGGTACTGTAAAAGCCATGCAGATGCATGAGCTGAAGGATGATACCAGAGCACAGATTATCCTCGGAAATACGTACCACCTCTACCTCCGTCCCGGTATTGAAATTCTGGAACAGGCCGGAGGCTTACATAAGTTTAATAGCTGGGGCGGCCCGATCCTGACCGATAGCGGCGGTTTCCAGGTATTCTCCCTGTCGCAAAACAGGAAGTTGAAGGAAGAAGGCGCCGAGTTCCGTTCGCATGTCGACGGTTCGAAGCATCTGTTTACTCCCGAAAGAGTGATGGATATCCAACGCTCGATCGGTGCAGATATTATCATGGCTTTTGACGAATGTTGCCCTGGTGACGCCGATTACGATTATGCACGTAAATCGCTGGAACTGACCGAACGCTGGCTCGATCGTTGCTTTGACCGCTTTAATAGCACCGATCCGAAGTACGGATACGAGCAGAACCTCTTCCCCATCGTACAGGGATGTGTATATCCCGACCTCCGTCGACGGGCGGCAGAGAACATCGCTCGTAGGGAAGCCAATGGGAATGCCATCGGCGGACTGGCCGTAGGCGAACCGACCGATAAGATGTATGAGATGATCGAAGTGGTAAACGAAATCCTACCCAAAGACAAGCCCCGTTACCTGATGGGGGTGGGTACGCCGATCAATCTACTTGAAGCCATTGAGCGGGGGGTGGATATGTTCGATTGTATCATGCCGACTCGCAATGGCCGTAACGGTCAGTTGTTCACCGAATACGGCACAATCAACCTGCGCAACAAGAAATGGGAGAACGACTTCTCGCCGATCGACCCCGACGGCACGTCGTATGTAGATCAGATGTACAGCAAAGCCTACCTGCACCACCTGGTCAAAGTAGGCGAATACCTCGGTTATCAGATCGCCACACTGCACAACCTGGCTTTTTACCTGCGCCTTGTCCGCATGGCGCGCCAGCATATCGTGGATGGTGATTACTGTGAATGGAAATCACGTATGGTACGCCAATTAAACAACCGTTTATGAAGAAGATTGACTGGAAGTTGAGACGGGTAGATTGGTACATCATCAAGCAGTTTCTGGGTACCTATATTTTTACAATCATCCTGATCATTTCGATCTCAGTGGTGTTCGACATCAATGAAAAGATTGACAAGTTCCTGAATCCGGATGTACCATTGAAAGCGATCATCTTCGACTATTACATGAACTTTGTTCCTTACTTCGCCAACCTGTTCAGTCCGCTGTTTACGTTTATTGCCGTGATCTTTTTTACGTCACGCCTGGCCGACCGGTCGGAGATTATCGCCATGCTGGCAAGCGGGATGAGTTTCAAACGCCTGATGCGGCCCTATATGGTGTCGGCGGCGATCATAGCCCTGTCGACTTTCGTACTGAATGCTTACATTATTCCGCCGGCGAACGTGACGCGTATCGACTTCATGAATAAGTATATCAAGAACCGGAAGGTGGAAGTCGCCAAAAACATCCAGTTGGAAGTAGAACCGGGTATATTTGCCTACTTTGACCGCTTTGGCGCTGATGCCAATATGGGATACCGTTTTTCGTTGGATCATTTCGAAGGAAAGCAACTGGTTTCCCGTCTCATAGCCAACCAGATTAAATATGATTCGCTCTATCACTGGACGCTCATGGACTATATGGTACGTGACTTTGAAGGCATGCACGAACATATCTCCACCGGCACACGAAAAGACACCACGTTGACAATCGTTCCTTCCGATTTCCTGATCTCGGTAAACGATTGTGAGACGATGACTTCGAGTCAATTACGCGTCTACATCGATCGCCAGAAAAAAAGAGGGGTCGCCAATATTCAGACATTCCAGATCGAATATCATAAACGATTTGCAGGCGTAATGGCGGCCTTTATCCTGACTACGATCGGCGCCTCCCTCTCTTCCCGTAAAATGAAAGGTGGCATGGGATTAAATATCGGTATCGGCCTCGGCTTGAGCTTCAGCTATATCCTCTTTATGACAGTCACCTCCACCTTTGCCATTAATGGATACGTAAGCCCCTTTGTAGCCTCCTGGATACCCAACATCATCTACACCTTCATCGCCATTTTCCTCTATACCCGTGCGCCAAGGTGAGGATAAAAAGAGCTAAAACACCCCCGGGCAACTTGCCATTAAGTAACGTCCTTCATCAACCGTAATAGTTCTTTATCTGTCATGTCGCCCAGTGTTTCAATGGCCATCCATTGCACAATGCCATAGGAATCAATGATATATAGGCGGGGTATCATACTGTTGGCAAAAAGAGAAAAAACAGAGCGATCCGTATCCAGATAGAAAGGCATAGTGAATTTGTTTTTACTACTGTTCCAATAAACAGCCACGCTCGACAGCTTTTCTTCGCGGGCAATAGCGATGACCTGGTATCCTTCTTCTCCTTGTAAGGTTTTCCATAGGGCATTGACTTTGGGTAGTTCGCGTTGACAATCTCCGCATCCTGTATGGAAAAAGACCAATAGGGAACGCTTGCCCGTAAAAGAGGCCGAAGTAAAGGTGCCTCCTGCTCCATCCGACACAGTAAAGGAGGGCACTTCATCACCAACCGTTACATAGTTGACTACCCCAGGTTCATCCGGCAACTCTTCTTTGATACAGGCCGACAAGGCTAACAACGATAGCACACAGGACAACCATACCGTATATTTCCATCCACGCATATCTGTCATCATTTATTTCTTACCCGGACCATATATGATACCGGCTTTATCCCATCGCAGTTTATAGATATCCAAAGCGCCGAGGAAACGGGCAAAATCCTTCTTCCCTTCCCCACTCCATCCGTTTTCAGCATAGGCTGCAATACGCGGATAAATTTTCAGGTTCATGCTTTCGACGGTCGGAATAAATTCTCCCCACATTTGGCAGCCTAATCCCAGTACGTGCTTCTGCTGTTCAGCCGTTAACCCTTCAGGCATTGGGTTGAAGCCATAGGCTTTCTCCAGCGGTATACTCTCATAGCTATAATCCACATAGGTAAATACATGGTAGGAGTTGACAATATCATAGCCCTTTTCTACCGTTTGGCGAATCAATTCCGGATCACCTTTCCAGAAATGGACAATACTACCCGGCTCCAACGCCTGCACCTCTTCCGTATCTTCGGCCGATTGGTATTCGTGCAGTTTAGCCCCGGTAATTTCATTCCACCCCATCATGCGACGACCTTTCGACGCCAACAGACGGGATATATTATTGGTGAAAAAGATCTGCAAGGAAGCCGGCGTCGGCAGTTTATGTTCCCGCATATAGGATCGTATCAATGGAGACGCTTTCCACTGGTCATATTTCACTTCATCGCCGCCGATATGGATAACGGAACCCGGGAACAGCGTAATCACTTCATCCAACACATCTTCAAAAAACTGCAGCACACGGGAACCGGCTACATTAAACACATCATAATGTACGCCAAATGTGCCTGGCACTTTGATCGACTTTCCGGAAGTACCCAGCCAGGGATAAGCTGCAATTGCGGCACTGGCATGTCCCGGCATCTCAATCTCGGGTACTATACGAATATGGCGTGCGGTGGCATACGCTACAATTTCCCGGATCTCGTCCTGGGTATAGAAACCTCCGTGTGGCTTGCCATCAAATACATTACTATGGAAATGATTAATCTCCGACGAGTCACGGAAAGCGCCGACGGTAGTCAACAACGGATATTTCTTTATTTCGATACGCCATCCCTGGTCGTCGGTCAGGTGCCAGTGAAAAACGTTCATTTTCAATGCCGACATCTCGTCCAGCAGATCAAAAACAACTTCTTTTCCTTTGAAATACCGGCCTTCATCCAACATAAAGGCTCGCCAGCCAAATGCCGGATAATCCGTAATCGTGGCAACCTGCACTTTGCATTGGCCATCTTCCTGACGGATTAGTTGGCGGAGTGTCTGGATGCCATGCAAGATACCGGCGGGAGCATTGGCCGTGATATGGATCGTTTTCCGCTGCACCTGTATCGTATACCCTTCGGGGTGTTCGGGCAAAACGGTCTCATCTATCGACAAAACAATCGCATCCTTACTTCCCTCTGTTTGCAAAACAGGTTGCAACGCATAGTCAGTCTTCAGGAAGAATTTCAACTGGATTGCTTCGTTAGTCAGTGACTGAGGGGATACGATCGTTGGCGTTTGGCTAAACTGAAAGTTACCATTTTCATACACTATTTCCTGCGGTTTGGGAATAATCCGGTACTCAACCACAGGAGTCTGCTCGTTGCAAGCATTCAACAGCAGCAAAAAGCTGGAAACCGTAAGGATAACATGTAGCTTCATAAAACGATTATTATTAGATATGTTATGCCCAAAGATACGAAAATCAACAAGTTGGCAATAGAGATACGTGTTTTTTTACTTCTCATAGTTCTATCCTGGTCAACGCACATACGCCACTTGCCACCGCACACAGCACAAAAATAATATAAACAAGCAAAACAAATAATAAAAACGACATGTTGTATACATGTTATTACAGCATCACATTCATTATAAACAGTATTCTTATGAAAACAAAAACAAGTTTATACAGATTCATCGGGGCGCTCTGCCTTGCTTCCATAGCAATATTCACCGGTCACGCACAAATGAAGGGTGACCATCTCTTAGGAGATAAAGGGCTGAAGGCTGGGACACAGGCACCTCCATCAATTGTCGTGGCTGTTCCGTTCTATTATTACAATTCATCGACGTTTATAAACGGAGATGGCAACAAAGTGGATCATTCTCCCGGGATCAATTCCTTCCTTACGGGCATAGGTGGTAGCATCACTACCAATTTCAAGATCCTTGGCGGTAACTGGGGAGCTACTGTCCTGATTCCGTTAGTGAAGAACAAAGTGGAAATAGACTCCATCAAAGCCGACGGCTCGTTTGCCTTCAGCGACATCTATCTGCAACCCTTTTCATTGGGTTGGACAACGAAGCATGCCGACTTTAACGTAGGCGCTGCCGTTTATATTCCTGCCGGCAAATACGAAGCAGGAGGTTCAGACAACAGCGGACTGGGAATGTGGGGCTATGAATTCAATGCCGGAAGTACAGTCTACTTCGACAAGATGCGATCGTTTAACTTCTCGACCGTCGTCTTTTATGAGTTCCATGAAAAGAAAAAAGGAACGGAGATGAAAGTGGGCGACATCGTCACCCTGTCGGGCGGTCTGAATAAAGACTTCTTTGTACCTGTAAAAGGTAGTAAACTGCCGATGGTGATCGGTATCGGTGCTATTTACTATGCACAGTTTAAGGTATCTGACGACCAGTTCCCCGAAACAAGCCAACCGTTGAATCCCACGAAAGACAAGATATTCAGTGCCGGTTTGGAAGGCAATATCCTTTTCCCAAAATCATTGACATCCGTTTCTGTCCGTTGGGAAAAAGAATTCGGCGCACGCAGCCGTGCCGAGGGAAATACGCTTTTTGTCACACTTTCACAGGTGATAAAAATGTTGTAAGGCTATTTCTATAACAAATTGTTATCTATCTTTGTGCAAAGTTAATCCACCGATCAAACATACACACAATGGATAATTGTACGAAGACTCAGATTATACGCCTGATCCAGAAAGAAATCATACCGGCTATCGGTTGTACAGAGCCGATAGCCGTTGCTTTAGCCGCTGCAAAAGCAACCGAGACACTGGAACGGAAGCCGGAACAACTAAGAGTCTATCTGAGTGCCAATGTATTAAAGAATGCCATGGGTGTAGGCATTCCCGGAACAGGTATGGTAGGATTACCTATTGCTATTGCATTGGGATCATTGATCGGCCATTCCGCCTACGGATTGGAAGTGTTGCGCGACTTAACGCCCGAAGCCCTTACCGCCGGTAAAACGATGGTGGAATCGAAATGTATCGACATTTTTCTGAAAGAGCCGGTAGACAAACTTTATATCGAAGTGATCTGCACTGCCGGTGAATCCTCTTCCAAAGTGATTATCAGCCACGAGCATACACGCATTGTCTATGTGGAAAAAGACGGACAGGCATTGCTTGACACACGTTGCACTGAAACAGTGTCAGAAGAATGCGGTGAGGAAGAACCCAAGCTCACCTTCGATACCGTTTATGCCTTTGCCATTGAAACCCCAGTGGAAGATATCCGTTTCATCCGGCAAACAGCCGAGCTGAACAAGAAAGCATCCGAAATGTCGCTCCAGGGAAACTTCGGGCACACAGTAGGTAAGATTGTGGCCAGCCCGTTTGGAAAGAAATACATGGGCGACTCCTCCTTTTCCCGCATGATCTATCGTACGGCCGCAGCCTGCGATGCCCGCATGGACGGTGCCATGATACCCGTGATGAGTAATTCGGGCAGTGGCAACCAGGGAATAGCCGCTACGATGCCGGTCGTTTCGTTTGCCGAAGATATCGAAGCATCCGAAGAAGACCTGATCCGCGCTCTGATGCTGAGCCACCTGATGGTTATTTATACCAAACAAAGCCTCGGGCGCCTTTCTGCCCTCTGCGGATGTGTGGTGGCTGCTATTGGAGCCAGTTGCGGAATCACCTATCTGATGGGAGGAAGCAAAAGACAAATATCTTATGCCGTAAAGAATATGATCGGAAATCTGACGGGAATGATTTGCGATGGAGCTAAACCAAGCTGCGCCATGAAGGTTTCAAGCGGCGTATCCACTGCCATGCTCAGCGCCATGATGGCGATGGAAAATAAGGTCGTTACCCCGGTAGAAGGAATTATCGACGACGAAATAGACAAATCAATTACCAATCTGACCGATATTGGTTCCAAAGGAATGGAATTTACTGACCGGCTGGTACTCGATATTATGACTCACAAATCCTGAATGAGCAAACATTTAATTTCTGTTTCGTAAAAAGCAGCCAAACAGACAGCTATTTTTACGATTCAGCAATTCTTTTATCTGTTTATCTTCTACTTTTGCGGCCATTAGCGCACGTTATTTAGTAACCCTTTTAAAGCAAAAAGTAAAATGAGAAGAAATGTATTGCATATTATGGCAGCGATCTGCCTCCTCGGCATATGTTCAGCCTGTGGAGATGACAATGAAGTAATAGACGAAAGTTGGAAAGAACTTACCGGCAGCTATCAGACAGACCACCTGGAAATTCAACTCAACGGCGCCGCCCTCCTGCCCGGTCTCGGACGAAAGGTTGACTTCCTTGCCACCTCGGCCGACGACGGTGTGCTTATCCTGCACAATGTATTGCCCGAACAGGCCAACCTGGAGATACCGGTAATGATCACCAAGGATGATGACGGTTTCAGACTGACCAGCGTCGGAACGAAAGGACGGGATACATCCAGAAGCACCCCTGATGTAACTGGCCGATGGGAGAAATCGAAAGAGATAGCGGAAGAGAACCAGAGCCAACAGGAGAAGCTTATATTGGAGTTGGAGGCTCTCTATGATAATGTGATTGATTTCTTTGGCAAAGACATTTATTATAGCAAGAATGTAGCTGTAAGTGTCTATCTCGGCAGTACGCCGCAGGCTCAACAGGCTTCCACGCTCTTAACGGGCATGATTAATCAGGCATTGAGTGCAAAACTGGAAAAACTGGGTTTACAATTCAAGGAAAACGGTTTCTTTAACGTCACTTGGAAGAAAACAAACAGCGCAGCAATCACAGATCATACCAGTTTTATGAGCGGGATGACGCCGATGCAATTCTTTGTCAAAGATGATCTGCTGTATATCGCCATCGACAAACAAATTCTCAACAACCCGGTCATATCCGTCATGCTTCCCACTGTACTGGGACAATACGGTTTCACCATGGATCAGTTGATGAGCCTCTTTACAGACCTCGGTGGTTACCTGGGTATCCCGTTTTACTACACCGTCCAAGATGGTACATGTACATTCACCCCGGCAAACGGCCTCTTGAAGAAGCTGGTGACGATGGGACAGGGTCAGTTGCTCACGATCGGGACCGGACACCTCAAAGGAGGAACACTCACCCAAGAGCAGGTAGATCAATTGAAGGAGTTGTTTAAAACATTGAATCCGGACGATATAAAAGTCTCTATTACTATCGAATAAAAGCAATCTTCAGCCTGCCAAAACACTAGTAATACCCCAGATGTACGCCGGGGTATTATCATGGGTGTATGCAAACAGACCGAAATAATTGTTAAACGAACCAATACGTTTCGAACATAATGTGTAATTTAGCCCCCTGGTATTAATTAATAGGTAATATTGTTGAATTTAAAACGAAAAGTATGAAAAAGAATCTGTTGTATTTGTTTACTGTACTGTGTACGTTAGGCCTTACTACGGCTTGTGGTGATGATGATCCCGAAGTAGTAGATGAAAGTTGGAAAGAATTGTCGACCACTTATAAGACAGACAAATTTAGCATTACTATGAACGAGGGCGCACTCGCATCCATCGAAGGACGTACGGCTGTTGTAAGTGCCACTTCCGCCGAAGCGGCTACTATTGTATTAAATAATGTAGTGCCCGACGATAAGGCTGTAACGATCGAAGCCAAGTTGGCAAAAGCAAACGACATATACAGCATCTCCGGCGAACAAACAGTTAACGGTGCCACCATTACAACCAACGGTACGTTTGAAAAAGGCGTATTGACATTGGCTATTACCCGTAAGATGGCAACCGAACTTACCGGTACCTGGAATATGCTCTTTACCCAACCGCAAGGTATGCCGTTTAAGGTCGGTGGCGTATATGTAGACTTCAAAGGTGGAAATGACGCGATGGACGCTCAGGTAAAGCAGGGGCTTCCGGTATTCATAGGCATGAAGCTGGCTGATAAAGTATCCGCTGTCAAAGTTGAACTGAAAGAAAACGGGACCATGGATGCTGGATGGACAAAGGTAGACGGCACCACCGCTACTGTATCACAAGTAAGCATGGGTATGGCCCAGATGTTTTATGTAGTTAAAAACAACCAGTTACTGATTGGCATCGACAAAGCGCTGTTAGATAATGCCATGATAATTGGCCTCCTTTCTCCGATATTGGAAAAACAAGGTATCGATCTGACAAAAATCCTTGGCCTGATGGAAGACATGGGTGGATTCTATGGCATTCCTGTAAGCTATACTAAAACAGAGGCTACTACTACATTTTATGCCAACACCGCGTTAGTGATGAAAGCCATGGGTGCATTCGGCGGTATGATGACTGGCATGATGCCTGATCTGATGGCTAAACTGGATGCTGATCAACAACAGATGTTGGGCTACGTTATGCAAGCACTTAGCACTGGCACTGCAACAAAAGCTGAAATCGGTTTGATCTTCACGAAATAAGCAAACGGCTGATATAAAAAAGGAAAGCTGTCCCATTATCGTGGGGCAGCTTTTTTATTTCACATAATCTGGTTTCATGCCTGTGTCAACGAAAAAAAGAAAGAGGAGAGTTTCACAACTATCCTCTTCCAGTGCAATAATTTTATATATCAAAAATTATCCTTCGATCTCGGGTTGAAGGAAATCTACGAAACAGAGGGCGGCCAAAGCCGTACCATAGCGTTTCTCGATTGTGATTCCTTCCGTGATAAAGTTCAGTTCACCCAAATAAAACTTACCGTACGTTTTCTGATGAAGGTCGTTGATCACACGGATCAAACGCGACTCCAACTCTTCGATACGATACCGGCCGCTTACCTCGCAAACAAGAGCGCCAACCTTTTCGTCAAAGTTTTCATCTTTGTACATCCAGGCGTAAACCACACCGGCAGAGACAAACTCATCCTGGTATCCGTGCGACACGGCCATGATGGTTTTCATTTCCGAACCAAATGGAGGAAGGTCTATTTCATCCATGGTTACCAGATGTGCCGTAGCAGGTATGACAGACGAATACGTCATGATATTAAAATCTGAAATACCGGCATCATACAAAGCCATGTGATACGAACCGGCA
>JAVBUR010000082.1:0-39619 GCA_031555145.1 Tannerellaceae bacterium | reverse complement strand
CCGGCACCGCTGACGCGGCGCATGATAATTGTTGTTATTCTAATTGACCGTGGGCTCGGCTTCGCCAGCACCCACGGCTACGAACACAATGCCCGTGACCGGGCATTCATCGTCGCGGCGAACACCCATTACTTTCAAATTTCGTTGGAATTGAAGGTGACTTTCAGGTTTATCGGGAATTAGGGCAACTATATTTCTCCTTTTGGAAACTCAGTCTTCAAACCGGTTGTTGATCCGGTAGGTTTCCGGGGAGACGCCCATCTTCTTTTTGAAGATGCGGGAGAAGTAATACGGATCTTCGAAGCCCAGGTTCAGTGCGATTTCATTCACGCGTCTGGACGTATTAATGAGATAGTAGCAGGCGCGTTGTATTTTCAGTTGGTTGAAATATTCCATGGGAGCATACCCCATACTCTTCAAAAACAGCCGATAGAAATAGGAGGGCGAGTAGCCAAAATGGGCCGCAATATCTTCCAGTTTCAGACGCTTTTCGATATTCTCATTCATATAATGGGTGGCAAGGTTGATCAGCGACGTGCCATACTTCATATTCGCCTGCGATGAACGGTAGGTGTTCAGGTATAAGATAGTTCCCAGGAAATAGGCGAAGCAGAGGTTGGCATACCGCAAGGCTTCGTTCTCGAGGGAGACATCCAGTACGTGATAGATCTCTTCGAACAGGCGGATACGATCTTCGATCCGTGAGTTCTGCTCGGGCAGGATGGAAAAAGGCAAGCCCAGCCATTGGGATAAAGTCGGAGACTTATAACCTTTGAAATGGAACCAGTAGATCGACCACGGGTCTTCGTCTGAGGCGCCATAACGGTGGGGCACGTCGGGCGGTAGGATCACGAACTGGTTTTCTTCAATCGTATGCCGCTTGCCGTAGCATTCAAACCATCCTTTTCCGTCGCTACAATACATGAAGATATGCTCCGGGCATCCCGAAGGACGGTCTATATAATGATATTCCGCGTGTGGGAAATAGCCCATCGAATGGATAAACCAATCGTTCATCAACGGATCCTGTCCCATCTGATCGACCAAATAAAACGGCAGGATAATCATACGCTGCCCCT
Source organism: Tannerellaceae bacterium (assembly GCA_031555145.1). Taxonomy (GTDB): domain Bacteria; phylum Bacteroidota; class Bacteroidia; order Bacteroidales; family Tannerellaceae; genus JAJDIA01. Next base: position 38,540 of record JAVBUR010000082.1, on the reverse strand, counting down.
GAAAACCGTGCTTTATCTGTACCATAATAAACACCATTTATATATCCGTGGCTAATTTAGCAATAATAATCCATCTATTACGCAATTTTTATCTATTCATTTTCGGCGGCAGTCAATCAATATTTGTACCTTGCAATAGCAAGATGGAAAAACCAGTTATACCAAATTATACATACCACATAAACGAATCAGATTTATGACAAAAAAAACGCACAATTCCCCGGAGATAAGCCGTAGGCAATTCCTTGGGATGGCTGCCACGGGAGCGGCCGCATTGACTATCCTGCCCGGCCATACGATCTCCGGATTGGGACACGTAGTACCCAGTGATAAGTTATACATCGCCAAAATCGGATGCGGAGGCATGGGAGCCGCCGACCTCGCCACGCTGATGAGTACGCCGAAGAAAAACGCCGTTCTGGCTTTCCTCTGCGACGTGGACGACCGGCAGTCGGCCGACGCCCGGAAAAGTTACCCGAAAGCACCCTACTACCACGATTTCAGGAAGCTATACGAAAAAGAACATAAGCATTTCGATGCCGTATGTATCTCTACCCCCGACCACAACCATGCCATCCAGGCATTCGGCGCGATGCGCATGGGGAAGCATGTCTATCTGCAAAAACCATTGGCACATGATATCTACGAAGCCCGTATCCTGACCGAGGCGGCTGCGAAGTATAAGGTCGTCACACAGATGGGCGACCAGGGCAACTCGTGCGATGGAATGAAGACTATGCGCGAATGGTTCGAAGCCGACCTGATCGGTGATATTGAGAAAGTCTACTGCTGGACCAACCGCCCCGTATGGCCGCAAGGTATTCCCTGGCCGAGCCAGAAGCCGGGAGTTCCACAGGGACTGGATTGGGACCTGTGGCTGGGTACGGCCCAACAGACGGACTATATCGAAAACCTGGTGCCGTTCAATTGGCGCGGCTGGTGGGAATTTGGTACCGGCGCGTTGGGTGATATGGGTTGCCATATTATCGGCCCGCCATTCAAGTTGTTGGAACTGGGCTATCCTACCGAAGTATCGGCCAGCGTATCCAACGTATACGATGGCATCTTCAAGGAGGCCTATTACCCGGAAAGTTGCCCGGTAGCCAGTTCCATCACCTTCAAGTTCAAACAGAAGAACGGAAAAGACCTCAAGCTCAACTGGATGGATGGTGGTATCCTGCCCGAACGCTTTGAAGAGATCGCACCGAATGCCGATATGACCCATACAATGGGCGACCTCGACCCGTCGGACGTGGAAGGCGCTACCGTATTCGTCGGCTCTAAAGGAAAAGTCTCCTGCGGATGGGGCGGCTCAGACCCCCGTCTGTGGATCAACGACGGCAGCCACCGTCCCCGTTTTGCCAAAGAAGTGGGCATTCCCGAAAAATACAAACGCATCGAAGGCGGCATGAACGGACACTACTGGTCGTGGATCGACAGCTGCATCGCCGGATACGACAAGGCAGAGGTAGAATCACCCTTCGAAGGCTATGCCGGTCCGCTGACCGAAGCCGTGCTGATGGGTAACCTCCTGCTGCGCAGCCATAATATCCGGGAGAAAGTGGGACGTATGGACGTGGTATACGGTGAATTGGAAGACTACACCTACCCCGGACGTAACATCACCTACCAATGGGATGGCGCCAATATGCGGATCACCAACTTTGAAGCCGCCAACCAGTTTGTCAGACGTACCTACCGCAAGGGATGGGAAGAATTGAAATTGTAAGCCACACATAAGCAAGGATTAACCCACACAAAAAGAATGTATATGAAACAATTGTATGTAGGCGTAATAGCAGGATTCGCCGCCCTGACTTTGGGTAGCTGTAACACCGGCACGGCTCAGAAAGAATGTAAAGAAAACGGCAAGGAAGCCTGTTGCACTACCGGTATTCCCGAAGGTGGCGAATGGATCACCATGTTCGACGGAAAGACACTCGACGGCTGGCGTGGCTATTGTCGTAAAGACATCCCCGCCGGTTGGGTAGTGGAAGAAGGTGTGATCACCTATAAAGGCAGTGACAGCACGGTAGACCCGGGCGGCGGCGACCTGATCTACGACAAAGCTTTCAAGAACTTTGCTTTCGAGATCGAATGGAAGATAGACAAGGCCGGCAACAGCGGTATCTTTTATACCGCTCAGGAGATCGAAGGAATGCCAATCTACTATTCCAGCCCCGAATACCAGTTGCTCGACAATGAGAATATGCCGGACGCATGGGAAGGCGTAGGCGGTAACCGCCAGGCAGGTGCTGTATACGACATGATCCCGCCGGTGCCTCAGACCGTTAAACCCTATGGTAACTGGAACAAGACAAAGATCGTAGTATACAACGGCCGGGTGATCCATTACCTCAACGACGAAGTGATCCTGGATTTCCAACTGGGCTCAGCCGTTTGGAAAGCATTGGTTGACAAGAGCAAGTTCAGCATCTATAGCGACAGCCCGGAAAAATGCCCGGAAGCCTATCCATATATGCTCGATGCCGGCAAGGAGCCCGGTTATATCGGCTTGCAGGATCATGGCTATGGCGTTTGTTTCCGTGCCATCTGCGTAAAGGAACTCTAAAAGCAATAATAGTCCATCCTTTTCGCATTTTTAATCTATTTTGAGAAGTGGGTGTATCGGGCTACATTTGCATTGAAGAAGACACACGTGAAAATCTTAAATACTAATACATCCAATTTATGAATCGAAAAGACTTTTTCTCCCGTTTGGGGAATATCGGGGTGGCAGCCGTGGCAGCCCCTCTTTTGGGCGAATCAGCATTGAAGGCTACATTGTCAGCCGCAGTTGACAAAAAGATCAGGGTAGGTATTATCGGTTGCGGAAGCGTATCTGGCGTATACCTGCCTCATCTTACTAAAAAGTGTCCTTATGCCGAGGTCGTCAGCCTGTGCGACATCAAACCGGAACGCGCCAAACGACGTGCCGAAGAATTCAAGGTCAAGAACTACTATTCCAATATCGACGATATGCTGGCCGGTGTGCCGTTTGATCTGTTGGTCAACCTGACGGATATGCAGCAACATGGCAAGCTAAACAAGATCGCCTTAAACGCCAAGAAGTTCGTCTGGAGCGAAAAGCCCATGGCTAACACCTATGAAGAAGGACGTGAGTTGTATGAATATGCCCTCAAACAGGGCGTACGTATCTGGGGCGCACCGGCAGTAGTTGACAGTCCGCAATTCGCCTTCATGGCACAGCAGCTCAACGAAGGCAAATTGGGCCGTGTGGCTGCCGCCCATGCACATTACGGACATCAGGGGCCGCATTGGTCCGGATTCTTCTATGAAGAGGGAGGTGGCAGTCTGCCCGACCTCGGTGTATACAATATCTCTACGCTGACGGGATTATTCGGACCCGTGAAATCACTCGTGGCCATGACCAATGTCGTCACTCCTACCCGCGACGTGGAAGATAAGGGACATATCCAGGTAGTAGCCGAAGACAACGCCATGATCATCATGGAACACGAAAATAATGTACTCTCGCACATCCAGTGTGGTTTCAACTACTTCGACCCCTATGGCCACGAAGGAACCGGACAGGAACGTCCTACCGTATCCATCGTCGGTTCGGAAGGTAATATGCACATGATCGGCTACGACTGGCATCCGCTCGGCGTGGACATGGCAACCGTAGCACACGAAAAGACAGAACGTTTCGTCACCGACTCCAAAGGCTTTCAGTGGGAAGAAGGCGCTTCCGAAATCTGTAAGTATCTGTCAACCGGCAAAGAACCGCTCATCAATGCCGAGCATGCGCTGCACGTACTTGAGATCATCGAAGCCACCCGTCTCTCACAGAAAGAAGGACGTCGCATTCAACTCAAGTCTACATTTCAGAAACCGATATAATTGACAGAGTCATGAGCCGGAAGGTTATATACTGCTTATTACTGATATCGTTCATCACAGCTTGTACGGCAGACAAGCCCATTGAACTGTATTCACCGGATAAGGATATTTGTTTTACCTTCCGGCTCGCTGACGAATCGCCTTTGTATGAGGTTTCATACAAGAATACCCCGCTTATCGAAAGCTCTTCTTTATTACTGGATTTTGATTCCGGAGAGTTCGGTCAGCATCTGACAGCAGACAAGCCTACATTCAGAGAAGGCAAAGAAGACTACGAACTGATTGTCGGAAAAAACAAACAGGTACACAGTCATTATAATGAGGTGGTCATTCCGCTGAAAGAGACGGTGGCCCCCAACAGGAAAATCAATCTCGTCGTACGTGCCTTCAACGACGGCGTTGCTTTCCGTTATGAGTTCCCGGTACAGGAAAAATGGGAATCATATGTATTATATGATGAGAAAACAACGTTCAATCTATCCGGCAATCCACAGGCTACCGTATTACACTTACCTCATTACACTACTTCACATGAAGGTCTGTATACCGTAGCCGACTATACGAAACTGGTAGAGAACCAGTTGATGGATATGCCCGCCACTTTTGCCTTCAACAACACGGTCTTCCTGGCAGTAACAGAAGCAAACGTCACAGACTTTGCAGGCATGTATCTGTGTAAAGAGAACGGTGTATTGACAAGCAAGCTATCCCCTCTTCCGGGTCAGGAGAAAGAGAAAGTCAAAGCGAACTTGCCCCATCAGACGCCTTGGAGAGTAGCCATGATCGGCGACCGTATCGGAACGCTGATGGAGTCTGATATCCTCACCCACTTAGCCGATCCCTGTAAGATAGAAGATACATCCTGGATCAGACCCGGAACAACCACCTTCCCCTGGTGGAACGGCACTACAGTCAATGATAAAAGCATTGTAGCCGGTAATAACTTCAAGACGCAGAAATACTATATAGACTTTTGCGCCCGTAACGGTATAGCGTATCATTCCATAGTCGAATACGGTGGACATGAATGGTATACCAACGACGGGACAGGGTATCAGCCCGGCGCCAACGTTGATATTACAAAGCCGGTAGACGGACTGGATATGAAGCAAATATGCGACTATGCCAAAAGCAAAGGAGTAGGCGTTCGGGTTTGGACACACTTCGGGGCCTTGTATCCCAGGTTGGACGAAGCCTTTGCATTATTCGAAGAATGGGGACTCAGCGGACTGATGTTCGATTTTATGGATCGTGACGATCAGGAGATGATCCGTATCCAGGAGGAAGTGCTGCAAAAAGCCGCCAAACATCATTTGCACATTCAGTTCCACGGCTCATCCAAACCTTCAGGATTACATCGCACATACCCCAATGAATTCACACGCGAAGGCACGCTCAATTATGAAGTATACAAATGGGATACTGTTATTTGTGCAGACCATGATATACACATGCCTTTTACCAGGGGATTGGCAGGGGCTACCGATTATCATTTAGGCGGTTTCCGTTCGTTGCCCCAATCGCAGTTCACCATCCAGGAGCCGCCGTTCGTTACAAGTACACGTTGCCACATGTTGGCGATGTATGTCGTTCTGGAGAGTTACCTGGGTATGGCTTGCGATTATCCGGAAGCGTATGAAGGCCAGCCGGGGTTTGAATTTATACGGGAAATCCCAACAGTGTGGGATGAGACGCGTGTACCCGACGCTCAGATGAATCAATATGCCGTAGTAGCTCGTAAGAAGGGGAATGAATGGTATGTCGGAGCGCTGAACAACAGCCAGGCACGTACCCTGACACTCCAACCGGATTTTCTGGGAGACGACAATTATCTGATGGAGCTATATACAGACAATAATACGGCCGACACATCTCCGAATCAACTGAAGAAGCAGGTGATGGAGGTGACCGGCAAAGATACCGTTGAATTGCCGATGGCTTCGAATGGAGGAGCGGTGATAACGTTTAAGATCAACAGTCAACATACAAACCATTAAAACAAAAATACGCCCATGAAACAACTATTTATTTATCTGGCAGCTGCGGCTTGTTTGCTTCATGTTTCTTCATGCAAGAATGAAGCAAAAGACCCTGCCCTGAAACTCTATCAGGAGATTGCGACGCCGGCTACTCCCAATATACTTAGTGCACAGGAGAAGAGCGAAGGCTGGCAATTGCTTTTCAACGGTACATCGTCCAACGGCTGGCATGGCTACAATCAGCAGGGGCTTCCCGAATGCTGGGCGATCGACAACGGCACCTTCACCATGAACAGCGTAGGTAGTGGGGAAGAACAGGATATTATCACCAACAAAACGTATCGTAACTATGCGTTCACCGTTGAATATAAACTGACGAAAGGAGCCAATAGCGGTATCATCTTCCAACTGAAAGAAGATACCCTGTATACCTTTCCATATGAAACAGGCCCGGAATTCCAGTTGATCGACCAGGAGAACTGGGCTGATCCGTTGGAAGACTGGCAGATACATGGTGCCAACTATGCTATGTATCCTCCGATGGCAAAACCATATCACCCGGTAGGCGAATGGAACCGTCTATTACTGCTGGTCGACGGCAATGACGTGACACAGGTAATCAACGGCGTGGTGGTAGTCAAATACACCAAATACACCGACGAATGGAACAAGCTTCGCAACAGCGGTAAATGGACTAACTTCCCGGATTGGGGAAAATTCGACGAAGGACACATCTCACTTCAGAACCACGGTACCAAAGTCTGGTTCAGGGATATCAAGATCAAAGAACTTAATTGACAAACATACATAATATGCATTCAAGAAGAGACTTTTTAAAGCGGTCGGCGATCGGCGTTGCCGGCCTTACGATTGTTCCCTCGCAGGTAGTGAGCGGACTGAGCCGGAATACGTCTTCCTATAGGGCGCCGAGCGACAAGCTGAATATTGTAGGGGTAGGTATCGGCGGCAAAGGCCATCCGAACCTGGTAGGTATGAATACCGAGAATATCATCGGGCTTTGCGACGTAGACTGGAAGTATGCCGACCACTGCTTCAAAGAATTCCCCACCGCCAAACGTTACAAGGACTGGCGTATTATGTTCGACGAATTAGGGAAAGATATTGATGGAGTCATGGTCTCTACACCCGACCATACCCACGCCATGATCGCAGGTACGGCACTCACAATGGACAAGCATGTCTATTGCCAGAAGCCGCTCACGCACTCCATTTACGAAAGTCGCCTCCTGACGCATTTAGCCGCCAGGCATAAAGTAGCCACGCAAATGGGTAACCAGGGTAACTCCGGCGACGGCGTTCGTCAACTCTGCGAATGGATATGGAACGGCGAGATCGGCGAGATACGTGAAGTACATGCCTGGACCGACCGTCCGATCTGGCCGCAGGGACTGGAACGTCCGACACAGAAAATGAAGGTGCCGGCTACGCTCGACTGGGATCTGTTTATCGGCCCGGCGCCCATGCGTCCCTTCCATGAGATTTATACGCCCTGGAACTGGCGCGGCTGGTGGGATTTCGGCACGGGAGCGTTCGGCGATATGGCTTGCCACGTACTCGATCCCGTTTATCAGGCACTGAAACTCGGCTATCCTTCACAGATACAAGGTAACTCCTCTCTCTTCAACGTGGAGTCACCCCCACAATCCGAGCAGGTAAAGTTCCATTTCCCGGCCCGCGACAATATGCCGAAGCTAAGCATGCCGGAGGTAGATGTGTACTGGTACGACGGTGGTCTCTTCCCCTATCGCCCGGATCTGTTGCCCGACGGCACGAATTTGATGCGTGACGGACTGGGAGGTTGCCTGTTTGTCGGATCGAAAGATACCATCATTACCGACTGCGGCGGATACAATCCGCGCCTGTTGTCAGGACGTGTACCCAATGTACCGCAAACCTTGCGCCGGGTGCCGGGTGCCACCGGTTACCACGACGGGTATCACGAACAGGACTGGGTACGTGCCTGCAAGGAATCGCCTGCTAACCGCGTAGAGACATCGGGCAACTTTGCCTATGCCGGACCGTTCAACGAAATGGTGCTGCTGGGTGTATTGGCTATCCGCCTGCAAGGATTGAATAAGATATTGAAATGGGACGGCCCGCATATGGCATTCACCAATATCTCTGCCAACGAAGAATTGAAGATCGTTTCCAAAAACGAGTTTAAGATCATCGACGGCCATCCCTATTCGGATGTCAAATACCAGACATTCAATGCCCTGGATGCTTCCAAGGAATACATCAAACATACCTACCGGGAAGGATGGAGCCTGCCGGCAATGCCTAAATAACGCATGTAGTATGAGAATACACCGTTTATGCGCATACTTGTTGATGCTGTACCTTTGTTCGGCCTGCATCAACAAACCGGAGGAATGGAAGACCGGGATCCAGACGTATACCTTCCACGCCTTCTCCCTGATGGAGACACTGGATAAGTCGAAGGATCTCGGCTTGCATTATGCCGAAGCTTTCTTCTTCCAGGAGCTGGGCGCCGGTTTTGCCGATACCGCTTATCTGAACTACGACCTGCCTCAGGCAGTCCGTGCACAACTAAAGGCAGAGTTTGCCAAGCGGGACATCCAACTCTACAGCTTTGGAGTAGCCTTCTATGATACAGAAGACGAATGGAAGCAGTTCTTTGCCTTTGCCAAGGATATGGGCATCCATACCGTCACCTGTGAACCCCGTTTGGATCAGTTGGATCTCGTGGAGAAACTGGCTTTGCAGTATAACATCGAAGCAGCGATCCATAACCACCCCTCTCCATCGGTCTATGCCGATCCGGACGTATTGGTCAAAGCCCTGGAAGGACGCAATCCTATCCTGGGCGTATGCGCCGATATCGGGCACTGGAAGCGGATGGGGAAAGACCCGGCAGAGACATTAAAGCAATTCAATGGACGCGTCAAGGTAGTTCACCTGAAAGACCTGAGCGAGCAACTCGAAGACACTTCCTGGGGAACCGGTATTCTGCCGATCAAGGAAGTATTGAACGAACTGAAAGCACAACACTTCAACGGATTGATCTCCATCGAATACGAGAACTTCAGCGATTCGCAACTGGATGATATCACCCGCAGTCTTGCATTCTACAAACAACAATTGTAATACCATGACTTCAAAAGAACGGGTGCAACAGGCACTCAATCACACAGCCACAAGCAAAATACCCGTCGACTTCGGAACGACCGGTGTAACCGGCATCCATTGCAAGGTGATCGAAGGGCTTCGTCGCCACTACGGACTGGAGGAACGTCCGGTACGCGTTATCGAACCATTCCAGATGCTGGGCGAAGTAGACGAAGAACTGCAACAGATTATCGGTACGGACGTAACCGGTATTTATGGCAGGAAGAATATGTTCTCCATCGAAGAATCCGAACTGCACGAACAGGTTACCCCCTGGGGACAAAAGGTGCTGATTGCAAAAGATATCGACCTCACGCCCGATGGCAATGGCGACATCTACATCTGGGCCGAAGGCGACAAATCGTATGCACCCAGCGCTGTGATGCCTGAAGGCTGCTACTTTGTGAATGCGATCGAACGTCTGGAGGGCGTGGACGAAGAAAACCTGGACGTAAACGATAACCTCGAAGAGTTCTCCCTCATGGCCGACGAAGACCTGGCCCATTTTGTCCGGGAAATCAACAAAGCCAGCCTAACGGAAAAGGCCGTGATCGCCAGCTTTGGCGGCGCCGCCCTGGGGGATATCGCTTTCATCCCCGGCATGGCCATGAAAGAGCCGAAAGGTATCCGCACCATAGCCGACTGGTATATGTCTACTGTTATCCGGCAAGACTATATCCACCGGATATTCGAACACCAGATCGACATCTCGATCCGGAACTACCAACGGTTATGGGAAAAGGTGGGTAATAAAGTAGACGTGGTCTTTACCTGCGGCACCGACTTCGGCACACAAGACTCGCAGTTCTGCTCGGCGGATACATTCAATGAACTTTGGTTGCCACACTACAAACGGATGAACGACTGGATACACACGCACACCACCTGGAAAGTGATGAAGCATTGCTGCGGTTCCATCATTCCGCTGATCCCTTCAATGATCGAGGCCGGCTTCGATATCCTCAACCCTGTACAGATCAACGCGAAAGACATGGATTCCCAGCGGATCAAAGATGAGTTCGGCGGCCACCTTACTTTCTGGGGAGGCGGTATCGATACCCAACGCATCCTGCCCAACGCCACACCCGACGAAGTAGGTGTCCATGTGCGGAAACAATGCGATATCTTGGGAAAAGGCGGCGGCTTTGTGTTCAATTCCGTACATAACATCCAGGCCAATGCACCCATACCCAATGTGGTAGCCATGATAGAAGCAGTAAACAGTATCTCTTATTAATGCGTATCCAATTATGACAAATACATCCATTCTTTTTGAAGCCATCGTAAAAGGGAATCTTGCCCAGGCGGTGGAAGCCACCAAGGTAGCTATTGCCGAACAGGCAGATCCTCAACAACTGATCAGCGAATACATGTCGCCCGCCATGGAAGAGATTGGCCGGCGGTTTGAAGAAGGGAAAGCATTCGTGCCGGAACTCTTACTAGCCGCCCGCGCCATGAAAGGCGCCCTGGAACAGATCAAACCGTTACTGAAAGGAGAAAAAACCATATCGGTCGGTACCGTAGTGATCGGCACCGTGAAAGGCGACCTCCACGATATCGGCAAGAACCTGGTAGCCTCCATGCTGGAAGGTTGCGGGTTCGAAGTAATCAACCTGGGCGTCGATATCTCTTCCGAGAAGTTTGTGAAAGCGGTGAAAGAACACAATGCCAATATTGTCTGCCTCTCCGCTCTGCTGACTACCACCATGAATTATATGAAGGAAGTCGTGGATGCCCTCGAACGTGAAGGCCTGCGTAATCAGGTAAAGGTCATGATTGGCGGCGCTCCCATCAATCAGGAGTTTGCCTATGCCATATCGGCCGACGGATATAGCAGCAACGCCAACGCCGCTGTAGTATTGGCCAAACAATTAGTAGCCATTTAAAGAGAAACGGCATGGCAGCGTATCGGATCAGCTATGAGGAATTAGGCATCAGCACGGAGTTAATCCTGGCGGATATGGGGTATGGGAAGGTCGCTCCTGAAGCAACTGTTATATCCATGCTGGACGAACTGCTTCGCATCATCGAAAAAGAGGTGGAAGCCTCCTGTGCTTTCCGTATCCTGGAAGGAACTATTGCAGGGCCAGAGATACAGATCGGTGATGTACGGTTGTGTTCGGGCGAAACAATCAACTCCCTCCTGAAGTCTGCCCGGCAGTTTGCCCTGTTTGCGGCTACGTCTGGGCAACGGTTTGAACAACTGCTACAGGAGGTCAAGCAAGAGGGCGATCTGCTGCGTACCTATATGATGGATACGATCGGCTCCCGGATTGCTGAATGTGCCGGCGACCGGATGGAGGCATATCTCGAAGAAGTGCTTGGCGGTGCAGTCCACTCCAACCGCTTCAGCCCCGGCTACTGCGGCTGGCACCTGTCGGAACAGGGAAAACTGTTCAGTCTGCTGGGGGATGAGGCTTCATGTGGCATCACACTGTCGGACGTATTCCTGATGACACCTGTCAAATCGATCAGCGGCTTGGTCGGTATCGGCGAGCACGTCAGCCGGAAAGTATATGCCTGCCATATCTGCGAATTGACGACGTGTTACAAACGAAAAGAAAAAGTAAAACAACATGCCCATTAATATGAAACAATGGGTGGCGGATGTGATCCGTTCGCCCCAACGGGTAGCAATCCCGATCATGACGCACCCCGGTATTGAGTATATTGGTCGGTCGGTCAAAGAGGCGGTCACCGACGGGCATATCCATTTCGAAGCTATCCGTGCCCTGGAAGAGCGATTTCCGGCAGCTGCCTGTACCACCATTATGGACCTGACGGTTGAAGCTGAGGCATTCGGCGCCGAAGTCTTCTTCCCGGAGAACGAGATTCCTACGGTAACCGGACGGTTGGTATACGACCAGGCATCGGTAGAACAACTGCCGATACCCGACTTGTCGAAAGGACGTATCCCACAATTTCTGCTAGCCAACGAACTGGCGGCCGAATATATTATGGATAAGCCCGTGCTGGGAGGCTGCATCGGTCCCTTCTCCCTGGCCGGACGGTTGTTCGACCTGTCCGAATTTATGATGGCCTGCTATTGCGAGCCTGACATCGCCCGGACGCTCTTGTCGAAATGCGCCAACTTCCTGCAACAGTATTGCCTGGAAATGAAAAAACAGGGCATTCAGGGCGTGATTATCGCCGAACCTGCTGCGGGATTACTATCTGGCGAGGGATGTGGGGAATTCTCGTCCGACTACATCCGCCCCATCGTGGAAGCGGTTCAGGATGAACACTTCATCGTCGTCCTTCACAATTGCGGAAATACCGGCCATTGCACCGACGCCATGCTGGCGACCGGAGCCGCGGGTTATCATTTCGGCAACAAGATGGATATGGGGCTGGCATTGGAGCAATGCCCTTCCGATACACTGGTTATGGGAAACCTGGACCCGGTCGGATTGTTTATGAGCGCTTCCTCACAGGAGATGGGCACTGCCGTAAAGCAGTTGCTTGAACAAGCTAACGGGCATCCCAACTTTGTCTTGTCTTCCGGATGCGACATTCCTCCGCATATCCCACAGGCAAATATCCAAGCGTTCTATGATACACTGTATAGTTATAATGAAACAACCATAAAGTAATTATCTGATGATGAAAACCGTTCTTCTTAGTTGTGTGTTTTTATCCCTTTCCCTATGGGGGTGTTCGCAGCCGGAATCGAAAGAACTGCGCGTAATGAGTTTTAACATCTGGGTCGGCGGCGGCAAATCGGTCACCGAAACCGCCCGGGTAATTCAGGAGAGTGGCGCCGATATTGTCGGTATCCAGGAGTCATCGCGCAATGAGGTGAACATGGCCGTCCATATAGCCGATAGTCTCGGCTGGTATGCGTATGCCCAGAAAGGCAGCCCTGCCATCCTCAGCCGGTATGCGATTACCGATACTTCTTCCCTGGGACATGGGGTAAAGATACAGGTAGATAAAAAACAGTCCGTCTGGATGTTCAATATCCACCTGATGTATTGCCCGTACGAACCCTATCAGTTGAACGGGATTGAGTACTGTGGCGGCCCGCTGTTGAGCACAGCCGAAGAAGCCGTGGCCTCTGCCCTGCATACACGCGGTCACCAGGTAGACGAGATTATCCGCGACATTCTCGAAGCCCAGAAAGAAGGCCTTCCGCTCTTTCTGACAGGCGACTTCAACGAACCGTCCTGCCTCGACTGGACCGAGAAAGCCGCACAGGCAGGATTGTGCAAAACGGCTGTAGCCTGGCCTTCTACCGCTGCCTTTATGCAGCAGGCCAGCATGCAGGATTCTTACCGGATGCTGTATCCGGACGAAACCGCCTATCCCGGACACACCTGGACATCTATGCCTCCGGAAGCAGATGCCCGCGAGGTAATGGATCGCATCGACTTTGTCCTATGCTGGGGTAATGCCCTGCCGACGGCATCGAAGATACTGGGTGAGAACAGCCGCTTCAGCGATATTCCGTTTGAGCACTATCCATCCGACCACCGGGCAGTACTTTCCACCTTTACCCTGCATTGAACTATCAGACAAATAAAGACCAGTTAGTTAACATTTTAAATCAATCAATTTATGAAAAAGGATCATGTGAAGAGGAACACGTGTTCGCACCATGTACACACACTGATGATGTGTATCATGGCCACACTGTTCTTAGTGAGCAGCACCACAGTGTTGGCGGATGTCCGTCCCCAACCCGCTGCACAGCAACAATCAGGCAACACGGTGAAAGGAATCGTGACCGATGGTAACGGTGAACCGCTAATCGGTGTATCCGTATCCGTATCAGGTACTACGGCAGGCACCATCACCGGCCTGGATGGAGAATACACCCTCAATGTAGCCGACCGTAACGCTACGTTGGTATTCTCTTACATAGGATTCACCCCTCAAAAGGTGGAAATAAAGGGACGGCAGTCTATCAACATCCAACTGTTGGAAGACACCAAGCAATTGGATGATTTGGTAGTAACCGCCCTTGGTATCAAGCGCGAAAAGAAGGCACTGGGCTACGCCGTACAGGAAGTACGCGGAGAAGCACTGACGGAAGTGCGCGATCCCAACATGCTGAACTCACTGGCCGGACAAGTAGCCGGTGTACAAATCTCCAACGTATCGACCGGTGGTATCGGCGGTTCACCCCACGTAGTGATCCGTGGAGAAACATCCCTGACCAACAACAACCCCCTGTTCGTAGTGGACGGTATTCCGGTAAACAACCTCAAGAGTGATGCCGACGGTGTGGACTTTGGTAACGGTGCCGCCGATATCAACCCCGACGACGTGGAATCGATCAGCGTACTGAAAGGACCGACGGCTTCGGCCTTGTATGGTAGCCGTGCTGCCAACGGTGTCATCGTGATCACCACCAAGACCGGTAAAGCCAGTAAAGGACTGGGCGTGACCTATAATGCCAGCTTTATCATGCAGCCCTGGCTGTTGAAGACACCAAACTACCAGTATCGCTACGGTGGTGGTGAAAACTTCGAATACGAATATGTAGACGGTTCAGGTGGTGGTAAGTACGATGGTTCAGGCTATTGCTGGGGACCGCTGCTCAACCAGCCCGATCCTACTACAGCCAGCGGCTTGGTAGAGATTGCCCAGTTCGCCAGTCCTATCGACCCCGTTACCGGAAAAAGAATACCTACGCCCTGGGTAGCCAACAAGAACTTCCTCCAGGACTTCTTCGAAACCGGTACGATCCTGACCAACAACGTGTCGGTGAGCGGTGGTAACGACAAGGGAACCTTCCGCCTCTCGTATACCAACCTCGACCAGAAAGGAATGGTACCCAATACCGATCTGTCGCGTAATACCTTCGCTTTGAATGCCGGTTATAACCTGGCCAAGAATCTCCGGGTAGATGCCAACGTGAACTATGTGATCAACCAGAGCGACAATATGCCCCAAATCTATTATTGGGACAAGCCGATCATGTACACCTTCATGTGGTGGGGTATGAACGAAAACATCAATGCCCTGAAGAACTACTGGGAACCGGGACGTGAGGGCGTAAAGCAGCAAACCCACAACATGTGGCTCGACAACCCGTATTTCACCCAATATGAAAACACACAGGGACAGCTCAAGAACCGCATCTTCGGTAACATCGTCCTCAATTACCAGATCATCCCCGGTCTGACACTGACCGCCCGTACGGGTACCGACTGGTATAACGACAATATCCAGATTCGCCGCGCCTACAGCTCGCAGAACTATAAGAACGGGATGTACTCCGTACGCAACATGATTTTCCAGGAACAAAACTCCGACTTCCTCCTTACCTGGGAAAAGGCATTGACCGATAAGATCCAGTACAAGGTATCAGGAGGTGGTAACCGGATGAGCCGTGACACACGCTACGTCAACACCACTGCGCCGGAACTGAGTATCCCCGGCCTCTACAACCTGGGTAACTCCAAATCAGCACCCACCGTCATTGAAGAGAACGTACAGAAAGCCGTAAACAGCTTGTACGGTATGGGACAAATCTCGTATAACAGCATGCTGTTTCTCGACGTGACCGCCCGTAACGACTGGTCGAGTACGCTGCCTGCCAATAACAATTCGTTCTTCTATCCGTCGGTATCTCTGAGCGGTATCATCACCGAGATGGTACAATTACCGGAAATATTCTCCTTCATCAAAGTGAGAGGCTCGTGGGCACAGGTAGGTAACGATACCGACCCATACCAGTTGCAGCAGATTTACAGCTACGGTACCAAATGGGGAAGCCAGTTCACGGCCTACGAAAGCGGTAAGCTATACAACAACACCCTGCAACCGGAAAAGATCAACAGTTCTGAAGTCGGACTCGACTTCCGTATGTTCAAAAACCGTGTAGGTTTGGATGTATCCTACTATAATACCATCGCCACCAACCAGATCCTGTCAATGGAAATCGCTCCCACCTCGGGCTACAACGAGCGTAATATCAACGCCGGTAAGATTGAAAGCCGCGGTATGGAAGTCGTACTCAGCCTGATCCCGGTTGAAACGAGAGACTTCAGATGGAGCATGAACCTCAACTGGTCGACCAACCGTGCCTATGTACGCGAACTGGCCGAAGGCATCACCACCTACGCCATGGATTGGCCCGCACAGGCACGCGTAGGACAGCGCATGGGCGACGTCTACGGTTGGGGCTTCAAGCATGCACCCGACGGACAAATGATCTACCAGGACGGTTTGCCGGTATGGGAAGACGAAGTAAAATGCTATGGTAACTACAACCCCGACTGGATGGCCGGGATGAAGAATACGTTTACGTTCAAAGGCTTTACGCTGACAGGATTGCTGGACTACCGTAAAGGCGGCCGCATCTATTCGGGCACCATGGCCAAAGGGATGGAAGGCGGTACACTAGCCGAGTCGGCCATTGGCAACCAACGTGAAGAAGGCGTGATTGGCCAGGGCGTAGTCGCTCAATACGATGCCGACGGCAACGTGACAGGCTACGTAGCCAACGATGTCCGCGTAAGCCTCCGCGACTGGATCGGACGTTATCACAGCCGCGACGCGTTCGAAACCAACAGCTTCGATGCATCGTATATCAAATTGCGTGAACTGTCACTCTCGTACACCATTCCTCAAATCAAACTGAGTTCCAACTATGCCCTGCGCAATGTCATGGTATCCGTGGTAGGGCGCAACCTGTGGATGTGGTCAAAAGCGCCGCATATCGATCCTGAAACCGGCAGCAATGGCTACGAAGATGTACAAATACCCACTCCCAAAAGTATCGGTATCAACCTGAGCGTTTCTTTCTAACTCATTAAAATATATGTACATATGAAAGCTAAAATATTTTTATTCGCGTCATTGGTAGCTTTGGCCTCTTGTACGCAAGACTTCGAAGAGATCAATACCAATACCAACCAGCCCGAAACAGTGATTCCGGATATGATCCTTCCCTATCTGATTTATTCGGGCGTGGATACAGGTCCCTTAGGCAGTATCGTCACACAGCATTTCGCCGTACGCGACTGGCAGGTAGGCCTGGGCCGTTACGACTGGTGGTCAACCCCTTATTGGGACTACTCCCTGCTTCGTAACGTGAACAACATGATTATGGAAGCTGAAAAGCTGGAACACGACAACTTCAAAGGTATCGCCTTGATCTTCAAAGCCTATCTTTTCTCCCGTACCACCGACGCCGTAGGAGATATCCCCTATTCCGAAGCCCTGAAAGGCAAAGAGGGTGAATACACCCCGGTCTATGACACACAGGAAAGCGTATACACCAACCTATTGGCCGAGCTCGAAACAGCCAACTCCCTGTTGGATGTAAAAGGCGCCGCCCTGGGTGGCGACATCCTCTACGATGGCAATATCCTCAAATGGAAAAAATTTGCCAACTCTCTCCAGCTCCGCCTGTTGATGCGTGTATCCGACAAGAAGACGGATGCCCGTGCCAAGATCAAGACCATCGTCGACAATCCGTCGAAGTATCCCATCTTCGAAAGTAACGACGATATGGCCGCCCTTACCTACCTGGCAGATGCCCCCAATCGCTACCCCAACTACAACGCGACAGGCTATGATGCCGGCGAAGTTGTTTTGGGTAAACCGCTGGTCGACACCATGACCATCTACAACGACCCGCGCCTGCCGGTCATTGCCCGCCCGACAGCGGCCTCGGTCGATGCCGGTAATCCGATGTATGCCGGTGTGCCCTGCGGTATGAGCAAGGAAGAAGCAATTGCCTACAACGGTGGTATCGAAAACCAATCGCTGGTAAGCCAACGCTACAACCGCCAGCCGAACACGGAAAAAGGTATCTACATGGCTTATTCCGAATTGCAGTTCATCCTGGCCGAGGCCGCCCAGAAGGGATGGATCGGCGGCAGTGCCGAGACGTACTATCTGAATGGTATCCGTGGTTCGTTTGAGTACTACGGCGTAGCCGACCAGTACAGCGCCTATGTTGCCGGCCCGAGCGTGAAGTTCAACGCCGCTAACAGCCTGTTGCAGATCGGCGTCCAGAAATGGATGGCGTTCTTCTTCAACAACGGGTATGAAGTATTCTTCGACTGGCGCCGTACCCATATCCCGGCACTCGACCCGGGTAAAGGCAACCTGAATGGCGGCAAGATCCCCGTCCGTTGGAAGTATCCCGATTCGGAACAGAACTTCAACAACGAAAATTACAAGGCGGCCCTTGACCGCCAGGGTGCGGATAACACCAACACCCCCATCTGGTTGACGAAGTAAGCCTCGTCCGGCCCCTGTTCCGACAACTATTGCAGGAACTAGACACAACTACCTGACCCCTTCTTACCGGGATCAGGTAGTTTTTTTGTTAACAACTGCATCCCTTATCCTTCGCACAGCCGTGCGAACTTCTTCGCACAATGATGGAAACATCTTCGCATGGCCGTGCGAAGAATAGAGTATCTGGATGCCCCCATACATCTACCTGATGCCGGCCATAGATCTTTCGGCTGTTGACAGGAAAAGTAGGGGCGTATATTCTTTCAGCATGTAGAAAAAATCTGGAAAGATGCTGGATATTGATTTTATAATTTATCTTTGCCCATGAATAAGGAATCTAAATGATGCACGGGGAAGGATATATCAACTATATCGATGTCAAAGAAATTCTAAAAGCTAAAGCACCATCTGTCGCTGGGAAGATTCCTGGCTTTGTGGTTAATTACCTGATCCGCATCCTGCACCAGGATGAGTTGAACTATATATTAAACCACTATCACGCATTCGACGGTGTTGACTTTATGCGGGAACTGATCCGGTATTTCGACCTGAAACTGGAACTGTCGGGCGAGGAGAATATCCCTCAGCAGGGACGATTCATCTTTGCATCCAACCATCCGTTAGGCGGATTGGATGGCATTTGCCTGTCGGCAGTCGTGGGCAACCGGTTCGACGGGAACATCCGCTACCTGGTGAACGACCTGCTGCTGTTTATCCCCAACCTGCGTTCGATCTTTATTCCGGTCAACAAACATGGCAAACAGGCCCGGCAAACGGCTGTTATTACGGACGAGGCCTATGCATCGGACAACCAGATCATCACTTTCCCGGCCGGGCTTTGCTCGCGCAAGACATCAAAAGGTATCATCGATCTGGAATGGAAGAAATCGTTTATACAGAAAGCCATCGAATACCAACGAGATATCATCCCCGTACATTTTGAAGGAAGGAACTCGAACTTCTTCTACAACCTGGCCAACCTGCGTAAAGCGTTGGGGGTAAAGATGAATTACGAGATGCTATACCTCTCCGACGAAGTATTCCGGGCCAAACATTCCTCTTTCCGTATCACCTTTGGACCTCCGATACCCTGGCAAACATTCGACAACAGCAAAAAGCAAAGCGAATGGGCCGAATGGATGAAAAACACCGTTTATACATTGAACAAGTAATTCGAACACACACATCATCACTCGATATGAAAGACGTTATTGAACCGGTCGACAAAGCACTATTGAAAGCAGAACTTACCAAAGAGAAGCTGCTTCGGACCACGAATAAGTCGCAGAATGAAATTTACATCACCACGGCCCACGATTCGCCTAATATCATGCAGGAAATCGGACGTTTGCGGGAGATCGCTTTCCGGGAATACGGCGGTGGCACCGGTGAACCGGTCGACATCGACGAGTACGATGTGATGGAAGACGCCTACAGGCAATTGATCGTCTGGAATCCGGAAGATGAAATGATACTGGGAGGCTATCGTTTCCTGTGTGGCAGCGACGTCCGCTTCGACGAAGCCGGCAAACCGGTTCTGGCAACGGCACACCTGTTCGATTTCTCGGAAACGTTCATCAAAGAATACCTGCCGTATACGGTTGAGTTGGGACGCTCGTTCGTCACACTCGAGTTTCAGGCCACCCGTGAAGGGGCGAAGAAGGGTATGTTTATCCTCGACAACCTGTGGGACGGGTTAGGGGCTTTGTCTGTGGTCGATCCTACGCTTAAATATTACTTTGGGAAGGTAACGATGTATAATACCTACAATCCCGAAGCCCGTAATATGATCCTGTACTTTCTGGGATTGCACTTTCCGGATCCGGACCGGTTGGTCACTCCGGTGTCGCCGCTGCAAACCGATATCGATAGCCAAAAGATGGAAGCCCTCTTCCTGCACGACAACTTCAGGGACAACTACAAGATACTTAACCAGGAAGTCCGCAAGTTCGGTATCAACGTGCCGCCGCTGGTCAATGCCTACATGAGCCTCTCTCCGAAAATGCGCGTGTTCGGCACAGCCATCAACCATGAGTTCGGCGAAGTGGAAGAAACCGGTATTCTGATCGCCATCAATGAGATCCTTGAAGACAAGCGAAAAAGGCATATTGAGACCTATCTGGAGGAGGAATACCAGTCGGCCGAATTGATACGCAAGAATCAATAATCGACGAAATGATTGGTTATTAACCGAATCCTCCTTATATTAGCATGCGATAGTTTTACGAAATGAGTCCATGCTGGCAGCTATTCAAATACAAACCATAGTCGGCACGGTTATTACGCTGTTGTATAGTATTACCGTACTGGGGTTGGTGCTGGTTGTCATTTTAGAGAACCGGAATCCGCTGAAGACCCTTTCGTGGGTGGTGGTGCTATTGCTTGCACCCGGCATCGGGCTTATCTTTTACTTTTTCTTCGGGCAGGACAACCGGAAGCAGCGGATCATCTCCCGGCGCACCTATAAGCGCATCATGAAAGGGCCTCAACGGAAGAAATTACCCCTGGAGGCAAACATCCATGTCCCGGCAGACTATGAACCGCTGGCCGACCTGTTGTACCAGACCAACCAGTCCACCGTATTATATGGCACAGATATTCGTATCTATACCAGCGGAAAAGACAAGTTCAAAGACTTGCTGAAAGATATCAAACGAGCCAAACACCACATCCATATACAATATTATATTATCAACGACGACGAGATTGGTAACAAGGTAAAAGAAGCCCTGATCGCCAAAGCGAGGAGCGGCGTGGAAGTACGCCTGTTGTATGACGATGTGGGAAGCTGGACGGTCAAAAAAGAATTCTTCCTGGAAATGCAGGATGCCGGCATCAGCCTGTATCCGTTCCTACGCGTGGCATTCCCCATATTCACCAGCAAGGTAAACTACCGTAACCACCGTAAGATTGTTGTCATCGACGGCGAAATAGGCTATATGGGAGGCATGAATATTGCCGACCGGTATGTCAAGGGGCTTTCCTGGGGCACGTGGCGGGATACGCATTTCCGGTTGGAAGGGAAAGGGGTACACGGTCTACAATCAGCCTTCCTGATTGACTGGTATGTGGTCAGCAAGCAGATCATCAGTGGTAAGCCCTACTACCCCATCGTCGATGTGCAGTCGGACACCCTGATGCAGATTGCCACCAGCGGGCCTACCGGACCATGGCGTACGTTGCTCCAGGCAACCATTTTCCTGATTGCCAATGCGAAGAAATACATCTATATACAGACGCCCTATTTCCTTCCGACCGAAGGGCTGAACCAGGCGCTACAGATTGCCGCCTTGGGTGGGGTCGATGTCCGGTTGATGATACCCAAGCGCTCCGACACGCGCTCTACCAATATGGCTTCCCGTTCCTTCCTGGACGAGATGGTGAAGGCGGGCGTCAAAGTCTATTTCTATAAACCCGGCTTCCTCCACTCCAAGCTGCTGGTGGTAGACGACATGGTCACGGCTATCGGCTCGGCCAACATGGATTTCCGCAGCTTTGAGCATAACTTTGAAGTCAATGCCTATGTCTATCACGAAACATTCGCGGTAGACATGAAGAAGATGTTCCTGCAGGATATGAAATGCTGCGAACAGGCTACGGCCTCCCGGTGGCTGCGGCGTCCGCTGAAAGACAGGGTCATTGAATCCTTTATGCGTCTGTTTTCTCCTCTTCTCTGAGAAAGAGGCTGAAGTTGACCGAACCATACTCCCGATGCTGCACGAAATGCGGCAAGGTCGAGAAATCAAACGTTTTCGGATGTTCCATTACAAACAAACCGCCCGGACGCAACAGGTTACGTTCCAACACCCCTGTCGGAATATCCGCCAACTCCTTCAGGGCGTAAGGAGGATCAGCAAAAATGAGGTCGAATGATTCCGGTTTGGCTGTCTGCAGATAACGAAGGGCATCGCCACGCACCAGCCGCAGTTTGTCAGTCTTCAACTCGGAAGCGACTTTGGCAATAAAGGAGGCATGGGCATTGTTCTTCTCTACCGCAACTACCTGCCGGCATTCGCGCGACAACAACTCAAACGCAATGCTGCCCGTACCGGAAAAGAGATCAAGCGCATCCATTCCTTCCAAATCCACCAGGTTACCGATCACATTGAAGATGTTCTCCTTGGCAAAGTCCGTCGTAGGACGGGCACTGAATGACGTCGGTACCTGAAACCGGCGACGGCCATATATTCCGCTTATAATTCGCATACTGACAACGCTATGACATCCATCGGGGCCTGACCGATCGTATCGCCCAGCAACCAGGCTTCCGACGGTATCTCCACCACCCCTACGGCAGCCAAATACACATGAAGGATTTGAAGTATGGACTGCCTGTGAGAGAATTCCCCGAACAGGAACAACTGGTCGTGCTGCTGATCGAGCTGGGTCTGCCTCCATACATATAATATATAGTAAACGATATCTTCCGCCTTAACCGTTTGAAAGGAATTGGCAAACAGCAATTGTCCTTGCCGGAAGACCACGATATCGATACGTTTCGGGAATAAGACGACATACATCCGTGCCGGAATACTGATCTGGCTTTGTTGCTTCCAAAGAGATAGCAGCGGCGTCATCGAATGAAGGAATTCGGGCTGGATAAACGAACGGCTACAGAACTCATGCACCTCAGGCTCCATACCGAAAACTACATGTGCCGCCTCTTCCGGCAGGTGATTGCTCACCGCCTTACCAGGACGAGCCGTATGCACAAACGACAGCAATTGCTCCAACGCCCCCGGTTGGAATGCTACATCCGGCACCAGCGTATAGACAGGCGTGTCCACCATTACATATACCTTGCAGTATTCCCACGACAAGAACTCATGGGCATAGAAGAAATCTTTCAATGAGGAGACATACGGGAGTGCCGGATCAAACACCACTTCCCGGTAAAAGAACGTATTTCCTTCCGAAGGGATATATCCCGAAAAAGAAAGTCCATCCGACTGAAGCCGGATGGACACTTTATATTTCCCGGAATTGTCGGTAGTCAACGTATCAGGAATACTGATAGTCATACTTGCCACCGATTATTCCCAGTTACCTGCGTTGTTGTTGATTTCTTCGAGTGAACCTACGCGCAGACCAGGGAATTTGCTTTGCTTGTCAGCTCTGTCAATCAGGTTATAGCGCAACTGAGGATCCATACCTACCAGATATTCCATATAGGGAACTTCGCAGGCAAATACCTTCACTTCGTATCCGGCTGAAGATTTCAGAGTAGCTGTATCCATTACGAATTCTATCTTCTGATCACCCGGGATACCCGGTACATAACGCATATCTGCGACATTATAGTTCAGACCCAGTAAGGTGTCCTTGGCCAGCACCCACATGGTGTCGCGCTTGATGATACCTTGCTTTACGGCTTCCTTTTCGGTCATCCCTTTTTCCAACTGTTCGTCGGTCAGCACACCTTCTTTCAATACGAACGGAAGTTTTTGTTCGTTCAAGAATTTACCTAACTGATCGAAAGAGGCAGCATGCACCTTGTAAATATTCTTGTATTCAATCTGTGCCTTACGAATTTCCATCAGACGGGTTTTGATGGCATTCTCCCTCAAATCCTTTTCTTCCTGGAACTCGATCGGGTTCATCACACTCCGATAGCACATGTAAGTAAGTACAAGCGCAACAGCAATCAGTAAAATCTTCAATGTAACTTTCATGGTTTGTATGTTTTTTGAATTTATTTCGTCCCGCAAATTTAAAAAAGAATCTTTAATACGCTACCTTTATCGCGAAAATTATTGCAATTGAGATGATAAATAGTCCGTTAAGCGCAAAAATACGCCTGAATTTTCCGTATTCTCCTACCGAAGACCAACTTTCAGCCATCGAAACGATCTCCGATTTCCTTCTTTCCCGGTCGTCCGAATCCGTCCTGCTGTTCAAGGGGTATGCCGGAACGGGTAAAACGTCACTGCTGGGGGCACTGGTAAAAACGCTGAACGAAGGGAAACAACCAACTGTCCTGCTCGCGCCGACGGGGCGTGCTGCCAAAGTCTTTTCGGCCTATGCCGGACAACGCGCCGGTACGATCCACAAGAAAATTTACCGACAGAAGACCTTCTCGAACGAACCGACCGGATTCCTCTCCACCGAAAACCGGCACAAGGATACGCTCTTCATCGTCGATGAAGCCTCTATGATTGCTAACGATGGACTGGATGCACATACTTTCGGCAGCGGGCGCCTGCTCGACGACCTGATCCAGTATGTGTATACCGGCGAAAACTGCCGGTTGATCCTGGTGGGCGACGTGGCCCAGCTTCCTCCTGTCGGCCAAACGGAAAGCCCGGCACTCAATCCCGAGATACTGCGGGGATACAATCTGCAGACGGGCGAAGTGCTACTCACCCAGATCGTCCGGCAAGCCGAAGACTCAGGTATCCTCTTCAATGCCACACGGTTGCGCGAAGCCTTGCGTAACCAGACCGTGGAAGTCTTCCCCAAACTCACGCTCCAGCCCTTTACCGATTTCCGCAAAATCTCCGGTGAAGAACTGATCGAAGAACTCTCCACGGCCTATTCACGCGACGGGGTGGAAGAAACCATGATCATCACCCGAAGCAATAAACGGGCGGTGATCTATAACAACGGGGTCCGCAACCGTATCCTGTACCGGGAAGAAGAACTCTCGTCGGGCGACCGCCTGATGGTAGCCAAGAACAACTACTACTGGACTGGCGGTTCAAAAGAGACCGATTTCATTGCCAACGGCGAGATCGTCCAGGTGCTGCGTGTGCGCCGGACGACGGAGATGTACGGTTTCCGTTTTGCCGATGTAAGCGTCCGCTTTGTCGAACAGGAAAACGAGACCGAGATGGAGATCAAAATCCTGCTCGACACGCTCCAGAGCGAGACTCCCGCCCTGCCGCAGGCCCTGAACGACCAGCTGTTTTACGCCGTGCTTGAAGACTATGCCGACCTGCCGACCAAAGCCGAAAAGATGAAGAAAATGAAGGCCGACCCCTGGTATAATGTCGTGCAGGTCAAGTACGCCTATGCCGTCACCTGCCACAAGGCGCAAGGCGGACAATGGATGAACGTCTTCCTCGATCTCGGCTATATGACCGAGGATATGCTGGGCGAATCCTTCTACCGTTGGCTGTACACGGCCTTCACCCGCGCCACCCACCGGCTGTATATCGTCAATCTCCCGAAAGAATTTGAAGCATAAGAGTAATAAAATAACTTAAAAAACGTTTGTTTTAGAAGTTAATAGCTACTTTTGTCGCTGTGGAACAAAGGGAAGGCGCAAGTTTTCTGCAACTGTTAAAAGCAAAATGGCAAATAAGGAAAGAATAGATTATCTGTTACTCGACATCCGGGAACTCGAAAAGTTAATCGCTGCCCAGCGTGATTCAGAGGTCCATTCTGTCTCCTTCTTCAGCCAGTCTTTCGACATTGCTCATAAGATACTGAAAGATTTGCATGCACTCGAAGCCGAACAGGTAGAAATACTCCGGCAACGAATGGAAGCACACCGGCAGTTGATCGATGCCATCCCCGTTGTCCAACCGGTCGAAATCGCTGAGCCGATCGTTGAACCGGTGGTTCCCCCTGTAACCAGGCCTTCTGTAGAAACACCACAACCTGCATCCCCAGACAAGGATATACCTGCCGAAAAAAAAACCACGCTTTTCCTGAGTGAAGTATTGGAGAAGAAGAACCTGTCGGATTTCCGCAAAGCTTTCAGCCTGAACGACCGTTTCCGTTTCCGCAAGGAACTGTTTGCCGGCGATGAAGCACGCATGAACCAGACTATTTCCGACCTCAACGACATCCACTCGTACGAAGAGTCTGTTATGTATTTACTAAACGTATTGAAATGGAACCCTGAAGATGGATCGGTAGCCGATTTCATCAAACTACTCGAGAAACGTTTCTAATAACAATGCAGCCATGGCAAAGCTGATCGTAGTACCTACCCCCGTCGGAAACCTGGAAGATATGACTTTCCGGGCCATTCGGGTATTGAAAGAAGCCGACCTGATCCTGGCCGAAGATACACGGACGACCGGTTTCCTGCTGAAACATTATGAGATACAGAACAAGATGCAGTCGCATCACAAGTTCAACGAGCATAAGACCGTTGAGCACATCGTATCCCGTATTGCCGCAGGAGAAACGATCGCACTCGTATCCGATGCCGGCACACCGGCGATCTCCGATCCCGGTTTTTTACTGGTGAGGGAATGTGTACGGCAGGGTGTTGAAGTGGAGTGCCTTCCCGGCCCCACAGCATTTGTCCCCGCACTGGTCGTATCCGGGTTGCCCAATGATTCTTTCTGCTTCGAAGGATTCCTGCCTCCCAAAAAAGGCAGGCAGACAAAGATGCAGGAGATCGCGCGGGAAACACGCACGACCATCCTCTACGAATCACCCTTCCGCCTGGTCAAGACGCTCACGCAATTAAGCGAACATATGGGACCCGACCGGCAGGTTGCCGTCTCGCGCGAAATCTCGAAGCGATTCGAAGAAACCGTCCGCGGCACACTGGCAGAGGTCATTGCTCACTTCACAGTGAACGAACCTAAGGGCGAGATTGTTATAACAGTAAACGGACTGAATGTTAAAAAAGAAAAGGAAAAAGAAGTTTAATTTAAATACAATTACAATGAAAAAGGTATTGTTTATTTGTCTGAGTGCTGCCCTGTTATCTTCGTGCGTACAAAACTCGTCCGAATATAAGAAACTACAAGCCCAGAACGACTCGCTCAAGATCGAGAATCAAAAGAACACTGATGAATTGAATGACATGCTGGCCATCCTGAACGATGTGGAAGCCGATTTCCAATCTATCCGTGATGCAGAGAACTACCTGGCCTTGCAACAGCAAAGTTCCGGTGAAATCAATCAGACCAAGCGCGAACAGATCAAGCAGAACATGCAGATGGTTACCGACGTGCTGAAAAAGAACAAAGAACAGATCGCCGATCTGGAAAAGCGGATTAAGAATAGCGGTATCCAATCAGCCGCGCTGAAGAAAACCATCAGCCGCCTCAACTCGGAAATCGACCAGAAAGTGGTCATGATCGCCGCCTTGCAGGAAGACCTGGCCAAGAAGAATGTCCGTATCCAGGAACTGGATGAAGCCGTAGTCGGACTGTCGGAAGATGTCGAAGTACTCGCTGCCACCACCGCTGCCCAATCCGAAAAGATCAACCTGCAAGATAAGGCGCTGAACACTGCTTACTATTGCTTCGGTACCTCCAAGGAGTTGAAAGACCAACTGATCCTGTCGGGCGGAGGCCTCTTCTCCAAATCCAAAGTGCTGCAAGCCGGCTTCAACAAAGATTACTTCATCACCATCGACGTTCGTGAAGTGAAAGAAATCCCCTTGTTTGCCAGCAAAGCCAAACTGAAATCCAACCACCCTGCCGGATCGTATGAGTTCACACAAGACACAGACGGCAACCAGACGCTAAAGATCCTGGACGAAAAGAACTTCTGGAGCCTGGGTAAATACCTGGTGATCGAAGTAGGATGACACGATACAAGAACTTGTTTATCGATCTGGACGATACCCTCTGGGATACCGCCCATAATAATAAGGAATGCCTCGAAGAGCTTTATGCCGACCGTCAATGGGACCGGCATTTTGCCTCCTTCGAGGCTTTCTATGCCATTTATATGCCGCACAACCTCGGCCTCTGGGCAAAGTACCGTCAGCATGAGATCGACCGGCAGACGCTTATTATCGAACGTTTCCGCTATATGCTCCGGCCGATGGGGATCGACGACGTTCCCTCGGCGCTGGCAGTCAACAATGACTTCCTGATGCGTACCACCACCAAGACGCGCCTCCTGCCCGACGCCATCGAGTTACTTGAATACCTCCGCCCCTCCTACCGGCTGTTCATCCTCTCGAACGGCTTCCGCGAAGTGCAGTTCAAGAAGCTGTCCAACTCTGGGCTCTCGCCCTATATCGACCGGATGATCCTCTCCGAAGACGCCGGCATACAGAAACCACACAAAGGGATATTCGACTTCGCCCTCAAAAACACCAACTCCCGTCGTACCGAAAGCCTGATGATCGGCGACAGTTGGGAAGCCGATATCGAAGGCGCCCACCTATCCCGCATCGACCAACTCTGGCTCAATCCCGACGACACCCCCGCCGCCGGTTTCACCCCTACCTACACCGTCCGTTCCCTCGACGAGATCCGCTACATCCTTTGAGTATCAATGGGCTGAAACGTAATGACGATCGTTTTGGATCGTCATTATCTTTTTTGTGGCGATTTACGGATTCGACGACTGCTTCCGGTATCGACAAATCACAACGAATGTTTCACCCGGTATTCCGAAGGGGTACAACCTTTGATCTGTTTGAACTGGCGGGCGATGTTCTTGTAGTCGGTAAAACCCATCTGGGCGGCGATATCGACAATAGGGGCTTTGGAACCGATCAGTTGCTGGGCGAACTTCTCCATGCGCAGGTGCAGGGCGTAGGTATAGACCGGCAGGCCGGTGGTTTCCTTGAAGCGCAGTTCGAGCAGGCGGCGGGAAAGGGGGACAAGGGCGACCAGTTCTTCGACGGATATCCGACGGTCGGAATGCTGGTGGATATAGGTGAGGACGATACTCATGTACTTGTCGTCGGTGGCATAGATATCGGTCGACCGGCGGGTGACGATATGGGTAGGCTGTACGGTGATATCGGCGGCGTGCGTTTGTCCCTTCCGACGGAGCAAGCGGTCGATCAACGCAGCGGTATCATAGCCTCCTTTTTCGACCGCCTGACTGATGGATGAGAGCGGAGGGTCGGAAAGGGTACAGACAGATTCGTCGTTGTCTACGCCCAGGACGGCGATCTGCTCGGGCACGCGGATACCCGCCTGCTTGCAGGCTTCAGTGATATGATGCCCCTGGTTATCATCGCAGGCCATAATGGCAATGGGCTTGGGCAGCCTCTTCAACCATTCGACCAATACATCTGATTCGTAGAACCAGAGATCGCCCGGATCCTCGTTCTGGTATGCGTAGAACGAATCACCCAACCGTTTCCGTTTCAATTCTTCGCAGAAACCTTCGCACCGTTCTTCCGACCAGACCACATTCTTGATGCCATAGAAGGCAAAGTGGCGGAACCCTTTGCGGATGAAATAATCGGCTCCCATCTTCCCCGCCTGCCGGTGTTCGCCAGTGATATTCGGTATATCGTCGAAGCGGGAGATAAAGTCCTGTGCAATGGCGATGAGGCCCTGCCGGCGGAACATATCCACATCATCTCCCGGACGAAACTGGGCAATGATGGCATCCGCCTTCCATTTCAATGCCCAGGCAAGCACGCCTTCCAGTCCGTTCCTTTCCCGGTAGGGATGGGGCATCTTACACAATACCCAAGGCTCGTGTTCTTTCGAATACTGCACAATACCCCGGAGTAGCTGACGGGCATATACTTCGGAGAAATCAGTTAAAAGGAGGACGCGTGCCATGTGGTCTTTTCATCTATGGGTGAATAGTGCAAATATATGGATATTCCGACGAATGCGCCACACCGGAGCGGAATAAAAAAGCCGGGCACACAAGGCCCGGCTTCATGCTCATAGCAGCCTCACGGCCTTTATTTTAGATCTACGTACTGATCTTGGATATTCCACCCGCCGACTTTCAGCGCTACCGGCTTGCCGCTTAGGCGTCCGCCCTGGAAAGCACAGTCGAGGGTTTTCTTTTCACCCGGAAAGAGGGTGACATAGTTGTCCGACCAGAAAACAGGACGGACGATGTCTTTGTCGCCGTCGGTCAATGCCAATTGGACAAGGAATGCGACGGTGGAAGAGGTATTTTCCAACGTTACAGCAATGCCTTCCTGACCGGCAAGGGGCGCGATGTTCACCTTCACTTCCGTTTCGGGCAGTTTGGCGAGGTCTTTGAAGTCGCCGTAGGTGTCGATATAGGTCATGTACCAGTTGCCTTTACCGTATACGTCGGGCTGTGAAGAAAGGACATAGAAGTTCTCTGCCAGTTGGTTACCGGCGGCATCAATAATCGCGATCGTCAGGAAGGTGTTCTTTGCTGAGTTGTCGATCGTGAAGAGATTAGCGACACTTTCTCCATCGATGGAGAAGGGTTTCTTTTCTTCGAACAGCACGCTGCCGTCGATCGCGTTACCGCGGATCACAGCCGTCAGTTCGGTTGCGGCTTCCAACGTTTCGTTGACAGCGTAGATACCGTTGTCTTTGTAGTTGTAGATCAACTGCAGCGGCAGGTTACCACGTTTCACACCATAATAGCCCGAGGTCGGTACATTATAATAGTCGTACAACTGCCAATATACCTTCGGCCAGGCGGAGTTCAACATCCACTGTACGATACCGGTAGCCTGCTCCGGATTGACGCGGAAGGCTTCGAACATACTCTGTGTCGCCTGCGAACCGGTAAGGTACGCATGGTTGAGGAAGCTATGCAGGTCGGCCGCCTTGCCATACATGCCTTCGGTCACATCGATCATCGGCTTCAACTTGTTCATGTCGGGAGCCGTAGTGCAATGATAATCCCAGTATGCGTTCAGCGGCCACAGCTTGTCGGCGGGGATCATCTTGGCAATGGATTCGATAGCTGGCAGCATGGCACCGGTACCGGTTTCGGTGTTGAAACCGAAGTTACCGCCGTTCTGTGTATCAATGAACCAGTAGTTCGGCCCTACATAGTCGTACGGGCCGCGCATCTTCATACCGGTCGGGCCGGTCACCGCGCTGGTTGCCGTAGCAGCACTGCCGATATAGGGACGGTTGTCGAGGGTCGGAAGTATTTCCATATAGCGTTGTTCCAACGTCGGGTTCAGCAGCATGTCGCTACCGCCCAACCAGGCAATGATAGCCGGGTGGTTACGCAGCCAGCGTACCTGGGTATCGAAGTAACGCACGAGCAGGTCCATATCATGTGCAGACTGGATACAGCCGAACTTTTCGTCGGCCGGTCCGCCGAAATAATTTTCCCATTCCCACTGGCAGCTCCAGCCCACCAGGGCCATCAAACCATAGCGGTCGCAGAGTTCATAGATGTTTTGGCTGTTGCCCCAGATATTCTCGAAACGGATCGAGTTCATGTTCATATCAGCCACATACTGCACTTGTATTTCATTGCTTTCGGGGGTATCGCGCAAGAAGACATCGTCGGTCCAGCCGGCGCTCTTGATCAGCACACGCTTGCCGTTCAACTTGAAACCCTTGAAGCCTTGTTCGGTCATAAAGGTTTCGATGGTACGGATACCGAAGGTCGTCTTTTCCACATCCGTAGCTACGCCATTCGATACGAACGTCAGTTCGAGGTCGTAGAGTTCGGGAGAGCCCAATCCTCTTGACCACCACAGGCGCGGATTATTGATATGCAGGCCCTGTACGTCGTCGGGAGTGATCCGGATGGTCTTTACTTCTTTCGGTTCCAAAGTGACGGGTATGGAGAAGCGGATGTTTTCGATCTGCCCTTTCAATGACCCTTTCACGGGTTGGTCGGTGAAGTTTTCTACGTTGGTTTCAACGGTCAACCAGGCTTCTGCCAGTGTCTCGGTATTGACATCGCTCTTTACCCAGGTGTCTTTCACGCCGACGCTGCCGGTTACCAACAGTTTCACTTCGCGGAAAATACCCATATTTTCATCCAGCGGACGCGGGTTCCAATCTACAAAACCCATATTCGGCTCGCCTTTCTGTGCGCGGAAGAGTTCCACTGCCAAGATATTTTCTTCCTGCAACAGGTCGGTGATATCGAAGGTGAAATGGTTGAATACGCCGTACACCTCTTCTTTCGAACCGATCTGTTTGCCGTTCAGCCAGATATTGGCACGGTAGGTCAGGCCATCGAAATGCAACTGTACATGTTTGCCTTCGCCGTTTACCGGAGATTTGAACGTCGTGCGATACCACCAGGATACATCAAACGGCGTACGGTCGGCCTCCTTGAAGTTCATACCAAAGAACAGGTCTTTATACAGGCCATTAGCTGTAAGGGTACCCATAACAGTTGAAGGAACGGTAGCCGGATACCAGTCGCCGGCCGGTGTAGCGGTCGAAGAGAGCTGGTCGCCCGTCTGCCCTACGACGGCGGATGATTGTACCTGCCAGTCCTGAGACAACAGGATTTGATCGGCAGCCACTTCCTTTACGTTTTCCTCACAAGCGATAAAGCCGGTGCAGAGAAGCAACATACATACTAATTTCAGGGTGAGTCGTTTCATACTATTATGATGATTAAATGTTACGCGTATTATTCTACCAAACCGATAGCACCCAACAAGGCGATATCGGGATTAGAGGATATCTTGATCTGCAACTTCGCCAATGAATTGGGATACATAAACGAGGCAAGGTTCTTGTACATGGCTTCCGAGAAGAGCGGGAATGCCCCGGCGATACTGCCACCGAAGACAATACCTTCGGGGTCGTAGGCATACAAGATGGCCTGTACCAGTTCACCGATATGGTTACCATATGCCGCCCATATCTTCAGGGCTTCGGGATCGTCCTGTTGGGCGCGTTCGAAGGCATCCTTTCCAGTCGTTTTATGGTAGGTAGTGAAAAATTCGCTGCCACAATAATGCTCGTAGATATGGTCGAGGTAACGCATACAGCCGATCTCGCCGGCGCCGGTATTACTACCGTTATACAGCTTGCCGTCCAGGATCACACCGGCACCCACACCCGTTCCGAGTGTAACGCCAAGCATACTCTTGAACGCCTTTCCTTCACCATACTTCTGTTCGCCGATGGCGAAGCAGTTGGCATCGTTATTGACAAACACAGGGATATGGAACGCTTCTTCCAGAATCGCTTTGAGAGGCACTTCCTGCCAGGCGGGGATATTCGTTACATTATATACAATACCCTGTTTCACGTCTACCACCGAGGGCACACCGATACCAATCCCTTTTATACCTGCTGATACAAAAGGTTTGATAAAGTCTTTCATATACACAATGGAATCCGCCAGGTTCAGCTTCGAGGGACTGGGAGCAGCTGCTTTTTCCACCAGTTTCCCATCCATTAATTTCCCGATACGAACGCTTGTTCCTCCTAAATCGATACCCAGTCTCATAATGCTAACAGTATTAGTTGATGGTACAAAGAAAGAAGAAATAACGAGGCGCTCTTACGCGTTTCGCGTATGATTATCGTCTTATTGCGAAATAGAGTGAAAACATTAATTGACGATCGGCGGATAATCGAGCGTATAATGCAAACCGCGGCTTTCTTTCCGGTCGATAGCCTGGCGCATGATCAGGTAGCCGGTGTTGATCATATTACGCAATTCGCATATCTCTTTGGAAGCAACCGAACGCTTGAAGAGACTTTCCGTTTCCTCGTAAAGGATGTCGAGGCGATCCCAGGCACGCTTAAGGCGCAGGTCGGAACGAACGATACCGACATATGTACTCATAATCTGCCCCACTTCCTTGGCACTCTGGGTGATAAGCACCATCTCCTCGGGCGAGCGGGTACCTTCGTCGTTCCAGTTGGGGATATCTTCCTGCCAGGCATATGTATGCAGGCAGCCGAGGCTATGACGGGCAGCCGCATCAGCATAGACGACGGCCTCGATCAGTGAGTTCGACGCCAGACGGTTTCCGCCGTGCAACCCGGTGCAGGCACATTCGCCCACGGCATACAGACGGGCAATCGACGAACAGGCATTCAGGTCGACCTTGATCCCTCCGCACAGGTAGTGGGCGGCAGGAGCGACAGGGATATATTCTTTCGTAATATCAATACCCAGGCTGAGGCATTTCTCGTAGATAGTGGGGAAATGCTTCCGGGTTTCTTCCGGGTCTTTATGCGTGACGTCGAGATAGACATGGTCGTCACCTCGGTTCTTCATCTCGTTGTCGATGGCACGGGCTACGATATCGCGGGGAGCCAACGACAGACGGGCGTCGTATTTATGCATAAACTCCTTACCGTCCATCGTCCGGAGCACGCCGCCGTAGCCGCGCATCGCTTCGGTGATCAGGAAAGAAGGACGATCGCCCGGATGGAAGAGCGCCGTGGGATGGAACTGGACAAACTCCATATCTTTTACTGTTCCTTTGGCACGATATACCATCGCGATACCGTCGCCGGTAGCCACCAAGGGGTTGGTGGTGGTCTGGTAAACGGCGCCTATGCCTCCGGTCGCTACCAGGGTAACTTTGGAGAGGAAAGTGTCAATCTGTCCCGTCTTCAGATCCATGATGTAAGCACCGTAGCATTCAATGTCGGGCGTCTGCCGGGTAACGGTCACACCCAAGTGGTGCTGTGTCAGTATCTCAATGGCGAAATAATTCTCAAACACTTCGATATTCGGGTGTTGCTGCACGGCTTTGATCAGTGCGTCCTGTATTTCGGCGCCCGTCTTATCTTTGTGGTGCAGGATACGGAATTCGGAATGGCCGCCTTCGCGGTGCAGATCAAAGTTACCGGCTTCGTCCTTGTCGAAGTCGACACCCCAGTTGATCAGTTCGTTGATCTGGCTAGGGGCTTCACGGACCACCTTTTCTACCGCACTGCGGTTGCTGAGCCAGTCGCCGGCTATCAGCGTATCTTCGATATGCTTTTCAAAGTTGTCGGTAATCAGGTTGGTGACGGAGGCTACTCCTCCTTGTGCGAAATAGGTATTTGCCTCTTCCAGGCCAGACTTACAGACAAGTGCTACTCTCCCTTTGTTTGCCACTTTCAGGGCAAAACTCATGCCGCCGATACCGGAGCCGATCACCAGAAAATCAAATCTCTTTGTCATTTTTCACGTGTTTACCCGACAAAGTTATAAATAAACTTCGTTGTATATACGTTGGAGATATGCTTTTATAATCATTGTTCGTATCTTTGCGGAAAGACGTTTGATCATGAAACCATTCTATTTTTTGATTCTCCTTTGTCTGCTGGCGGCATGCGGTGGCAAGCAGGGATCGACCCGGGTTGTGTCGGTCACCATCGAACCTCAACGGTATTTTGCCGAGAAGATCGCAGGCGATAAATTCGATATCAACTGCGTAGTCCCTTCCGGGCAGAATCCGGAGACCTACGACCCCACGCCCCAACAGATGGTGCAGATCGGCAAAAGCGAAGCCTACCTGCAGATCGGACATATCGGCTTTGAAGTAGCCTGGATGCCTACCATCCGCGAGAACAATAAGAACCTGATCTTCATCGACCTGTCGGAAGGTATCAACCTCGTTTCGGAAGGAGAGGCGCACGGACATCCCGAACAGCCCTCAGCCGGTGAGCATACCGAAGAAGAAACCGGCGAACACCATCACCACGCCCATGCCGGCGGCGTAGACCCCCATTACTGGAGTTCGATCCAGGGAGCCAAGACGATCGCCTTCAATACTGTCAACGCCTTTATGCGTCTGGACAAAGAAAACTCCGACTATTACTGGCAGAACTACCTGATCCTGGTGGAAGAGATCGAAACGCTCGACACGCGCATCCGCCGAATGCTGGCGCCGGTACTTAGCCGTGCGTTCATTATCTACCATCCGTCGCTGACGTATTTCGCGGAAGAATTCAATCTGACGCAACTTCCGCTCGAAATAGAAGGGAAAGAACCCTCGCCCGCCCAGCTGAAAGAACTGATCGACCTGGCACGTAATTATAATGTACAGGTCGTCTTTGTCCAGCAGGAATTCAACCGCGAGAATGCCGCACTCATCGCCAAAGAAACCGGTTGCCAGTTGGTGACGATCAATCCGCTCAACTATCAATGGGACGAAGAGATGGTCCGCATAGCCGAAGCCTTAGCCCATGAATAAGCTGATCGAGATCAACCAGGTTACGGCCGGTTACGACCATAAGGTGGTACTCAAAGACGTTTCCCTTACCCTGTGGGAGAACGACTTCCTGGGTATTATCGGCCCCAACGGCGGCGGAAAGACGACCTTGCTGAAGGTCATACTCGGACTGCTAAAGCCCCATACCGGCAGCGTCCGTTTCTTCCGGGAAGGGCAGGAAGTGACCTCACTAAAAACCGGCTACCTGCCCCAACTGAACAATATCGACCGGAGTTTCCCCATCTCCGTACGGGAAGTCATCTCGTCGGGACTGGCTTCCGGCAAACCTTTGTTCCGACGCTATACAGCGCAACAACACGAACGGATCAGCGAAGTAATCACCCAAATGGGGTTGGAAGAACTGGCCGGACGCCCCATCAGCGACCTGTCGGGCGGACAATTGCAACGGGTACTGCTTGGCCGTTCCATCGTATCACGTCCGGATGTATTGATACTGGACGAACCCAACTCGTATGTCGACAAACGTTTCGAATCGAAGTTCTACCAACTGCTCGAAGATATCAACAAGGAAAGCGCCGTCATCCTCGTATCGCATGATATCGGTACGGTGCTGAGTATGGTCAAGAATATAGCCTGTGTGAATGAAACCCTGCATTATCATCCGGGCACCGACCTGACGGAAGAATGGCTCGGTGATGCCTACGCCTGCCCGATTGAACTGATCGGACATGGACACCTGCCCCACCGCGTATTGAAATCGCACACACATAATCACTAAAAAACATCGACACATCATGGGACACACAGATAGTAAGAAGCGGATACTAATCACCGGCGCCAGTGGATTTGTCGGTGGACACCTGGTAGAAGCAGCCCTCAACCAGGGATATGAAGTATGGGCAGGTGTCCGCGCCAGTAGTGACCGTACCTTTCTGGACGACCTGAACCAACACAAAGTAACAGCAGACCATATCCGGTTCATCGACTTGAATTACGCGAATGAAGAAGCACTGACCACCCAACTGTCTGCTTTCAAGGCTGAACAGGGTGCCTGGCACTATGTGATACATAATGCAGGTATCACCAAGGCAGTGAATAAGAACGATTTCTTCCGGGTGAATGCCGAAAACACGCGCCGGTTACTGGTCGCCCTGACTGCATCCGGTTGCCAACCCGAAAAATTTGTCCTGATGAGCAGCCTGAGCACCTATGGTAACGAAACGGACCAGATGAGATATCCCAGCATTCATCCGAAGCATGAACAACGTCCCAATACGGTTTATGGAAAAAG
Organism: Tannerellaceae bacterium; assembly: GCA_031555145.1. GTDB lineage: Bacteria > Bacteroidota > Bacteroidia > Bacteroidales > Tannerellaceae > JAJDIA01. Next base: position 1,336 of record JAVBUR010000082.1, on the reverse strand, counting down.
TAAGTTACAAGCCGAACAGTATCTGCGCACACAAACCGATATCCCGTATGTGATCTTGCATCCGACAGGCATATTCGGCCCACGCGACCAAGACTACTTCATGCAATTCGAGAGTGTACGCAGCGGATTCGATTTCACCATCGGGTTATTGCGCCGCCAATGGCTCACCTTTATTTATGTGGAAGACCTCGCGACGGTAGCCATGCTCGTATTAACACATGAAAAGGCGGTCAACAAGAACTATATCATTGCCGACGGATCCATTTGTTCCGACAAAGATTTCGGACGGATGATTCAATTATGTACCGGCCATAAATGGGCTATCCACCTGAGCATCCCGATATGGTTGGCCTACATTGCCTGCCAATGCTCCGAGTGGATCGGCCAATGGAAAAAGAAGCCCGCCACCCTCAACTCTGATAAGTTCCATATCCTGAAACAGCGCAACTGGATATGCGACGTCCGGGATATGCAGGAAGAATTAGGCTTTCGGGTGCCCTACTCCTTCTTCCAACGCCTCAAACAAACCTACCATTGGTATATCGATAACCATTGGTTCGATACATACGCCAGGAAATAGCCAATAGTAACGTCGGACTTGGTTTCATCAGAAGTCCCCAGTTTCAGATTTGTCCGTATTTGAAAGTTTTTGCGAAGATGTGTCATTTTTGAGCAAATCCCCTGTCCCATAGGCTCTTCAGTCCAAAATATGAAAAAGCCTACACCGCTACACTAACGGGATAATTATACTGATGCTCAGTAAGATAGCGGATGTACCATTCTCGAAAATGCTACACCTTCGCTACACCCCTGGCAAATAGTCCCCCCCCCTGTAGCAATGAGGGCACTGAAAAAGCCCCTGTTTTTTGAGCGATTTGCATTTTTTAGTTACAGATTATAACTTTTGCGAATAGTCAGTAGTTTTAAAGTACTAAAATCGCCAATAATTGCTCAAAAAAGAGGCTCTGAAAGGATGCAAACTTTCGATTTGAAAGTGTTAAATACTTTTTCAGTGCCCTCGTAGCAATTTTATCAAGATACACTATTGTCGACAGCCAAAGGCAGTATTGTTTCTTTCTGGAAGATGTATTCCCGGAGCTTGAATGGTCTCTTCTCTCCACAAATGTGACGCATTCGTATCACGGACGTGAACACTTAGTCTCATAGCTGTGAACACTTCGCCTCACAGTTGTGGGACGAAAAGTGCATGCAAGAGTCGACAATACAGGATGATGATGTTGTTAATAGAGGATCAGGATGTTGTCAATAGTGTATCTTGATACAATTGCTACAGGGGGGGACTATTTGCCAGGGGTGTAGCGAAGGTGTAGCATTT
>JAVBUR010000120.1:0-17073 GCA_031555145.1 Tannerellaceae bacterium | reverse complement strand
GAACAAGAAGATGAGAAGTTACATTCCTATACTATTGGCTGCCATATCCTTTTTTATATCGGATCATCTGCATGCCGATGGGAATAAGGTTGTTATCCATAATGACAAAGCGGAAATCAGCCTGAAAGATCATATCCGGCACCCCTTGTATTGGTGGCCGAATACGCTATTAAGCGTTGACCTGGAAGGGGGAAACCATACGATTGACAAAGCTAACTATGTGCTGATCAACCGGGAGACGGGTAAGCAGCTCCCTTTCCAGTTGATTCCACCTTCTGCAGACGGAAAGAACGCCACCTTGTTTTTCCTGTCGGACCTGCCTTCCAAAGGTGAATACAATTATGTCTTGCAGAAAGGAAAACCGGAATCTTTTGAAGCGGTATCCATTGAACAGGAATCAGGTTACTATCGGGTAACCACCGATAAGTTTTCGGTACGTATCCCCTCGTCACGTTCCGGTATATCGGCAGATATTCCCGGGCCGGTAATGAGTATCTCAAAGGATAAGCAACACTGGAAGGGACGTTCTTTCTTCGATTCGAAAGCCGGTGCTTTGAGTAGTTTACAGACGGAACTGATATCAGCAGGCCCGGTTTTTGCGACCTTCCAACTCACCTATACATTTACCAACAATGCGGTATATACGGTATGGGTCCGCTGTGTAAAAGGATATGACTTTATCGAACTGAAGGAAGAAATGCATGGTTTTCCGATTGATCAGAAAATCCATTGGAATATCGTTTGGGAAAACTTCTCGCCTACTCACCGCCAGGCGCCCAACCATCCTTACGGGCAACCGAAAGAAGAGGCAACTGGTTTCGGCAGATACGATTGGGAAAAGATTGACCAGACGATGCTTAATTCTCATCATGGGATTAATAAGGAAGTTTCGCCCGACGGCAAAATGCCGATCGATCTGGGATTATACGGAAACTGGCCTGCCCAGGGTAATGTGACCTCCATTGTGTTCTGGGATGAAAAAAAGGATGAATCCATCGGCCTGTTTGCCAAAGACATTGCGTATTGGAATGATAACCAGTATGCCATCTGGCACGACACCCGGGATATCAGCGTCAAGTTCTTTTACAAAGACAACCGGCTCAAATGGGCCTATCCGGTTATCAGCGGTACAAGATATACCGCACTGAGTTTCTATCCGCATGAAAAAGACATTGCGTATATGGAGCATTTGGAAAGCCTCACCCAGCCGGTATACAATCCGGATGGTACAAGCTACAGGGTAAGCATGGGACAGATGTCGTACAATTCGTTCTTACAGAACAGGTACAGTACAATTGATCTAAACAAAGTGAAAGACTGGTGCCTGACCTATCCGGAAACCGCCCGGATTCCGGAGTCACCCTTTGATGAAAACCAAAAAACAACCGTAAAAGACCTGGAGCAAACACTGATCTATGGTACTTATTCGAATGAACTGCCCGTTAGCGGTACGTGTCAGAACGGCGGCTATGGGCCTGTTTCTTCCCGAATCTTTTATCAATATCACACGCCTCAGATGAATATGCTTTTACCGGAATTATCGAAAGACCAACGGGAACGCATGATCGCCATGTACCTGGTCCATACCTATATTGCGGCAGGTGAAGACCTGATGCCCATGCGACATATGTTGAGCGGACATCCCAACTTCCTGAGCGATGTTAAAACGATACCGGCATTTGCCTCTTACCTCTTCCCCGAGCACCCCAAAGCGAAGGAGTGGGCGGAACTGTTTGAGAAATATGTGGAGCTGAATGCCTTTTATCACGCACGCCCGGATGTGAAAAGTTGGGATGCCAAAGGCGGACGGTGGACGGAGAATATCAATGCCTATCTCTGGGCATATATCCGTCCCACATTACGTGCCGGCTATTTACTGGAACTTAAAGACGGACAAAAGCGGCTGGCGAATAAATCTATTTCACAGATCGCCTCTTATGTATTGAATGCTGTGTCCGCCCCTTTTGATGGCGGTAGCCTGCTCTCTCCGGAAGACAATCATCATGTCGGAAGCGTGACCCCGGCCAATGGGCCACACAGGGTGATACCACCCCAAGGAGCACATTCGGTAAGGCGGATGTTGCCCAGTGCCTACTGGCGTTGGGGAAAAGAACTTGAGCATTATGACCCGCTGTTATCTGAAAACATGCGTTATCTCGCCCGCCCTGAATTTTACGATACGTCGGTGAAAGACCGATCGATCAACTCTTTCAATTGCATGTACCCTTTGGATACGGACGATAGCGGAACTCCTCCCTTGTTGGAAAGTATCAAAATGACCGGGTATGGCATTATCCTCCGGGCTGCCGTCGGAACAAAAGACGAGCTTTCCATCCATCTGGAGCAGATAGACAACGGTCCTAATTACCGGTGGGGAATGGCGGGCGATGGCGGTTGTGGTACGATTTACTTCTATGCCGCCGGGAAATCATACAGCGACAATGGAAAAGAGGATGTCGGCGACAGGAGGTTACAGGATACCGATCTGATTACCGGATTCGGAGCGTTCAAAGACGGACGGTTCAAAGGCATCGGAAAGGGAGACCTGACCCGTCCGTTGTATGACCTGTCGGTAGGGCAATTTGCCGAAATACGTTCCTCCGAAGAGCGGCAATATGCCTGGCCGGAGTATAAAAGCCGAAGTATCATGTTAGTCGGAAGCGATTACTTCCTGATTTTCGATGATGTGTACAACCAGAATATGTCGACCCGCCTTAGTTGGTTTACACGACCGGACGAAGACCTTCCCGAGCTGGAAGTCGTCAAAGGTGGTGGCGCCAATTATACGTACTCCACCAAGAAACCGGAATATTCCACCCATGCGGGTAGGGAAACCAAAGGAGTATGGTTTGACGGGACAGGCGATTTCCTGACGTTTGTCTCTCATAAAAAAGGATATGTAAACACCGAAACCCCATACGGCTGTATCGTATCTACCCCGGAAGGAAACACCGACTATATTTTCCGCACCGATCAGCCGGTCGAGGTAGATGAAAACAAGATGGTTTTCAGTGGAACTGCGGGTTTTGTAAGACATAAACCGACTCATACGGAAGTAGCCCTGTTCCAGGGTACGCGTATCGGGGCGAATGGGTTTGAAATAAAACCGCATCACCCGGAGGCCGGACTGAGCGCTGTGGTGACGGATAAGGAAAGGATCAAAGGACAGTACTACTGTATGGATGCTTCTGTTGTATCTTTTACCTGGAAGGATGGCATGCCCGACGGTCTGACTGTTTATGTGGATGGTATCAAACAAAAAGCAACGGTAACAGCTGAGGGAGTACACATTTCCTTCCCTGCAGGCAAGCATATCTGGAATATCACCAAAGGGCTACCTGATGTGGTGAGGCCACAAATACAATATACAGTAAATAAAGGCAACAAGGTAGAAGTCAGTGTTTCACGAGTACCGGGCGCTCAGCAGTATCGGTTTGAATACAGTACGGATGCCGGTAAAACGTGGATATGGGAAAAGGAGCACACTCAGAGTAGCCTAACAGTTAAACCACAGCAGCATGAAAAGAAAGGTTATATCCGCGTTTCGGCGTTGAACAGTGAGCATACCAGTCTTCCGTCCGCTATTTACCCGGTGTATTTTACGTCGGAAAAGCCTCACTATCCGGACGGGTTAATGATCAAACCGGATGATTATTCGGTACAGGTAACCTGGGGGAAGGTATTAGGCTGCAAGGATTACAAACTCTATAAAAAGAACGGAAATCAAGCATTCAGGCTGATTTATTCCGGCGAGGGAAATACGTTTGAAGACAAACAATACAAAAAAGGAGACGTATATGAATATGCCGTATCGGCCCTCAACGGAAATGGGGAAAGCCAGCTTTGTCATCCTGTCACAACGGATCTAAACAGTTGGTTGAATTTTGTACCTGTAAAAGACGAACCGTTCCGTCGTGTAGTAGCGAAGGAAGACCCTGTGGATAACGAAGGAAATACTACTCCGTTCTATTATCCTGAATAAAACCAGGGACTTCACCATTTATTGAAAGTAACAACTTATAATACCAGTAAGCAATGAATAAATTCATCGTTCTATTTTTAGCCGCGATCCTATCGATCCCATTGTTCGCGCAAGATCTGTCGACCTATTCCGGTCGCAGGCAATCGGTTATCAGCAGCCTGAAGGATGTCACCTTGTTACAACGCGGGAAACACGGGCTCTCTAAGGCCGTAGCCCGTCTTGAATCCAATCCGAATGATCAGGCCGCACTGACCTATATCAGTAGTGTGTTGGAGCACAGATATCAGAGTATGTTTGATTTTCCCGGTGTGGCACTCGCCTTGTGCCGGTACTGGGATAGTTTTAACGTGGAACAAAGAAACCAAATCCAATCCCAGTTGGAGCGATTAGCCAAATCGGACAAGATCGACGGGCAAGGCTTCCTGTTGCATGGGACAGAAAACCATGCGACGATGATGTGGACGAGTGCCTTCTTATTCGCGCAACTCTTTCCGGATGCCCAATGGGTCAACGGAATGACCAGCCAGGAATTGATGGACGATATGAAAGAACGCCTGCGTCGCACATTCAGGAACGTATATCAGAAAGGATATGCCGAATATCTTTCTTCAACGTATGAGGTAGTCATGAATTTCCCTGTCGAAATACTACTGGAATATGCAAAAGACCCGGAAATGAAGGCCATTGCAGAGGCTTTCTTATTATATAAGTGGTCTCTTATCTCCCTGAATAATTTTGAAGGGAATATTATGGCGCCTTATGCCCGGATGTTTATACAAGAGGATCATGCACCCGGAAAAGACCCTGTTTCGGCCACTTCTTACTATAACTGGCTGATGTGGGGCTGGGGGCCTGCGACTAATAATGTCAATATAACGGATTTCACGGACCATCAGGAAACAAACTATGCGCTTTTTTCGGCGTTATCCCATGTCAAACCGGATGATGTGTTTTTCCGGCTGGCTGATTCTAAAAATTATCCTTTTACGCTGAAATCCTCCGCCTCCACATTCGGAGAATATGGCACGGGAGTACCGCATATGGTCATGCGTAAAATCTATCGCGACAAGAGTTATGCTATTGGCACCGGGAACTTCCGCTGGGTGCCCGGATTCGATTATGCGGACGATAACTACAACGGTTTTAATATCGTCTGGAGCAGTCCGGATAAGTTCAACTACATCGGTTGTTTTCACCCGTACTGGTATAGCGATAGCGATGATCCCACGCTGACTCCCGACACCTGGGATAAAGGCAATATTTCCCCGTTTCAGCAAACGGCACAGCATGAAAACACAGCAATTGTCCTATTCAACATTCCCGACAAAGACCCCTACCCGAATGCACCCGACCCGCGGAAATGGGCGTGGCGTGACGGACATACAGACCAATTATTGCAACGAGCCATGCTGCGGTATCCGAAGTCTGTCGATGAAAAAATCAATGAGCAAGGCTGGATCTTCCTCCGCGAAGGAAAAACCTATATCGGTATCAAGCCGCTGAAAAGTTTTTATGAGCAAACGGACCTTACAGGAATCGGGCGTGACTACTTCAACATCGTCAAGAGCGACCATGCGAAAACAGGATTTGTCTTTGAACTGGGGACAGAAGAAGAGTTCGGCAGTTTTAAGAAGTTCCGGAGCCGGCTGTTAAAAAACAAGCTTAGCGTGGATTGGCAACAGATGAAAGTCAATTATACCAATTCCCGTAAAGACCAGGTAGAGATACGCTATCAGCCGGGGTTACCGGTGGTACCCTACTCTCCCCTCCCCGCTTCTTTAGAAAAAAAGGGCATAAAGGGAATGGCCGAATCTGTCCCGGTCGTCCGGATCAACGGAAGACAGGAGATACCCTATGAACAGTGGCCGATGATTGAGAGCCCGTATGTCACTATGAATAATAACCTTTTAGTCATTGATGACGGCCAATCGAAAATAACTGTAGACTGGACCGGAGATTATCCGGTGATCCGACGGAATGAGCAAGGCAGCGAATCGTATTTTACAGATTTCCCCGCAGGTTATACGCCGGAAGAAGTTGGGAAGAAGCTGGGATATCATTTCATCCCGGGTGAACACTTCCTGCATGGCGGGAAATGGATCCATTATGCGGAGGTATGTACCTGGTACGGAGCGTTACGATTTGCCGAAGCTACAGGCGACAAAACGTTGATCAGCCAACTACAGGAACGGTTTGAACCCTTATTCACAACGGAGAAACAATACCAACCGATCATGAACCATGTGGACCTGAACATGTTCGGTTGTCTGCCTCTGGAGTTCTATAAAGTAACAAAAGACAAACGTTATTACGAGTTGGGCATGCCATATGCCGATACCCAATGGCAAGTACCCTCCGACGCCACAAAGGATGAAAAGGGATGGGCAGACAAAGGCCTTTCCTGGCAAACCCGTATGTGGATTGATGACATGTTTATGATAACCATCATACAAGCTCAGGCGTATCATGTGACCGGCGATCAGAAATATATTGACAGGGCAGCCCGGGAAATGGTGGTATATCTCGATGAGTTACAACGTTCCAACGGACTGTTTTACCATGCTCCCGACGTCCCTTTCTTCTGGGGAAGGGGAAACGGTTGGATGGCAGCCGGAATGACGGAACTGCTGCTGTCAACACCTAAAGACAATCCGGATCGTCCGCGCATACTGGAAGGTTACCGGCTAATGATGAAAAGCCTGAAAGACTTTCAAAGTAAAAACGGTATGTGGAATCAGTTGATCGACAAGCCGGATTGCTGGGCGGAAACTTCAGGTACAGCCATGTTCACGTATGCGATGATCATGGGGGTAAAGAACGGTTGGTTGGATGCCGAAACATATGGTCCTGTTGCCCGTGCAGCCTGGATGGCATTGATCCCTTATATTGATGCAAACGGGGATGTAACCGAAGTTTGTGTCGGCACTAATAAGAAAAACGACCTCCAATATTATTATGACCGTCCACGTATAGCCGGAGATTATCACGGACAGGCTCCTCTTCTCTGGTGTGCCTACGCGTTATTGTATTAGTTCTATTCAGTTGTATTCATTATAAATTGTCATTGTATGAGATATGTAGTATTTATTCTGTCTTTCTTTTGCTTGCAGACAACACTGATTGCGCAGCAAAACACGTATGATCTGGTTATTGTCGGCGGAACCCCGGGAGGAATTATGACAGCCATTTCGGCTGCTCGCGAGGGGAAAACAGCTGTGATACTGGAGCGAACCGGCCATATCGGTGGATTACCGGCCAATGGACTGGGGGCAACAGATATTGCCACCCGTAACGCCACCACCGGGTTATTCCGGGAATTTGTAGATCGTGTCAAACAGCACTATATCGACACCTACGGCCCGGATTCGGAACAAGTCGACGTCTGCAGCGACGGTTATCACTTCGAACCTTCGGTGGGTGCCCGGGTTTTCGACGATATGTTGGCCGGATATACCAACAAAATCACGATACTGAAAATGCGGCAGTTCGATGCGGAACCCCGCAATATAGACATGAAGAATGACCGTATGGTGGCTATTCGTATATTTAATCGTGAGACCAAACAGGTAGAGACCTACACCGGAAACATATTTGTTGACGCCACCTACGAAGGCGACCTGGGAGCAGCCGCCAAAGTGCCTTTCCGTATTGGCCGCGAAGGGAAAAGCGAATTCGGAGAACCCGGCGCCGGACAAGTCTATAAATACTGGGCAGGAACCGAACAGGATTGCAGCACTTTCGAACCGGACAATGCGGTACAGGCCTATAACTATCGCCTTTGTCTGACGAACAATCCGGCTAACCGGGTAGCCATTAGTAAACCGGCGGGTTATAACCGGGATGAATATGTTTCTATCATTGAGGATGTATGGACGGGACGCACCACCAATACAAAAATGACAGGAGTAACTTCCGAAATGATGGAAGAGAACCGTCGTAACATCAAAGCCGGAAACATATCGACACTTCCGGGTGATGTGTGGGGAATTGCCCGTGTGACCAATATCGTTCACGTCCCCAACATGAAAACCGATGCCAATAATCAACATGACGCCTTCCTCTCGACCGACCTGCCGGAAGAAAACTGGCCCTGGCCGACATCCGGATGGGATTGGCGCGACCGCTTTGCCGAACGATTAAAAAACTATATGCTGGGGCTGTTTTGGTTTGTCCAGAACGATAAAGAACTACCCAAACATTTCCGTGAAGCGTGTCTTGAATGGGGCTTATCCAAAGATGAATATACGGATAATGGATACTTTCCCCGCCAGGTATACGTCCGCGAAGGCCGTCGTTTTGAAGGCGAATACTTTTTTACGGCAAACGACGCATTACCTGTTGCCCCTGGTAAACGTCCGCCACTACACGGGAATAGCATTACGGCCAGTCATTATGCACTCGACTCGCATGCCGTTCGGAAAAGAGAGGCAGGAAAAGTACATTTGGATGGTTTCCTGAGCTATGCTACCGCAGTATATACCGTTCCATTCGGAGTCATCGTTCCTCAAAAGGTAGATAACCTGCTGATTCCCGTTCCTGTATCAGGAAGCCATATCGGATTTTCCACGTTACGTATGGAACCTTGTTGGATGGCTCTGGGAGAAGCCGCCGGTATAGCTGCTTCCCTGGCAATCGATGCCAACAACAAAGTAAAAAATGTAGACATAGAAGCCTTACAGGAAAAGTTAATCAAGCAAAAGTCAACGCTGATCTATTACCGCGATGTAGCTATAGGCGATCCTGACTTCGCTATGGTACAACAGATGGGGCTGCGTGGCTATCTTCCCGACTGGGAGGCCGATCTGGACGCCGCTGTGAATGAAGAAACGGCTGTCCTGTGGAAATCATTATCACAACAGAACATCACAAAAGGATCGAACCGACGGGAGGTATTGAGGGCGATCTATAAAAATCAGCATATTCACTGATTTCCTATGCCTTCCAACACGATAACTGCCTTGTAGGTATAGCCATCCTGAGATGCTATGGGGGTGATCTCTTCCCCTTCGAATGTTATGCGTTTGCATATAGCAGATACACCCCCATCACGCATCTTAGGTATTTCCCAATAGGTAACAACTTCACGCACTACGTGATTACCAAACACATAAGGACACTTCAGCTTGTAAGTAAGTACGCGTTCATCGGGACATTTATCGGCCATATAATAATGGTGAGTCGTCAAAAAAGTATAACCATCAACACTATTCAGCCCTAAATTGCGCCCAGACGGTATGTAGTTCCGCGGCGTCGCGGCCAACACATCTTCACAGGCTTTAGAGGCAACGACTTTCAGCTCGTACAAATCGCTCCTTACATAATTCGTCTCAACCGGTTCACTAGAACCGTAAGCAGGCATCATTTCCACTCCAATCCCGCTGACAAGGTCTTTTCCGGAAGCATCCTGAAAACTCAAATCCAACTGATAACCAACCGATTTAATATCATCATCATGATGCCAAAAAAAGAACACACAGGAAGAAAAGCTACTCATTACCAATAGAACCGATAAGATGGAAAGGAGAAACATCCTCGTAGTTTTCATAATACACATTTTGTGAGGTGAGTATACATATGATAGATGCAACATCATGCCTATTTGCTGCATAGCAAGAGACTATTAAGAAATTTTCAACTAAAAAAATAAGGCTGCCCGAAAATAGTACGGGCAGCCTATATAAAAAAGAAGGATGGATCAGATTGTTTTCTTGTATTTCGCGTAAGAGGACGGTTCGGGGCGGACGCTCCAGCCGGAGATGATGCCGCCGTAGAAGTAGAAGGTGACGTCGAAAGTCACCTGGCTGGTGGCATCGGTTACCTGGAAGACCTTCGTAGCACCATAGGCATCGGTCTGGGTGTAGTCGCCGAGTTGTAACTGGAGGTTGGCCACGTCGCTCCGGAACTGTTCGGCAATGACGAGGCCTTCAGGACGGGCGGCTTCGTTGCGCCGCATTGGCTGGGTAAGACGGCCGAGGTATTCGGCGGGGGTATTCACCTGCATGGCATTGATCGCCATTTGTTCTACCTGTGCCCAATCAGCTTTTTTCAGGTCGTCGCGCTTGACGGCTTTCGCCAGACTGAGGTAGGCCTGCATATGCATATGGACTGCCTGCATGATATTGGTCTTCTCAAACGGGTTGGCATTGACTTCGGTCTGCCCTGTGGCAGCCGGGTTCACCTTCGAAGTGGCGCGTACCTGACGTACACTATCGGTATAGGCTTTGAACTGGGCACGGATTTCGGGCGAGCGAAGGCTGCTGACGGTGAAAATGGCTACCCCTTCGGCACCGTTGTTCAGCGCAGCATCCATCGATTCGAACATGGCTGGGCCATTCACACCGCTCATACCGCAGTAGAGGGTCGTCATCGGGTTCTTCTGTTTCACGTTATCGATCGTACAATCGGATATAAAGCTCACATCGCCGGTATAGAATCCGTAGTATACCATCGGGAACACGATGTCGAGGTTCCATTTGCCCCAGTCCTGACGTACCATCTTGCGCGACATGGCCGGTGTGGGGAACGGAGAGGCAGCCATCGCCTTACCGTAAGAATGCACCACTTCGGCAACCTCGTTGGCTACTTCGGTGATCTGGTCGCAACGGAATTGCAGCCATTGTTCGTCGGCCGACGGATCTTCCTGATCACGCGGGTCGTAGCCGTATTGCTTCTGGAAGAGTTCGATCATGGCAGGGTGGTAACCGTAGTCCCATTCCGGGTATTCGCGATCTTGCACAATGCCGTAACGCGGCCAAAGGGTAGTGGGCAACACCACGTCGACAAAACGGTGGTAGTCGATGGCGATTCCGTTCAGGCCTTCCACTTCGCAATAAGCGCGGATCTTGTTCTTGATATGTTCGCGCACTTCGGGAAGGGCGGGACACATGAACTTGTAGTAATCGACATACGCCTTGGTGTCGGCCAGACTCTCGCCTTTACGGTTCACGCTAAGCCATTCGGGATGGTCGCGGAGGATGGCTTCGCGGTCGTGCTCGAGGTTCATCGTCCACAGCCAGGCGTAGACTTCGATACCGTGTTTATGGGCGATAGGAATGGCTATACGGTAATCGTCGGGCGTGGGGGCGTTGAGGATCAGGCCGTCCAGACCGGTTTCATTCATGACCTGGCATACGGAGTCGAGGTTCATGCCAGGATGGTAGTCGAGCCATGTCCAGAACATCGGGTATGCTTTTTCTTTTGTTTCCTTTGGCCCGGAACAGGCTACCAAACCGGCTACGGCAAGCTGCAGGAGGGGTAAAATGCGATTCTTCATGTTACGTTATTTACTATTGCTTCACTTGTTACTTATATCTTTAGTTTAGAACTCGGAAATCAGCGTGAACCACTTGCCGGCCGACGATCCCCAGACTTCCTTATAGGTGGCGGTGTTGAACTGCGGCCAGTAAGGCGTGTCTTCGTTGAAGCGCGATTGCATACCGACGGGTATTTCGCCTACGGTCTCACCTGGCAGGGCGGTGTATTGCTGGGCGTAGTTGCTGCCTTCACCGTAGATGATGGACTGTCCGAACGGGTTCTTGCCTACGATCCACATCAGTTGCTCTTCGGCAATATGCATCAGTTCGGGATCACCCAGGAACTTCCCACAGAGGGCGGCGTTCTTACCCGTTGCCAAGTGTACGGCGGCATTTCCTCGGAAGGAGAACCATACGGGGAAGATCTTGAGATAATGTTCGTGATCGAGCTTCACACCGTTTTCGAGTTGCGCCTTGTAGTCGGCGTCACCTCCACGGCGAATACCGACCTGGGCGATGTAGAAGTTGGCCGAGTCTTTCACTTCGTCGATATGATAGACACCGCTCGGTACCATGCCGTAAGGCTGTACGTGCTGCATGATATTCTTCAGGTACGCGCCATACAACTTGATGGCATTGGCCCATTTCGCGTAATCAGCGTGGTTGGGCTGGGTTTCGCACAAGAGGGTGAGCGCCATCATATAATAATGATCGCGCGACTGGTGGTTATAATGTACGATCGACTTGCGGCTAAGGTCACGGTAGAAGAAACCGGAGGTCTTGTAGGTGTCTTTCAACGGCTCGGTGCGCTGGCATTGGAGGGTAAACTTGATGGCTTCGGCGGCCTTGTCGGCATACTGCTTCTCGCCGGTGAGTTTGTACAGCATGCTGGCAGCCCACGAAATATTCGCCATGTACTGGCTCTGTGAGGCCATGGCGGCATGGTCGCCCCCGCCCCCACCGCTCAGCAGTTCGGCAAAGCCAAGCTCATCGAAGCGTTGGGTGGCAAATGCGAAGTCTTCCTTCGCAATCTTGCACAGGTTTTCTTTCAGCATGACGTCGCGTTCGATGGCCATCGAGGCATAGGCTTCGATACCGGCAAAGAGGAAATTTTCGAAGGCGCGATTGTGTACGCGTACCTGACGGCGACCGGAGTCATCCACGGTACCAATAAAACCGTCGGTCCAGAGGTTCGTCCCCCAGGTCTGCACACGGTAGCCATCGCCAAAGCGGGTCTTCATGATATAGTCGAGTCCCCAGAGGGCTTCTTCCTGCAGGCGCAGGTGGAGGTCGGTATTGCCTTTAGTCTTGGCGGTGAGCGCCATTTCGAGCATATTGTAAGCGATCTCGCCGGTTTGAAGGGATTGTTGCGACATGTCGGCGGCATCGTGCCAGCCTCCGCTGACGGTAAAGGTCTTGCCGTTGTGCTCGCCATTGAGATCAGTATGGCAGGCGCCATGTTTCTCGGGTACGGGATAACCACAGCGTTCCACGAACATGAAGTTACATACGCGCCAGGCCGAATCGTCCCACACATTCCGGTTGATATAGAACGGGCGGGTGGTCACGCCTCCTATGCGGATCTGGTATTGCCCCTGACGGTTGAAGGTGGTGAAGTCGATGGTTTCGAAGGCGCCAATACCGGTCTTTTCGGGGGTTACCTTGCCGGTGTAGACTACCTGCGAGGTGGTGTAATCTATCAGTTGGAAGATGCCATCATGCTGGGCTACGTTGACGATGGCCGTCTTACGGCTGTCAGGACCGTAACCGGTAGTTGAGAAGATGATACGGTTGGCGGCAGGTTGCCAGCCGGTCACCACTTCGGGGTTCTCGATCGTTTGCAGTTTTACATCGTCGACATAGAATTTCAACTGATCACCCATCGTGCGTTCTTTCCCGAAGACTTCGATGGCGAACTTGATGCAGCTCACCTTATCACGCGAGAGTTCAGTCATTTCGACAAAACATTCGTTCCACTGCCCGTTGATCAGGTTGATTTCGTGGTAACCTTCCCGTCCATAGGGATCAGGGACTTTGATCTTACCTTCGTTCTCGACATAGAGGTTGAGATAGATGCTGCGGGCGCCTTCACAGTCGGGATAGATATAGAAATGCAGGCGGTTATACGTCGACCAGTTGGCGCCGCCCACGTCGAAGGTTGCCATTGAGGTGCCGCGTCCCAATCCCCAGTGGAGGAATTCATCGACGACGGTAGGGGCTTCGAGTAGCAGGCTGTGCTTACCGGAGATACTCCGTTCGGTCGATTGCGCCATGCTGCCGATCCCTTTATGTGTCCACTTACCCATCTCTTCCATGTCGCAGAGTACATCAGATACGACAACATGCTTGGTCAGCCCGAAAGTCTCGAACGATTTGCTATAGTCCAACGGTAGCGGACTGTGTACGTAACCGGTCTGGCGGATGTCCGATTTCAGTTTCTCGTCGACCTGTGCCTGTAGAAGGCTGCACAGAAGGAGTAAAAGTAGGGTGATCCCTGCGAGTTTCTTCATGATGTATTATTTTAGATTACAAGATGCAATAATACGGAAAATCAAGCACAGACAGGTTTAAGAACTGACATAAAAGGTTTATTCCCCGTCAATCCCCATCCTTTCTGAACTTATGCTATCTTTGTAGGATACATCCGCGCCTATTTTACCGGATTGCACTGCACGTATCTCCTCCTGGCTGAGGATGACAACTATTTGTTAAGGTCACTTGTTTAATTATTAAAATTAAGAAATTATGATTACAACTATCTTACGCTTCCTCTTTCCGATGAAAGCGGAAAACAAACCCACCTCGTGGTTCCTGCTCGGACTGCGCCTCTTGTTCGGTATATTACTCCTGATGCACGGATGGCAGAAATGGATGGCCTTCGACGCCCTCGAAAACGCCTTTCCCGATCCGCTTGGCGTAGGCAGCCGCACCTCCCTCGGATTGGCGATCTTTGCCGAACTGATCTGTTCGCTCGGTTTCATCACCGGCACACTGTACCGATTGGCACTGATCCCGATGATCTTTACAATGGGCATGGCCTTCTTTGTGATCCACGCCCAAGATCCGTTTGCCGTTAAAGAGTTAGCCTTTGTCTATCTGGTGGTCTTTATTTTAATGTACGCGACCGGCCCCGGCCGTTTCGCCTTCGACCGTATGATCGCCATCAATGTATCGAAGAAGTAAGGCCGGTAAAGCTGGAGTGACATATCGATAAGCAGGTGCGTGTAAACGTATGGCCAGGAAACAAAAAAGAGCGAGGCATCCTTCACAGGGTGCCTCGCTTTATTAATTAAACTTTAAAAAAAATGAAAAAATGCTATTTCGGCTGGCCGTATTGCGACGGGGTCACGCCGAACTGTTCAGTAAAACGTTTGCGGAACGTAGCCGTGTCGTTGAAACCTACCATTTCAGATACCTCCTGGATGGAGTATTGCTGAGTGAGGATAAGCTCGGCCGCCTTTTTCAGACGGATGATACGGGTAAGTTCGAGGATGCTACAGTCGGAATACTGCTTGATCTTACGGTATAGCGTAGGCAAACTCATATTGAGCGAGTCGGCCAGCACTTTGGCTTCGAAAGTGGAATCGTCGAGGTGCTTTTCGATGTTCTTGATCACGGCATCCATGAACGGATTCGACGGTGTAGAACCCGGACGACCGAGTGAACCATTTTCATCATCACCGTTCTCAGCCGTAGCTGCGGCTGCCGCAGCGGCCTCACCTACCATGAGCGAACGGGTATAGAAATGTTTCAACTGGTCGCGGCGGCGCAACATACTGTGCACCTTGCTGCGAAGAATCTCCACGTCGAACGGTTTAGTGATATAATCGTCGGCTCCCGATTCGATCCCTTTGATCACGTCTTCGCTTTCCACCTTGGCGGTGAGCATGACGATAGGTATCTGGGTGGTCTTCGGATCACTCTTTATTTCGCGACAGGCTTCGAAACCGTCTTTGACGGGCATCATGACGTCGCACAGGATAAGGTCGGGCATTTCACTCCGGGCCATCAGTACGCCTTCTTCGCCGTTACGGGCTTCAAGCACCTGGTATTCTTTACTGAATACGTGGCGGAGGAACCAACGGATCTGGTCGCTGTCGTCGATCATAAGCAGCTTCTTGCCGGTGGCTTTCTTCTGCGGGATGATCTGGATCAGTTCGGCAATTTCTTCTTTCTGTTTATCGTTCAGCTTCACCAGGTCAGCTTCGGGTTCAACGAACTCGACACGTTTCTCCATCAGGTGCTTTTTGCCGACCGGTATATATAATGTATAAGAAGAACCGTTAGGTGTGGTATCCTTGCGGTACATACCACCCAGGTCGTCGATCATGTCTTCCACCTGGCGAAGGCCACGACGAGTGTTTTCGTTTTCATCCAGCCCCTCATCCTGTACCGATATCACGGCATAAGGGATGTTGTTATGGCGCTCGACGGCGATGTCGAAAGTGACCTTACCATACATGAAGGTATTCTTCAATGCATTGGTCAGCATCGTACGCAGGGCATATTCCATCTTGCGGCGGTCGATCCAGACGAAGAGTTTCTCGGTCTGCGTCGTAACGACGAAATCGACATTGTTCATGGCGATCCAGTCGACAAAAAGGTCACAGATCTGTTTGGTGATATCGATCAGGTCGTAGCGGGCGATCCGGAGGTAGTTGGCCACGTCATTCGAATGGCGGTTGCCGATCAACTGGTCGGCAAGGTCCTGCATGGCCAGCGTATTACGGTAGGCCGAGAGCATCTGGGTTGCTACTTCTTCTTCCGAACCTTTATTCTGCACCACCAGCGCCAACGATCCAAGGACAAGGGAAAGCGGGGTACGCATCTCGTGGATCGTTTCCACAAAGAAAGAGTCCTGGATGGTTTCAGCCTGCTGCACCTGCATCTTGGCCGTTTCCTCTTTTTCGGAGGCTTCGCGCAGGATCGTATCGTTTTCCTTGATCTTGGCAACGAGGATCTGCTCCAGCTCGCGTTTATTACCCTGGAGTTGCGAGATGAGGGTTTCCATTTCACTCACCTTTTGATTCAGTCCAACATTCTGCTGTTCAAGCGATGTATTCTGGCTTTTCAGCTCATCGGTATGCTGCTTGATGTTGGCATGCTGCGACTCAAGTTCCTGTTTAACACCGGATGTTTGCTTGTCAAGGGCTTGTTTCATGTCTGCAGCTTGCGCTTCAAATGCTTTCTTCTGCCTCATGACATAAGCCACACAGCCCGCCAAAAGCAATATCAACGCAACAATAAGGGCTATGTAAAGGCCACTTCCCTGTGCTGCACCTGCCTCACCGACAGCAAACAGAACAGGGGAAGACATGAAAATACAGGTTAGCATAATCAAACACTTTCTAAAAGGTTTTTCCAAATTCATAATGCTTAATAGTTATGTAACTGATAGTTAGTTTAAATTGAAAATTGGACTAATAATTGTTTTCCTCTTTGCTTCATCCCTCTATACATATATATAGGATGAACAGCAAAGATAAACGGATATTTTAATACTAACTTACTAATCCTTTATCTTTTTTGTGAAAGTATGTTAACTCTATCAGCAAAATTTCGCCTCACGTTCCGGCAGCAAAATATCAAGAACTATCTTTGCAATCGCAGTTGATAGAAATACCACCGTTTTAACCGGCAAAGAAATTGATCGAAAACCAACATCCACAGGACAGGCATTCGACTCTTTTACCACTGTTTTGAGAGCATAAACACCCTATTTGAGGCTTTTACCACCTCTTTTGAGAGAAATATTGACACATTTAACTTCATTTAACTATAAACATGATGCGTGGTAAAAATATCAGCCCCATATTTGCATCGTCAACGAGAACAAAC
>JAVBUR010000039.1:0-52485 GCA_031555145.1 Tannerellaceae bacterium | reverse complement strand
GAATCGTTCAGTAACGTCATTCTCTTTTTTGTGGCGATTCGTCGATTGGGAAATGCCGGATGCTGGTCTGAGTAAATCCAGGCCTGCGCCTCACCTTCGCGAGGCCTGCATGTCAGCCGGCTGAGGCCTGCGCCTCGCGGTAGTGACTCGTGCGTCTCGCCGGGGTGAGTCCTGCGCCTCAATTCGCCACTTTCAGATTCGGACAGATTTGAAACTATTCTCAGTAGAAAACTCCAAAATCTTGTCCCGAATTTGGGACTGGCAAATGGAGAAAATGGCCGTTGGAAACGGGGAGGATGCTATCTTTGTCGATAGAGGACGTCTGGATTGAAATGCGTATATAACAAACCAAACTACTAACTGACGTGACAAACGCCAGTCAGCATATTAACCATCTATTAAACTGAAAAAACAATGAAAGCTGTATTTGTAGGCCTTGGCTATGTAGGACTGCCAACCGCTGCACTGGCTGCCAGCCAGGGTGTCCGGGTCGTAGGAGTGGATGTAAATCCGAGAGTGGTAGAGACAGTGAATAAGGGAGAGTTACATATTGTGGAACCCGGCTTGGAAGACGTGGTGCGAAAAGTAGTAGCCGACGGAATGCTGGTCGCCGCGCTGGTCCCCGAAGAGGCTGATGTCTTCCTGATCGTTGTACCCACGCCCTTCAAGCAGAATCACCGGGCGGATATCTCGTTTGTGGAAACGGCCACCCGTTCCGTGATCCCGTATCTGCGGAAGGGCGACCTGTTTGTGATCGAGTCTACCTCGCCGGTGATGACGACTGAGCGGATGGCGGAACTGATCTTCCGCTTGCGCCCCGAACTGAAGGACGCCATTTACATCGCCTATTGCCCCGAGCGTGTATTGCCTGGTAATGCGTTGTATGAGTTGAAGCATAATGACCGGGTGATCGGTGGCATCGACCTGGAATCGGCTCAACAGGCAAAGGCCTTCTATGCTTCTTTTGTAGAAGGTAATCTCTATACAACAGATACCCGGACAGCCGAGATGTGCAAGCTGACCGAGAATGCATCACGCGACGTGCAGATCGCCTTTGCCAACGAACTGTCAATAATATGCGACAAGGCTGGGGTGAATGTGTGGGAACTGATTATGCTGGCCAACCACCATCCGCGTGTCAATATTCTCCAACCCGGTTGTGGTGTAGGTGGACATTGCATTGCAGTGGATCCGTGGTTTATCGTATCCGATTTCTCCGAGCAAGCACAGCTCATGAAGCGTGCCCGCGAAACAAACGACTACAAATCAGACTGGTGTGCGAACCGTGTCTTGCATGCCTGCCGGGCGTTTGAAGAATTGCATGGGCGTGAACCAGTGGTGGCTTGTATGGGACTAGCCTTTAAACCGGATATCGACGATCTGCGCGAGTCGCCTTCCAAATATATTACCTCGCGTATCATCTCCGAAGCGCGAGCCGAGGTGTTGGTGGTGGAGCCAAATATCCGATTCCACCGGAGTTTTAACCTGGTTGATTACTGCGAAGCCTACGAGCGGGCAGACATTGTGGTCTTCCTCGTAGCGCACCGCGAGTTTAGTACGCTACCGTACCGGGTGGATAAAAATGTGTTTGATTTTTGCGGGGTGTACAGGTTGTGAGCCCCGTTTCAAGATCGAAGACGGCATCACACACGTCCATCACTTTTTGGCGGTGGGTAACAATGAGGATGATCCGATGGTCGAGATGGCGGCGGATCGACTGCATGATCTCGGCCTCGGTGTTCTCGTCGAGAGCCGACGTCACTTCGTCGAGTAGTAGGATACACCCTGGGTACAACAATGCCCGGGCGAGCGCCAGCCGTTGAATCTGCCCACCGGACAGGCCTTCGCCTTGCTCTTTCAGTAGTGTATCCAACCCTTGGGGCATATCAAATACGAACTGGGCGGCAGTTTGCAGAAGTACTATTTTCAACTGCTCATCGGTCGCCTGTGGATTCCCGATCCGCAAATTGTCGCGTATACTTCCGGAGAACAGGTGGTTTTCCTGCGGCACGTACGAGAAGTTGATACGCGTTTGCTCGCTGACGGGATAGGCGTGGAAGCCATCGTTCAGGGTGATCTCACCGGTCTGAGGCGGCATCAGTGCAAGTAGGAGACGGATCAGCGTCGTTTTCCCGCAACCGGTGCGTCCGGACAGGGCGGTGATTGTTCCGCGGGCGAGACACAGGTTCAGCCGGTCGAGTACCGGTTGCCCAGGGTCGTAAGCAAAGGAAACGTTTTTAAGCTCGATCAGCCGTACGGCAATGGGGTGGACGTCTTCCTGTAAGGCTTCTTTCGGTAACTGGTCTAGTTCTATCAGGCGGTCGGTAGCGGTATAGACTGCTACGAAGGTAGGGGCGAGCCCGACAAGTCCCAGTGCGGGTCCCTGTATCATATTGAGCAACTGGATAAAGGCAGTGAGCGTACCGAAGGTGATAGCGCCCGCCTGTAGTTCGAACAGCCCATGGGAGAAGGTGATCAGGTAGGCTGCCGTAAAGCCGAGTGCCAAGACGGTCGTAGAGAAGATCGAAAAGCGGTTTTGCTCCCTGACATGGCCGAAATAATCTGCCTGCCGATAGTCGAGCTGTTGTTCGAATAACTGCTCCAGCCGGAGCGCCTTGATGATCATGTTATGTTGCACTGCTTCCTGAAAGAACTGCCGTACCAGGCTCGATGTTTCCTTAATACGGCTCAGCAACGTACGCATCCGCCTGAAATACAACTTGCTTGCCCCCAGGGCTACAGGTACTATAGCCGCGAGTATCAACGCCAGTTGGCTGTCCATGACATAGAGGTAGCAGAAGGCGCCCGACAGGCGCAGGGAAGTGAGGAAGAACTGTGGGACAGTGGCGGTGAGAAAGCTGACCATATCCGCGATGTCGGTATTGATGCGCGACATGATATCTCCGCTATGGTATTTCCGTATGCTGAGCCAGTCGGTTCGGAGAATCCGGGCGAAGTAGTAACTGCGCAGGTCATTCTCAGCCCGTGTTTTCAGCCGTACGGTCAGCCAGGAGAGGCTGATCCTTGCCAGGATAGACAGCAGCAGCAGGCCAGTAATCAGGCCGATGGTATACGACAGATAGCCGGGTATACTACCGGTTGCAACATCAATCACCCGCTTCGACAGTGTAACCAACGACAGCGCCATCCCTACTTCCAGGCTTCCGATAACAAGTAGCGGAAGCAGTGCCGGGATGAATTGTTTCAGTCGGGAAAAAAGGTAACGGATCGAGTCTTTCATATACCCTGCTTCACTTTACGCGTCTCCTTTTATTAATTTGCACGTTATTTGTTCGATCTTGACCAGGAAGCACCGGCGGGCATAATAGGGCGATACGGTTTGTAGCCTGAGCAGGCGGGCCAGTAGCTGTCGGTAGAGGCCGATCAACCGGAAGGAGTGTTTCCGGGAGGTGGATGAGGCTTCGAGCACCTGGCTATAGGCCATGATCTCATTGCCGATATCGCCGGTGTGCAACATGTCTTCTTCCAGCCTACGAACGCCATGGAAGTTCGGCAGGGTGATCCAGGGATGGGCGATCGCAGATTCCAACCCCAACCGCTTCATCGCTATCGTCGTGAAGACGGATGTGAATGACTCCATATGCACCTTTTTCAGGTAATCCATTACTTTCGGCAGGTTGATATGCTCGTGGTACTGATGCAGGAACATGACCCAGTCGCAGAGGTGCCGCACACCGACCCCCCATGAGAAAAGATGCTTGAAGGGATGGGTGAGCAACAAGGCGGCATTGGTATCGGCATCAGGAATGCGATAGTCGTGTCCGTGCTTGTGAAGGGTAGTGGTACCTATCCAGGGACAGATGTTGGCTTTTGTCATCCGGGCAGGCAATTGGATGGGATTGGTGTGGAGTTCGATACAGGTTGCATTGAAGTTGTACTTTTCATGTCCTTTTTGATAGATCACCTCTACTCCCTGGTGCTTGATCATATCGACGGCCGCCTGGAAGTGGTCGGGTATATAGAAATCGATATCGCCTGTCATGCGAAGCGATGGGTCGGGGTAACAGGAGGCTATCCCGATGCCTTTCAGCAGGATAGGGTGGATACCTTCGGCTTCGAAAGCGGGTGTTAGCCGGTGGCAGGTATCAAGTAGCCGCCAGTGTTGTTGCATGATGAGCAGTACGCGCGTATACCATTCGAGGTAAACGGCTCGCGTGGGGCGGTAGTTCATGGGAAGGCGTTGCATGGCCGTAAAGCAGATCCCGGTTACGGTCTGCTTGTCGATCAGCCGGATCAGTTGGTCCCAGTTACTCTCATCCAAATGCTGGAAGAGTGCCGGATCGGGTGTTTGTTCCCATAATCCACAACGTGTCAGTTCCCAGAAAGGTTTGACAATGACCGGGGATAGTACTTGTTTCATCGGATATCCAATACGTTAAGTCCTTTCAATATCCCGATCAATTCATCTACGTCTGTGTGGGCTTCCTCATAGTCAACTGCATAGTGCTGTAGCAACAGATCGACCAGGTCGTCCGGGATGGAGCAGGTATGCTCCATCAGCCGATTGACAAGTAAAGCAGCCGATTCATTCAATACCAGCATCTTGGAGAAAATAGTACTTTCTTTCCCTCCTCCCAGGAGTACGATTTCGCCGGCGATCTCCCGTACTAACAAATCTGATTTTAATCTTGCTTTCATTATGTTGTCGTTTTTTTGAATGATAATTCGGCTGCAGCTTGGTCCGGGCGGCATTTCAACCGGAATGACCGGACGTTCCGGGCAATGAAGGAGAGGGTTCGGGTGATACGGTCGAATGTTTGTATGTCTTCGCGCATAAGGGAGCAAGACACGAGCAGATGTCCGAACAGTTCGATTGACGAACAGCGGGTGGCCTCGTTGCAGAGCGCTTGCTCCATCCTAAAAATCGTATCCAGCGGGACGCCTTCGTTCTTGTAACAATTTCCCTTGCCGCTCCAGGGGGTGCCGTATATATAGGGTTGCCCGTCTTGTATCCGGATGGCGGGTTGGTCGTCGTTCAGCAGCAGGGCGCCTTCGATATACTCCAGCCATAAGCGGGAGTGCGTGCTTTTTCCGATACCGGAGGGTCCCATAAAGGCGATCCCCCGGTTCCCACGTGTAATGCAGGAGGAATGGATCAATATGGTTTGATGGTAGGCGGCGCTGTAGATATACGTGAACATGATAAAATTATTCAGCACATAAGCGCTTTCGACGGTGGTGAAATCAATATCGACAACGATCTCCGACCATTGCGCAGCGGCATGCATCTGATAGATCCGGTCTGTCCCCTCCGGCCTGAAGAGGATGTCGCACACCTTGTCCTGCAGGTAGATGGCGTAATCGGCCCCGTCTTGCCGGTAGCAGATAGTAGGTGTACCTGCAGGCCGCGACAGATGGCCGGCGCGTAGGGTGAACAGGAGCGGCTCTTTCCCGACCGTTGTCCGGAACGGGAGGTAGTTGTCCAAGCCGGAAGCATCGTCTGGCATACAGTGTATGCTAAAGGTAAGCCCGGCTATATGAAAGAATTGCTCAGTCATGATATTCCAGTTAGTAATTAGTAAATATTCTTAGATTGCCAGCCTCTTATTTGTCGCAGGAAAGTACGGCCATTTCGCAGTAGCGGATACAGCCATAATCTGAGGGAGGTGGTGCCCATCCATATCCGTGCATACCATCGGTAGCGCCAGTGATCGCAATGGATGACTTTGCAGTTCCGTTCGATAGTAGCCACATACCCGATGATGTGGTTATCGGATACCTGCTCGCACCATCGGTCGCGCCGATTGTCTCCCCGTATATGGAAGACTCCGTTGGTTACACGGATGATCCGATGGAGCAGGTAGCGGTTTCCATAACGGAAAAAGACGATCTGCCCTTTCTTCAAGTGCTCCGGCTGAGGTGGATGGAGTGTCACCAAATCAATGTAGTCACGTATAAAGGGATACATGCTACTTCCTCTTACGCGGATGACTGCCTGTCGCCCGGCAGCAAGTGTCTCTGTGACCTGCTTGCCGAAGGTTTCATTGTCGAGCGATAACATATGGCCTGCCATTAATAGGTCTCTGATTTCAAGATTCCAACTTCTTCGACCTCTTCGGATTCCTCCAGTTGCTTCCGGTAATCGTTGGGCGAACAGCCACAGTAGTCGCGGAACAATCGGTAGAACGTACTCCTTGCGCCTATCCCGCATTCCAGAGCAATCGCATCGATTGTATAGTTGGGGTATTCAACCAACAGACGGCAGGCATGTTCGATACGCATGGAAATGATAAGGTTTTTCAAACTTTGTCCGCCATACAGTCTCACTGCTTGCGTAAGGTATTTCTCGTTGGTGTGTAACATGGTTGCCAACCGTGTTCGGTTCAACCCTGATTGAGTGAATGTCTCATCTTTGGAGAGACATTTTTTAAGCCGTTCATACAACCATTCGAAATGGCTGCCATTGTGTGTGTCCATATATGTAGAGTTTAAAATGTCGTGAATGAATAACAGGATATTTATCCAAAATGAAACGCCTTGTGCTTCCCTCCGTTCAATAGGAGGTGTGGGTTATGTAGTGTGCCTTTGGCTACTAACTTTTCTGCCTCGATTAGTGTTCGCTGGCCTGTTTGCCCGTAGCGTATCACGCAGAGGATCAGATCGGCCAATCGGCCGATGAGCAGGCTGTCGGTTTGATGACGGAAGGATGGGCTGTCAATAATAATAGTATCGTATCGCTTTCTCAGTTCGTCCAATAACCGGTTGAGTCCATCTCCCAACAATGTTTCCCCCGAATACCGGGAACCAGCCCGTATCAAATCCGGTTCCCTACATTCACCGCCCGAGATGATAAGGGTGTCGATGTTGGTTATATTGCCGGCCAGGTAGTCTGACAGTTCGGTATTAAAGTCGATGAAAACGACCTTTTTTCCTGCACAGGAGAAACTGGCTGCAAGATTGGAAGCCACAAATGTTTTTCCTGCCTTTTCGTCGGCCGATGTGACCAGGATCACCTGGCTGTTTGCCGTTTCTGGTGTGAGCAGGAGGTTGGCACGAATGGTACGAAATGCTTCCGATAGCGGATCATGGCTGTCCCGGCTGACCAAGACGGGATTGCTTTCCGAAAGCATCTTCTGATAGGGTATTTCACCCACGCAGGGGATGCTGGTCAACCATTCGGCATCCTGGGGACGACGGATTTTAGTATCTAGTGCGTTGATCAACCACAGGACAAGCCCCGGGATCAATAGACCGCAAGTGGAGGCGATCACCAGGATCAGGGGCATATTGGGGGAAACCGGAGTATAGCTTCCATAAGCGGCATCCACCAGTTTGGCCTTGTTTGCACGGATAGACTGGGACAAGGTGGTCTCCTCGCGTTTATTCAGTAGGTAGAGGTAGAGCGATTCTTTGATCTTTTGCTGCCGTTCAACAGATAGGACATATTTCTGCTGCGTAGGCACCTGCGATATCCGGCGGGACGTCCGTTCCTCTTGCGTCTGCGTATTCCTGATCCGCGCTTCCAGTCCGGTTATCAGGTTGTCGACGGAGAGGATGATCGTCTGGCGCATTGCATTCAGCGAATTGTTGAGGTTGATGACGACGGGGTTACGATCGTTCTCGTTCGAACTCAGTTTGGTTCGTTGCAACATCATGTCGTTGTATTCGTTGATCTGCTGTTCGAGTCCGGCATCGAACACCCCGGTATTGGCGGGGATCAGTTCTTTCTCCTTCGTATGATCCCGCAGGTAATCCTGGATGGATTGGGCGATCAGTAATTGGTTTCCCAACGCCAGTGACTGTTGTTGGTACTGGCTGGTGGACTGCAGGTACATGCCGGTTTCCGAATGGATATCGGTCAACCGGTGTTCTCGTTTATAGTCGGCTATATTGGCGTCGACACTGCCCAGTTCGGCTTCAATGATCTCCAAGCGCTCGTCGATAAAGTGGGAGGTGTTGAGTGCGATCTGGTTTTTGTCGTTGTTGGCATCGTCATTATATACGTTGATCAGCGTGTTGAGGATATCTTCCGCACGGGCGATGGATACGTCGGCAATGGCAATATCCACGATGGTGCTTTTGGGATCGGGCATGCTCACCCGTAGTCCGCGACTGATGGCATTGGCCATGGCTAACATATTGTTCTTCGTAATATAGATGGGTCTGTTGAAGGATCGGTTATTGAACGACAGGGTGGGAGTGATCATCAGTTTACCATAGGGTGTATCGATCGTATCCTGGAAGGAAGCTTCTATCTGCCAGTCTTCGTAGACGGAGGATGCCGGCTGTACCCTTATTCGTTGGTCGGATAACGGGGTGACGACGATGGCAAAGGATTGGGAAGTCGCCTGCATCTCCGTCTCGCCTACCATATACAGCATAAGTGGCGTCGACTTATATAGATCGATGGTTTGTAGCCGTCCTTTGAATTTGTAGGTCACATCCAGCCGTAACCGCTTGATGACATCCAATATGAGCCGCCTGGATTTGAAAATATACTGCTCATTGGAGATATTACCCGACATAGTCAGTAGGTTCACATCATTGAACGCGTCTGACTCACTGACACTCCCTTTGGCCTCATCTTTGATCAGGACGGAAGCCGTCCGGGTGTATACACGGGGTTGTGTACGGATATAGATAGCCGCCACCACCAGGCAGCAAAGGGCAGAGATCAGGAACCAATACCAGTTTTGGCCGGCAAACCGTAGTATATCGTTGAGTTGTATCTCGTTGGCTTTTTCCTGCCGTTCTGTTTTTCTTGTATCGTTTGTATGCATAGGATTGTTACTCTGTCAGGTTAATAACTAATACGGCAATGGATGTGAGCAGAGAGAGCACGGATATCCATACGCCTGCGGAATTATTCTGGTTGATACTACTTTGTCCGGCCCTGGCCTTATTGGGCTCCACATATACAATATCGTTTTGCTGCAGGTAGTAATAGGGTGAAGTAAAGAGGTCGGCCGAACGGAGGTCATGGTAAGCAATCGTTCGTTCATTTCCGTTTTCACGGATAACAGCTACCCGGTCCCGCTTCCCGTAAATGGAGAGGTCGCCTGCCATGCCAATCGCTTCAAGCAGGGTGAGCCGTTCGCCCGACAAGGCATAACTGCCGGGACGGTTCACCTCACCAATCACGGATATCCGGGCATTCATAAACTCAACGGTAATGACTGGGTCTTTGATGAGGTCTTCCTCTATCATCCGTGTCTTGAGTTGTTCGATAAACTGTTTCCGGGTAAGCCCCTCCACATGTATCTTCCCTAAGATGGGGAAGTCGATATTCCCTTCCACATCGACAAGATACCCCAGAACGCGTTGTTGGGCGATGTTCACACCTGCGGTACCTAACTGGTAAGAGACCAACGGCATGTTGAAGGGTAAGGCCAGCTCGGTATTCTGGCTGTTGATCATGATTGCCAGCAGGTCGTTCCGCTGGATGCTGATCTCGTATTTGTGTGCGATTTCTTCTTTCAGATCCGCTTTGATATCTTGCAGATACACGATCTGTTTGCGGGAAGAGCAGGCACTTAACAGGAGCATACTACAGAAAAGGATACTGATAGGTAATGATTTCATACGTTACTATTTACAGGTTACTAATTTTATCGGTTGATCAATTGTATATCAGACTAAATACATCCACTATGCGGTCGATGTCTTCCCCACGCAAAACCGGACTGGAAGGGAGGCACAGCCCTGTTTCAAAAAGCTTTTCAGCAACACCATCCCCGTAATACGGATAAGGGGCAAAGACAGGTTGAAGATGCAGCGGTTTCCAAAGGGGACGTACCTCGATATTAGCCTTCCCCATTGCCTGTCGCAGATACTCACGGTCGTATCCTGAATGCGTGGGCTGGGTAAGGATACAGGTCAGCCAGTAGTTCGGCCGGATGTCGGCTGTGTTGTTGTGGAATACCGTAATTTCCCGGTGCCTTGACAGCTGTTGGGTATACAGGTAATGTATTTCCTGTCGACGGGCAATGTGTGCGTCCAGTATGCTCATCTGCCCCCGGCCGATACCGGCGCAAATGTTACTCATCCGGTAATTGTAACCAATGCGTGAGTGCTGATAGTGGGGCGCCTCATCCCTTGCCTGGGTGGCATAGAACCGTGCTTTATCAGCCAACTCGACCGACGGGCACACCAAAGCTCCTCCGCCGGAAGTGGTAATAATCTTATTCCCGTTGAACGAGAAAATGGCAAAGTGGCCGAATGTACCGCATTTCTGTCCTTCATAGGTGGAGCCTAACGCTTCGGCTGCATCTTCGAGGATGGGTATATCATATGTCTGGGCGATTGATTGAATTTCATTCATTTTCGCAGGCATACCATAGAGGTGGACTACAATAATCGCTTTGGGCTTCCGGCCTGTCCGAGCAATACGGTCTACGATGGCTTTCTCCAGGTGGTAGGGTGACATGTTCCAGGTTTCTTCTTCGCTATCCACAAACACCGGGATCGCACTCAGGTAGCAGATCGGATTGGCGGAAGCCGCAAAAGTGAAACTCTGGCAGATCACTTCGTCGTCCGGTTTGACACCCAATAACAATAGCCCCAGATGGATAGCAGCTGTTCCCGAATACAAGGCTACTATTTGCCGGTCGGCTTCCAGATAGTGTTCGAGGTCTTTTTCGAAACCGTCCACATTAGGCCCCAGCGGGGTGACCCAGTTAGTGGCGAAGGCTTCTTCAATGTATTTTCTCTCTTTACCGCTCATATGGGCAAGCGAGAGGTGGATACGTGTTGTCATGGTGTGTATCTGTTTAGGTGAGTGTTAATCCTCCATCCAGTTTGATCGTACTGCCGGTCATCCATTTGGTGGCGTCTGAAAGCAGGAAGACGGCCACACAGGCCACCTCTTCCGGTGTCCCCAACCGTTTGAACGGATAGGCCGATATGAGTGTTTGAAATTGCTCTTCCGTAAGCGGATTTTTACTTAACCATTCAGTGGCGATCATTCCCGGTTCGATGCAATTGACCCTGATTCCCATAGGAGAAACTTCTAATGCCATGACCCTGGAAAATGACCGGAGTGCCCCTTTCGATGCACAATAGGCCGCATTGCCTATGGCCGGGTAATCCGTGGAAATGGAGGACACATGCACAATGGACGATTCTTTTTTCAATTTCTTGTACTTAAGCAGATAGCGGGACAATAAGGCAGAAGCCATGAAATTGGTTTGCATGATATGCAAAATCACTTTCTGAGAGAGCCCATAGATGGGAAGCCTGTGGTTGATCCCGGCACAATGTACCACGCCGTCCAGTTTGTCGATGCAGTCAACCAGTTTCTCGACCTCTTCTTCAACAGTAAGGTCGGCCGGTATAAGGGTATGGCCTGAATGCTCCAGCGTATCCATCGTTTGGTATAAACGCTTTTCATCCCGGCCGGTAATCGCAATGGAGGCACCCATATGTGCGCAGGCAATAGCCGTAGCTCGGCCTATCCCGGAAGAAGCTCCGGTGATCAGTATTTGTTTATTCTGTAAACTAAAAGGATTGGTTTTCATCTATATTTCTACAATATCAGGAATTATACAATGCTCCATCTGTAGGATGGCGGAAGCCCAGGACATACCGACTCCAAAGGCGGATAACAGTAGTTTGCGTCTGCCCTTCAACGCCTGCTGAAGTTCAGACACGATAGTCAGAGGAACGGAAACCGAAGAGGTATTCCCAAATTTGGCAATGGTGGAGGGCGCCTTTTCGGCGGGCACTTTCAGTTTCCTGATCAGGTAGCTATTCATAAAATCATTCGCTTGGTGGAAGACGAAATAGTCGATACTTTTAGGAGCGAGCCCGGCATAGGCCAGTATCTTGTGGATATCCTGAGGTACTTCACGCAAGACGAAATTGAATACATCGGCTCCATTCATATATCCCTGTTCTTCGCTGCGGATATTCCCGAATTCATCGGTTATTTTCTCTTTCAACGTCTCCGCCGAGCTGGGATTACGGTAACCACCTGCATTGATTTTGATGTACGACTCCCGGGTACCATCTGAATTCAGGGAAAAATAACTTGCTCCGAATGTTTCATCCCGCCCGATAAGCGCGGCCACCCCTCCGTCGCCAAAAAGGAAGGCAGTCTTGCGGTCTTTGGGCGAGTATACTTTCGACCGTGTTTCACCATCCAACAATAATGCTTTTCGGATACCCGGTTGCTGCATAAAACCATAGATGGCCGACAATCCGTAAATAAACCCTGAACATCCCATGTTGATGTCGAAAGCAACCGTGTTGTGGGATAATCCCAGCCGTGATTGCAGGAGGAAAGCAGTAGCCGGCATCCGGTAATCTGGCGTTTGAGAGACAAAGATCAACGCGTCGATTTCACTCCTGTCAGTACCACTTTCCGTAAGCAATCTTTCCGCAGCAGCCAAACACAGGTCGGAAGAACAGGTTTTATCGTCTGCAAAACGCCGCTCTTTGACTCCTGTTTTATCCACAATCTCCTTTACCTGGCTCTCAGCAAAGTAGTGTATATACTGATAGTTGTCGATAACCGTTCGGGGAATGGCGGCCGCTAATCCGAGTATGCCGATATGGGAGAATTGAAGCAATGCCATAACTATTTTTGCTTGATGGCACTAATCAAATCAGCCACAGTCGTCATCTCCGTCAAATCTTCCATTTCGATTTGCGTCTTGAATTCTTCATCCATCATAACAATGACGGATAGATGCGAAAGTGAATCCCAATGGTCGTACTCGCGGAATTTGTTTTCCAACTTGATGGCATCTGCCTCTACCTGTAAGATATCAGCAAGCAGCGTAATGAATTTTGTTTCCATAATAATATATTTTTGGTTGATAATCAGTTGATAAGGCTTCGTCTTTACATGTCTCCTTATTCCGTTATTTTGGCGGGATTGCCGTAGTACAACATACCGTCCTTTGTGTTTCTGATGACTACGCTTCCGGCGCCGACACGTGTATTATTCCCGATTGTCAATCGTTGTAAAACCAACGACCGGGCACCAAAATAGTTGTAGTCGCCTATGACGGTTTCTCCGGATATGCGAACCTCCGGCTGCATCACATTGAAATTTCCGATGGATACCTCATGTCCTAAGGATACACAGCCGTTTAATAAATTGAAATTGCCAATCTTTACATGACAACTGATCCGGGAACCATATCCAATTACATTCCCTTGCCCGAGTTTGACACTGTTTTTGTCAAAATAGTACACATTCGGAGCGATAAGATTGGGATATAGGATGCGGGGATTGGTTATTTTCCCGGTAAGTTTCCGCAGTATTTCCGGTGATGCGATCGCCATAACAACAGCTAATGCTTCCGGATAGCCGTTCAAGGTATCCAGGCCACCAATGATTTGTCCATACTGGTTGATCATAGAGGGGGTACAGTTGTCGTCAAAATAGCCGATTAAGTTCCATGTCGGTTGGAGTTGATTGATTGTTTTGATCATACAGGCAATTTCTTTCCCGAATCCACCGGCACCATAAATGGCAATGTCTTTTAGCTGTGCGTGTTGCTTACTGTTTTTCATATGGTTGAAATCTTGTCATAGTTGTTCCTTTCGAAGCGTTGATGCCATCGGTTTTCAACACTTTTACTACTGTCAGCCACAGGATTTTCAGATCCAGTGCGAAAGAGAGATGATCCACATACCATGTATCGTAAGCAAATCGTTGTTCCCAAGCGACCGTATTACGGCCGTTCACCTGCGCCCATCCGGTGATGCCGGGCCTGATCTCATGTCGGCGGGCTTGCTCCTTCGTATATAAGGGTAAATAATCCGTTAATAATGGCCGGGGACCGACCAGACTCATCTCTCCCTTCAGGAGATTGATCAACTGTGGAAGCTCGTCCAGGGATATTCTCCGCAGAAACTTCCCTGTCCGGGTCAGCCGATCCCTGTCAGGTAGCAAGCGACCTTCCTGATCCCGTTTATCATTCATGGTCTTAAATTTAATGATCCTGAATACCTTCCCGTTTTTCCCAGGGCGTGACTGGATGAAGAACACCTTTCCTTTATTGATTACGATCAATAACAGAATGATTGCCAGAAAAACAGGCAATAAGCAAAGAAGCCCGAAAGAAGCCATCAATAAATCGAATAACCGTTTTAAAAAAACTGTGTACATCTTCTGCATTTTATCTGCTCGAACAGTTGTTTCCCGCGATCAAATCGCCTAACTCCTCGGAAGTCATAAATTCGACATCGGGCCATGTACGGATGATCCCAGCCAAAAGGCTGTGTAGTTTTTGCAACCCATTCGCTCGGTTATCCGGATTCAGAAACCCTATATAGTTTACCCGATGTGAACTTATAATGGCCGGCTTATGGCATTTGAAGGCAATTTCGATCTCTCGCATGCAACCGTTTATCCAGTCTTTGTCGGCAGGATATAGCCAACTTCCCGGTTCAAAGATGCAATTTCGTGTTAAGAACAACTGGCCAAACGTGTTCCTCTTTCCTATATAGCGGAACTGTCTTTTATATTTCCCCTGTCCTATAGGCTCCTTGTTTATCTTAGCCGTCCCAATGTATCTTATACCACCCCCATAGAGGGTCTCCTCTAATGAATTGTTGAACGGCCCGTTAGTAGGGATAAAATAACGGGACTGAAAACCATATGCCCCCTCAAATGCACGTAACCCACTTGTAATTACTTCTTTCATATAAGCCAAATCTGCCACATCATCAATGTCGAAAGCAGCCCTAAGGTCAGGTAATTTCTCACCCCGTATACCTTTTGACACGCACGGCATTTGGAAATTGAAAATTGTTCGTATCGAAGGGTTATTGTCCTGCAACAACTTCATCCACCTTTGTACATTCAAATGTTCCCTACCATGAAAAGCCGGAATAAACAGCCTTTTGCTCATACCTTCTTTCCACAACTTATAGACCCGGTCGTGCCCATTATACCTTTTGCATGTATCTGTGTATAGCTCATATTCGTATTTAGTGAAATGGTTGGCCTCTATTTTTTCGAAGTTCGGGTTGGCAATCACATTGACCCCGGTCATGACCGGATACCGCCCGGTACTATCTTTATGTCTGGACAAAGTCTCATACAGCATTTCCAAATCCTCGTTTGATTCCAGACAGTCATTATGCAAGTAATGATTCCCTGAAAAGTCGAACCCAACAACTGTGAGCTTTTTCAGCACTTCTTTGCCAGGCATATATACCGAACCCCAATCGTCTGATTCAATGACTATTATTTTACGACGGGTGCTCCATCCCGGAATATTACTGATGGTTTTGCTAAGCATCTCTTTATATGTTAATACGTTCATATTACAGTATATTTAGTCTGCACTATATGCCTATTATTATGTCTAAATGTTATCCATATCCTCCTCATACCCTCCATTAGGCGATCTTAAGCCATTCGTCGGTATCTCTACGGTAGATGCATTTCCCCAATCGATACATTCGCTAGCCTTAGCGACTGATATAAAATTGAAATCAGACAAGTACTGCTCAAATTTCCGGTAAGCTTTTTTTATTCCATAATAGCTAATGAAATAGCTGGGCGATATCACCCTTATTTGTTTTGCATCAAAATCCCTGATATGGAAGTATGACATGATATAGGACGATTCTGACGTAAACTGCTTAATCAGCTGATAAGGCATTATCCTAAAATAACTTCCCCCCGAGAATGGGAAATGACAGTTACCAATGGTCTTTGTATATATGGGAAACTCTTTCAGGTAACACCCATTGTGTTTGATTAAATAAGGAGTTTGCTTGCTCATGGGCTCAGTTTGTATGTAACTCCTGTGAGAAGGGAAGGAGGAACAATCATACTCAATTCCTTGCTCAACAAGGATATCTAATATCCAGTAATTAGTATCTGCTATTGAAAAAGCAGGTGCCCGATAACCACATATTCTCTCTCCTGTACTATCTTCCAACAGAGAAATCGCCTGATGAGTGTCTTGTTTAAACCGTTTGTTATTCATCCTGTTTACAGGTAAATGCTGGTAGGAATGACACCCTATTTCGTGTTTCCGGTAAGCGATTTTTCGAATAACATCCGGATACTCCTTTGCAATAATGCCCAGGCAAAAAAAAGTAGCCTTCATATTTTTTGTATCCAGCAGGTCTAACAAGCAGTCCAAATAAGAATTGATGATCGGTAGGTAATAGCCTTTTCCGCCCTTATCATACAGCTGGTAAACAAACCATTCCTCTATATCAAACGTCAGTATTCTCATATGCAGGAGTTTTGCGCGGTGTAATTTCTTTGATCACTTTAGCCGGACGTCCTACAGCGATAGTCCAAGCCGGAATATCTTTTGTCACTAACGAATAAGCACCTACCACGGCCCCTTCTCCCACCGTGACACCTGGCATAATCAGCGTATTCATCCCAAGGGCACATCCTTTCTTTAGATGTATATGCCCTGTTTTAAACCTTTTCATGTCGAAGTCATCACCCACATAATAATTACTTAGATCACGTTGATGACATAAGAGCATGCACCGGGCTGTGATATACACCCTATCTTCGATTGTGATTAACCTGGCATGCCCTGCATCAATCATGACATTCGATCCGATAAAGACATGTTTCCCGACCTTACAGCCTACTAATCGTAACACCACTGGACGTATCTTCTTATGCAGAAGAGGCTCAAGCAGAAAGAAATTCATGATGCATTTCAATAAAAAGGCATCCTTAAATGATTTACATACACGCTTGAATACCTGGTAAAGGCCGATTTTACCATACGTCTCAGAAGAATATCGTAACCCCATATACGAAAGAAATTTGTATGTCCGACTGACCATAAGCATTGTGTTTAGATGATACCCAGTATATATTGCTTGATTTTTCGTATAAATTTGAGGTAAACGATCCCTCCGGGCGCTTTTATCCCATTGATCCTCCAACACTCCTTTATCCGTTCTTTAGACTCCTTGCCTAATCGTTTCATATAGTTGGATGTACTGATCCCTCCTGTATGGAATTTGATAATAAATGCATCTATATGTTGGATCTTAGGCCTGTTTACATAAAAATATCGGATGAACCATTCATAATCTGCCGCCGGATGAAGCGCAATGTTATAATATCCATATACTTGAAATAAACTACGTTTAACATAGATACTCTGGTGTGAAGGCATCCAACCCCTTCTGACTAACCTGGGACTATAACGAGGGCTTTTATTGATCCGAATGATTTCCCCTTTCCGGTTGATGATTTGGCTATCCCCATAGCTTATGTCAATCTCGTTACAGTGATGAAAATCAACGACTTTTTGTATCACCTGGTTGTCATACAACTGGTCTCCTGCATGGATAAGCCCAACGATATCTCCAGTTGACAATTTGATTCCCTTGTTGATCGCATCATATAAATTCATATCAGGTTCCGAAATCACTTTCGAAATTTTACGTTTGTACTGATTGATAATCTGCAAGCTATTGTCGGACGATTTCCCGTCTACGATAATGTACTCTATTTGAGAATATGTCTGATAAACCACAGACTCGATCGTTCGTCGGATATCTTTCTCGTTATTATAGCAAATCGTTATGATGGATACTGTCATATCAGATCGTATTCGTTAACGTGTTATATAATCGGATATAATTCCTGAATTGTTTTTCTTTGTCAAACAACCTTTCTGCTCTTTTCCGGCAAGGGGTAGCATACCTGTTTTTTTTATGTTGAATAACTGTGTCGATAGCTCTCCGTAGTCCGGTGATATCTCCTTTCTCAACTGTTATCCCTGTACTTTTGTCGATGGATTCGGGACTTCCGCCGGTATTATACGTAATGACAGGTGTTCCACAGGCAAGTGCTTCCAGGTTGGTGGTAGGGAAATTATCGACCCATGTGGGATTGACAAATGCATCCGCCACAGAATACCATTCCGCTAATTCAGCTATACTTTCGGTCCGGGTGATCCCGATCATATTTCCAGGTAATCCTCTTTGTTGTGCTGGATTGAGTCCGATCAATGCAATACACTGATTTGTAGGAAGAGATGTACTCAGTGCCAGAAAATCGTCCAATCCTTTACGCTTGTCCCAATTGTTGGCGACTCCTACTATGACTTTTTTATCTTGCAGGTCGTATTTTGCCCTCAACCTGTCTCCAACCATGTACTTGAACTGCGACAAATCGATTCCGTTATGTATGACCTGTACAGGGTAACTATGCATAAAAGAACTTTGCACAATCTGGGCTAACCAACGCGAGGGAGTGACGATTGCCAAGTGTTTAAGTGAAGTGAACAACTCTTTTTTTCGATAGAAGTTTTTTTGGCTTTTATCTTGCCCCCATGTTTGGGGATACGCTTTAAGATTAGGGCATTGATAGCACTCCGTCCTCCACTTCTCACAGTTGACAAAGTCAAAATAGGTACAATGTCCCGTGAGTGGCCAACAATCATGCAGTGTCCAAATAACGGGTATGGCTACTTGTCGTAAGTATTGGAACAAAACATCCATGTGCAGGTAATAACCGTGCGTATTATGTAAGTGAACAATGTCAGGATGAAGTATCCTTAGTTTCTGTATTAGTTTCTCCGTAGATGATCTGGATGAAAATCCATGATCATCAAAGAGTCTTGTTGATAGTATATGCAAGTGCCGACTAAGTGAATTACCTACTTTAATCAACTCATTTTCGCTATTATGCGTATTGTTATTATGCGCAATATAGCTCTCATAGCCATGTGACTTTGCTACGCGCCCAATATCCTCGGCTATGCGCCCTGTGCTTCCAGTGTTTACATTTCTGTTGATTTGCAAAATTTTCATAGATAATATGATTTATAATATTGTGTTTTTTCTTCTATGGTTCTTTCTACATACCCTTCGGCCCCTCTGTATGAAATAATTCTGGCTGGTATTCCTGCAACCACAGCATTGTCCGGTACACTGTGCGTCACCACAGCATTGGCACCAATGGCCACATTATTCCCAATGGTGATATTGCCAATAAGCTTGGCGCCCGCTCCGATATATACATTATTCCCAATAATAGGTCTTCCCTTTTTATCCCCTCTGTTTGTTCGGCCGATAGTAACACCCTGTGAGATATTGAAATTTTTCCCGATGTTAGCCAGGTGACCTATGATCATTCCACCACAATGCCCGATATATAATCCATTCCCTATATTCGCTTTGTACGAAATATGTATGCCATATTTGATCGCATAGTGTCGCCATCGTAATACGGAGAAATAGAATAAAGGACGTAGCATTTTCTTGTTTAGCAGTAGTTTACTCACCCTCATCCAGAAGGAGAACCTAAACCCTGGAACAAACAGGTATGTTTTCATAAAGGATTTGAAGGAACAATCCCCTGTATATCGATACAGATCATCTTTGATTACTGTAAACATATGTTCGTGGTATTAGATAGTGTCTATTATAGTTTCTATTGTAGATAAAATCTCATCGTCGTTGAATATGCATGAACGCTCCCTGGATAATGTCATATATCTTTTTCGTAGAAAATCAGAGGTGATCATTTTTTTCATGGCCTCATAGATACTGCTGCCGTTTTGTTCAACCATAAGCCCATACCTTCCCTCATCAATAATCTCCCGGCATCCGCAACAGTCTGTTGCAATAACAGGCTTTCCTAAAATCATGGCTTCACACAATACGGTAGGTAGGGCTTCAGAGGTAGATGTGATCATAAATACATCCGCATTTTTGATATATGGATAAGGATTCGCTTTAAAACCTTCCAGAAAAACAGTATCAGATAACCCCAGTTGCCGGATCATATCAGCTAACTGATCATATAGATATCCTTTCCCCAATATACACACCGTGAAACGAAACCCATCCTCCTTTAGCATTTTCGCCGCTTGGATCAATCGATCATAGCCCTTTACCGGATATAGGCTTCCAACAGCAATAAAACAAAAATGCTCCTTTGGCATCATTGTCTTTTCGTTACTTTTTCTAATCACTTCTGTCGGAGAAATCAGGTTGTAAACGACTTCCATCCGATTCGTTTCACCGAACAGAGAAGTAAAATCGTTTTTCGCCCCCTGTGAAACAAAAATGATTTTGTCCATTTTATGATAGCGTTCAATCCTATTCTTTCTATAATGACCCTGTGTGAATCTATAAAAGTTCGTATTCGTAGCGTAACTACTATGAACCCAGGCCATCTTACTTTTTATTTCTTTTTCTTTAAAAAGCAGCATATCCGTCCAGGAGGAATCCAGAAAAGATATCCCCACATCGTACCTCCCTCTCATTTTCTTATTTGCCAGTACCTTAAAAACAAAAGACAGGTGTAGGTCCCTGTGCAATAATGAAACCACTATTTTTTCTGTAAGGCTATTTTTAAATAGGTAAAAGACCTTTCTTACTTCTTGTGGTATTTCTTTCCTATACTCTCCTTTGTTCACGCCGAGACATACATCGATTATATATTTACTGTAATCCATCTTTTTAAGTAGATTAATCAAAGCCCGTTCGGCCCCTCCGCCTACCAATGAAGGTATGATAAATAATAGTTCCTTTTTCATGTTATTCTGCAGTTATGGTATCGCCTAATTGCCCGGAAGATAGGAACTCTACATCGGGCCATCTTGAAATTATCTGGCCCAAAAGTGTACGGAACTGTTTCAACCCTTCCGATTGGTTTTTAGGTACGATGGATCCGATCACATTGACTCTGTGCATGCTTATAATGGCTGGCCTGTAGCAGTTAAATGCCTGTTGAATTCGCCTAAGGCATTCATTTACATGATCGACCTGTGGAAGTAAAGAGGGTTCAAAAAAGCAGTTGCGTACCAGATACAATTGCTTATATTCATTTTTTTGTCCCAGATAATGGTATTTTTTTGTTTTGTTTTGCCCACTTCTTATATAAGATGGGTAATACTGATAGGATATCCCCTGTATATATTTTATCTCATTCTCATACAATGTTTTTTCTACCGTATCATCCCATATGTAGCAATTAGAGATGAAGGAGTTGGGATGAACTCCAAATATCTGCGCAAAGGAATTGATACCATCAGAAAGCGCCTGTAGTATGTATGGGTTATCTGCCGCATAGGTATAGTCTAATGCTGCCATAAAGTCGGATCTGAGACCATTTCTTGTAGGTGTTTTTACACCAAATAGCTGGTTTTCAAAAGACCTGAATGTGGTGCGTTCTCTTTTTTGTAACGCCCGAAGCCATAGAGGCACGTTGACATGTTCCCTTCCGTGAAACTGAGGTTGAAAGATATGTTTTTCCATACCTTCCGACCACAACTGAAAGGAGTGTTTATGCCTGGGATAACGCTTAAACGTTTCCGTGAATAGTTCATAATGGTATTCCTTATATTCTGACGCTTTTATTTTCTCGAAATCAGGATTGGCGACAACTGTGTTTGCTGTTATAACAGGATGATTGCCTTGTGAATCGGTGAAGGCACTCAATACCTCAAATAATCCGGACAGATCAGCTTCGCTTTCAAGCGCATCGCATCTACAATAGGGGCATTGGTCTACATCGTAGCCATATGCAAGAAGCCTATCGTACACTCCCTTAGATGGCATCCGTATACTACCCCAATCATCCGACTCGATGACAACCATTTTTCGTATTGTATGCCACCCCGGAATGTCAGTGAGCGTATGCCTGATATCTTTTATTAGTCGATTTAATTTATACATGTTACTCTTCTTGAGATTGTTTTACATTCAGTTTCTATGTAAAGACAGGTCAATTATTTTTTTTGTAATGTGTATTATATTGTAATCTTCTATATGCTCCAGCACTGTTTGTCCGGAAAAATCAAAATGGAGGAATGCATTTAACCTAGTCGTGTCAATATCCCCGGAGGCTAAAGAGAGAATAGGCCGCTTCGATAGACTATAGTCTATTAACTTACTTGGAACCTGAATCGCTGTGCCATTCTCTATATTGAGTAAGAAATCCATTGTACTCATGAACTTAATCAGTTCTAACCGTGGAATATAATCGGATATAATCATTTTTCCTTGTAGTCGGTCAGCATAATCTGCCAGTATGTCTTTCTGATGGGTAAATATGTAGAAACGAAAGTCACCTTCATACATTGTTAAGACCTCCAGTATCGGTCTTGGATCCCTGATCACGGGAATAAATCCCCCGGCATAACAAAAATGTATGCACTTATTTCTACGATAGTTTGCCAGTTTAATC
This sequence comes from Tannerellaceae bacterium, assembly GCA_031555145.1. Classification (GTDB taxonomy): domain Bacteria; phylum Bacteroidota; class Bacteroidia; order Bacteroidales; family Tannerellaceae; genus JAJDIA01. The sequence goes on along the minus strand of JAVBUR010000039.1, from coordinate 30,371 downwards.
TCTTGGTAGTTAAATCCTTGTGGAATAACCTTAAACTTGTCATGAAACATGGGATAATATCCCTCTTTGGCGCTTTCAACAGGTATGGTGATAAAATCGGCATACCTGCAAAACAACTTTTCAAACCAACTGAAATAGAAAGGCGGCCTAAATGAATCCGTTTTAACACCCATATAAGGATCTCCGCAGTCTGCAATCCATAGCCTGGCCGGTAGGATGCCTTTCTTCTTACATCGGGCAATCCCCCAATGGATGGGATGAGGAACAGCTATTGAAATCAACAAATCATAGCCCTGATGCCCTTGGACTATCTGAGGCATTTTAAAGTACCATTCGATGGAAGGATATTCAAAAAACAACGACAGGACTCTTTTCCCAATACGAGTGGCCCAATATGTCAGATTTGTTTTCTGAATGCTGATACTTCGCCATTTCAGTTTGTCCGTTGGGCTTATCGCCAATGTAGGATAGTTGGTTTTCCAACCGTTATAGTCGTATCCATTAGTGGGGAAAATAACCGTCACGTTATGTCCTTGTCGTGCGAACTCCTTGGCTAACTCTGTTGTCCGATGTGAACGAGGAGTGTTTGTCGGGAAGAAATAATGGGATATAATCAGTATTTTCATTGAAACAACATTTTGAAAAATAGAATAATAGGAGTGTGATCTTCTGCCAGCCAGGCTGTCATCGGGTTGAATAACAAGCTAATGCCGTAATAACCACATCCTATTCTAAGTTGAACCAATATTGGTGCTAATAGTAGAAGGATACAGGTATTAACTGGATACATTCGTATTTTGCCATCTGTATTTATCTGTGTATGGACAAAAAACAAGACGAGTGAGGCTGTAGCGAACAGTTGAGAAACGACAATAAACCGGGCGCCCGAGGGGATCAACCCCAGGATATTAGACACACTATAGAAAAATAAGGAAAAGCATACTAAACGTTTCAGCTCATTTTTCTGCTCGTATACCTTTCTGCCTGCTATGGAGATGTAAGTGATTAATATCATCATACTCCATTTACTGACAAATTTGGAAAACCGTATCATCGCATTGTTCTCTGTCCCCGTTTGATACAGTTTAAAATGCTCAAGCTGTGCATCAGTTGTATATATGCCAAACCGGCCTTGTATAAAGTCTGGTAAGAAGTTGGCTGCCGACTTGACATGTTCCATATTGATATCGTTCATAAAGAAAGTGCTTAAGAATAGTAGTAACAATGGTATTATCCGATTCGGTATCAGAAGGATATATATAAGTAAGATACCCAACGCATTGATATATGAAAAATGAACAAATGGAGTCAGAAAACACCAAATCAACCGGGATGGATCTTTTTCATATACATAGGGCAGGGCGCCATAGGCAAATATATGTAAGGCTGTCCACATTCTGACACCATTGATTTCCCAAATCGGGCAGATAAGGAAGTAGAATGCGACCAGTACCCATACAATGAAGTTGCTTTTTAAAGGGATTTTATCCAGTAAAAACCACATATTCCGAGAATAAAAGAAACCGAATACAACAGCATATACCGTGAATAGCCATTGTGGATCGTCTGTGAATAACCCAATGAGATAGGTAGTGACCGGCTGGTAAAGATCCACAAATTTGGTAGTGAACAATTGCTGGCTAAAGCTGTTCCAACCTAAAGCCTGTTGATGGGAAACAATCAGTTTGATCGCATACCTTACCCCGTCGGCATAAGAACCTCCAACAGGGAAGAATATATGCACCATTCCCAGAAAAATGCAGAAAAGCCAAAACAAATTCTTTGCTTCCGGCCTGCGGAAGTTTCTCAGACTGATATAGAGCGAAAGTAGCGGCAGTATCAGTATGGAACAGTAATTTGTCGCTCGAGATAAGGACGGTTTGTTTAATGCCATGGGATATATCTTTTTTGAATAAAACTGAGGTACATGCTCAGCTTTTTTGGCAACCATCTTTTCCAAAAATAGTGTGATATCGATTTGTTAGCCTGTAGATAAGGCTGGCATGATTTGTAGAGTTCATTTATACACAATAAAATATCTTTTCCCCCATCATTGTAAGCCTTTGTTATAGATGTAGGATTGGTGTAGTAATAGTAATGCCTTTTAGTATAGAGCATAATGGACTGGGAGTTTAGTGCGCATTGTATGGAAAATAACTGGTCTTCCAATATCCGCATATGCTTGTTGAAGGATAATTCTCCCCCTCTGACGATAGAGGCTTTGACTATGATGGAACAGATATAGCCTCCTACATCTCCATGCTTGAAATATGCCTCCCGGTTAAGGATCCGCCAGGTATGATCCCCTTGTCCCGGTTGTCCCGCATACCGTTCGTGAGTAGTGTTATAATACAATCTGATATAGTCTACATCCTGACCCGCTAATGCCCGGTTAATATCCTCATACATGGTTTTGCTTACATAATCATCCGAATCGATGAAAGAAATCCATGCATCCGAAGGAACCTTAGACAGGCCAAAATTCCTGGCAGCACCAGCACCGCCGTTTGCTGTATGATAAATCTTGATACGCTCGTCTTTTATTGCATACGAAAGTAATATGTCCCCGGATCTGTCTGTCGATCCGTCATTAATGCATATGGCTTCCCAATACCTGTATGTTTGGGCTAGCAGGCTCTCCAGGCAATCAGAGAGATACTTCTCTGCGTTGTAAACAGGTATGATGATTGCAAACTTGTTGTGCATAGATTACTTCTGAGGTATGATGCTCCCATTAATTGTGTAGGGCTATAAATGACATCAATAGTTTATTCTCGGCAGATATGCATAGGAGTGGATAGGACATTCGTACGCCATACGAAGGCGAATAGTCATAGTTGCCCCATGTGATTTGCCCTGAATGTTTATCTGGAAGACTTAGTCGTAAATCAGACCTGAGCCTGTAGTTTCCAGTAGCTTCTTCCGTAATCGGCGAACCGTAGAAATGCAGATATGACTCCACTTTCTTACTACTCTCAATGGCATCATTGATATGCAACGCATGGGGTGTTAACTGAAACTGACGTTGTATCTTTGTATCTTTGCTAAGCTCTGTTTCGAAAACCAATTCAGTCTGTGAATGTTGGATCACTCGGCAGGTCCGATCCGTTTTTATGCCAAAATAGGAATCAGCAGGGTTCTGATACCCTTTTTCTACATAGAGGTTGTGCGAATAATAATCCCTGAATGCACATCGTGTTTTCAGATCACCTGTATATACATAGCTCCCCGGGTCTACAATAATGGGTGTGCCTTTATATGACAATGTAAAACTCCCGCTATCGAAATGCCGATGCCCACCTGATATGCATGAAGGACAGAAGACGACCAAGTGAAATAAGTTATTCTTCAACATATAATACCCACCTTCCTCGAAGGCCAGTAGGTCATTTTGTTTCTGTGGGATGATATGATAGGCGGCGAGGTGTATACTCTCCTTGTTAGAAAAGGATAGTCGATTGTCGTTGTTCTTTGGTTGCCAGGCGAATGTGTGAGTAAAAATAGCTTCTCCCAGTGAAAGCAGATAACGATAGTCATGTTCGTTCGCAGGATCCCAGATCAAAAAATGTCCACTGTCATTATCTCCTATTTGAGGCGCATTCCCATTCCGGTCTATGCAGGCGGCTGTGAACTCAAACATCTTAAACAGCTGTTGATAATAAGCGGCTGAAAACGTCAGCTGGTTGTTTTGCGCAATAAGTGTAGTGAAACCAAACATTTCGAGTACTAATCGGTGATATGGAATGGCATGCTCAAAATTTGTCCCATCTACAAATACTTGTGTAGACATGCATGCTTCAATTCCAGAGATAGCTTTTCTGATCGCTCTTGGCTTTCCCCGTTTGGAGGAAAACGAAAGGGCTAATAGTAACAGTCCACAGTAATGACTCACTTTGTGGTTGTTGGGCGTAGAATACCATAACAGGTGATTGATATAACCGAGGTGGTTGGATAGAGATACAGATACTTTCAGGCAGAAGGCATGATCGTGAAAAAAGATTCTGCCAAAGAGGTTGCATGCTACTATCCAATTGGATGCACGTATGCTCACATCCATGCCACTGGTCCAATTGATTCCGTACAATAATGGATTCCGGGTGATCCAGTCGGTGACCATTGTTTTGAATTGGTAGTAGTAGTGCTTGTCTTTTGTACTTACATACCGTATGGCAAGGTCTATCGCAAAATAGAAGCGGGATAGTTCCCAAGGGAATATCACATCAATTCCCTGGTTATATAATAAGTGATATTTTATTTTTTCTGATTTTATCATTGGGTATTTAAATCCGGACTTGTAGTCACATTGCCAATCTATTCTGTCGAGTGGCACATCTACGCCAAATATGGAGGTTGAGGTGAGTTTCTTTTGTTCTCTTCGTTTGATTACGAAAGGCATGTTGAGTCGATGTATACACCTGTTTGCGGGATATGGTTTGTTCCTCAGATAGGTGATTATTATTCTCCTTTTCAGGAATATTACATATTTTCTCATGTGGAAATTGACTTTAGTGCTGCTGTGTATGCCTTTTAAGAAAGTCAAGCGATTTCTGCTGGCACTCTTTTTTTACTTGATTGACCCGTACATAATCTATAGGTAACAAATGCTGGTCGCTCAGTTCCTCCGGCGAGTATAGGATATGATTCTCAAGACTAAAAATACGCAGCAGTGAGGTCAACCGGGCGGCTCCTCGTTTTGAATTGGAGATGACCACAAAAGGTTTGTTGAATATCAAGGCAAAAATAGTTCCGTGAAATGAATCCGTAATAACAAATGCAGCATCACGAAAGCCGATAATCCATTCTGATACGGAGGGATAGACACAGCCCGACACATCAGTGGTTTTCGCCGTGAATTTTTTTTTTGGCATTATTTCCAATGGACTTAACTCTAATTTTGAGGAAATACGGCAAACTACTTCTTGTGTCTCAGGCGATTGATCCAAGATATAGCACATGATCCTCTTTGTACAGACCTCTTCTTCTCTTTCTTCAATTATCTGCAGATAATCGTTCTTTTCTAACAACAGGGTTGGGTCGAGTAAGTGTTGCGCTTCCACGTTTAAATGCGTACGGCATAATTCAACCCCTGAGTCTTCACGTACTGAGATCGCATCAAATTGTTTGGCCAGTGTGGCACATATCGTTGTGGTTACAGGTGTAAACGTCCAATCATTTACCCCAAAGGAGGCAGCATAAGCCACTCGCCTAATCGCCTTTCCTTTAGCAAAATCCAGAAAATAAGCAGGAACATAACTGTAAGCCGGCCGCCATATCTGGTCGCTTCCCACTACCAATGCCTCAAATTGATCAAGCATCTTTTGAGGAGGTGTTTGTTTCCCCTGGAAAAAGTCGATGGTATGCATATGTGTGTCTACAAATCGGTATATATGTAGTGCTATTTGCTTTTGGCGGATCTCGAGACGATGTTTATGGGATGAGAAAAGAAAACGGAAAGGATTGTAATGTATATCTTGCAGGAAAAACCGTTTAATAAAATGGTAGCCGAAATGAATGATACGCTTAGGCAAGGATATCGGTTTGCTAAAAGGCGCCCCATGCCTGTCTGTCACGACTTCATGGCCCATACGTTTTAACACCGTTTGTAGAGCGTATGCCTGAAGGATGCCCCCATAATTAGTCTGTAATGATTGAGTAAGAATACAGATTTTCATATCATTAGTGTTGTTTTGTTTTGGGCACAAGCGCTTGAATAAATCCACGAATGGATCTTTTGAGTTTAGTCTTAAACGAAACACACGTGTACTTTTGTAGTTTCTTAATCAATGTAGAAGTAGTTAAATCCTGGAAAAAGGCTGTTCGTCGGATCGGACGCAAGGGCGACCTTTCTAATGGTGAATTGCCTTTCAATGCTTTCTGGAAGTCTGTCCTTTTGCTTTCGGCCGTCGTACTATCATAGGAGTTCTTCCCTTTTTCTGTGTTTAGGATCACTAACCCAACCCCCTTGTCATCATCAAAGCCAGGTAACACAAGGTGTATCCCCCAGTAGTCGCCTAAGGTAATATCACTTCCGCTTATCAAACCTTTTGATGGACAGGCATAGCAGGATGGACGGAGGTATAAGCTATTCAAAAAGCCTTTAATGTATAGATTGGACGCTTTGGGTTCTTTATAAGCTGACGAATCATAGTGAATACTGAAATAGTACGCCTTCCATCCATTGCTTTTGTCTCGAAAAGAAATTTGTTCGATTTGTTTTCCTTCCGAGATATCCTTCAGATACATCCTCCATACCTTAGGGCTGGGGACGCCATGGCATACAATGTCAATTGTTAGTAGATGATCATATGACATACGCAAGAATCTTTTTAATCCGGCAATTTGGCAAGGAGTGCCACTAAATAACACTTTACGTCCTTGTTTCAGGAACATTTCGGCTTGCTCGAACGTACTCCCAATCTTACTTTGTACATATTTGGATCCCCGAAAGGGAGCAATACCTTTAACCGTTTCTGTATAGTGATGAATCACCTCCCAATGCTCATTGAAGCGTGCGCCAAAGACAACACCTCCTTCGTTTATTACGCTCTCTGCCAATAAGGTGAAGATCCCTCCAGAAGAACTTTTTATGCGAATGGCTTCATCCGGGTTTTTAGCTGCATATACATACAGCGGAGTTCTTTTTTCTCTCTGATGAATAACCGGACAGACGGATTCACATATAGTACAATCCACACACAGGCTCTGATTAATCTGTGGATACAAGAAGCCTTCGCTATCTTCTATCATTGAAATGCAACTCATCGGGCAGCGTTGTACACAAGCCCCACAGCCACAGCAATCAGATTTCTCTTTACTGTTTATCATTCAACTAACTTTTATCTGCTGTATATTTTCTCCTGTAATAAGCAGCGTTCCTCTTTTTCAAGTCCCAGTAAGAACACACTCAGAAGAACAGAAGCGATGGAGATACAGATTGTAATGAGAAGGCGTATCCGGTTTTCCATCATTAATGGCCAAATCGCCCAAAGAGGGAGTATAGAGGTGATAACAACTCCTACAATAGGTAATAAAACCTGTTTTATATAAATGCGTATGGAGAGGTGTATCATCCGGTGAATCATATATAAACGCACAACCCAGGCTATACAGGTAATTGATAGGTGTATCAGGAAAACCGACTCAGGTTTTCCTCCCATCTTTAAGGCAACGTAAGAGAAGGGCAGAATAAGTAACAAAAGACTACCCACAACAGATTGATAAAGACGTATACTGCCTGTAGCCTGTGCTGAAGTCATCAACGGATTGGCGGTAGCATCTATCATCGATGTGATTAGGATGATACGTAAAAAGTCCACTGTATGGTCCGGGACAATCCCTAACCACCATTTCAACAAAAGTGGCGTTTCAAACAAAATAGGTAATGAGAGAAAGAACAGTAAAAAGAACGAGAACTTGGAGCTACGGATAATCAAGGTATGCATTTGAACCAATTCACCATTTGCATACGTTTTAGTTATCTGGGGATTTAGAGCTGTCTGAAAGCTACTGCAAAATTGGTAAACGACCGCTTGTACCTGGACGGCAATCCCTCGGGCGGCATTCACTGTTGGGTTAAAAAAGATATTGAGCAATATATTCAATCCTTGTGTAAAAGAAACAGCAGCCAGATTTCCAAACAGGTTCCATCCGGCAAATCCAGCGATTTCCCTGCATAGAACAGGATTCCAATACCTGCGGAACCGGCATTCTTTAAAATGTGTGACACAATAACGAAAGTAAAGAACGGTGGATAACAGTTGAACACAAAAAATCAGTATCGTATATAGTTTCAGATGGTCACCAACCATTACTTGCAGGAGAATAACACCTCCCAACTTTAGAAACGCATCAATGATCGAAATGTAGGCGAAAATGCTCATTTTTTCGTGAGCGACAATCGTCCCATGACATGGGGTAGTCAGTATAGACAGTACAGTTACCAAAAGTGACAGTTGAAATATCCACATAGCTGTATCCATACGGTCAATAGGTATGACCATCTTGTTATAAAGCAGATAAAGGCCAATAGGCTCAAGCAGGATGATTACCACTAAAGCAATTAAAGCATGTATGAGTAGACTGGTTGAAAAGACCTGTTTCAATGCTTTCTGATTGTTCATCCCTAATTCGAATGTCAGATAGCGTTGTGTAGAAGATGCCATAGACATATTAAGAAAAGAAAACAGACTGACAACTCCAGCCACTGCATTGTAAATACCGAAATCTTCTACTCCAAGTGTGTTCAGCACTACTCGGGAAGTATATAGGCCGATACCCATTACAAGGAGCATTCTTACATAAAGAATAAGGGTATTATTCGCTATGCGTTTATTATTTGCGACAGATTCAGTCAATGTTACCAGTTGTTTAAAAAATGTTATTTTTTTATCTCCTAGCCAACTTCTCCAGCGAAGGTTTGACATACCTGTAATTGGCAAATGGCCGCTCACCGTCCAGATCCTCGTATATAGAACTTTGGCTGATGAACTCTGGAATGATGGCTTTCATTTTGCGTACTGTTTCCATTATTTCAAGCGACTCAGCCAATGTGCATAGAGTGTCAATCTGAGGAACAACTTCGAAATAGTTATGTTCTGACACTTTTGCCAGGAAGATTTGTTTATTGAATGTCGGAATCAGGTTTTCTTTATCGGTGAGTAACTCCTCATAGAGTTTCTCGCCCGGGCGGAGGCCTGTGAATTTGATGCGGATGTCGCGTTCCGGTTTCAGACCTGCCAGTTGGATCATTCGTTTGGCCAGGTCCACAATCCTGACCGGGCTGCCCATGTCGAAGACGAAGATCTCATTCCCGGCTCCCATATGTGAAGCTTCCAGCACCAGGCGGCAAGCTTCGGGAATGGTCATGAAATAGCGGATGATGTCCGGGTGTGTCACTGTCAGGGGACCACCTTTGGCTAATTGTTCGCGGAAGCGGGGAATAACAGAACCATTACTTCCCAGCACATTCCCGAAGCGTGTCGTGATAAAGCGCGTCCGTCCCACCAGCCTTCCCTGCTGTACGGCCAGTCCGAGGCTTTGTACATACAATTCGGCTATCCGTTTGGAGGCGCCCATCACATTACTTGGGTTGACGGCCTTGTCGGTCGAGACCATGATGAATTTGGAAACACCATATTTCAAAGCGGTATCGGCCACCACCCTCGTACCCAGCACATTGGTTAGCACGGATTCGCACGGATTGTTTTCCATCATCGGAACATGTTTGTAGGCAGCTACATGGTAGATGATTTGTGGCAGATAGCTTTTGCAGATCAGTTCAAATCGCTTCCGATTTCGTATGTCCCCCATTACCATATTAAACTGGATACCGGGGAAACGTTCCGTCAACTCCAGTTGGATAGTATGCATCGGTGTCTCGGCATTATCGTACATGACCAACTGTTTCAGGCCAAATGTGCAAAGTAAGCGGCAGAGTTCGCTTCCGATCGATCCGGCGGCGCCGGTCACCATCACTACTTTGCCTTTCAGTACGGTGGCTATTTCTTCGATGTTGATATCAATTTCTTTCCGTTCCAGCAGATCTTCTATCCGTATTTCCTGCAAGTGATGGTAGTTGCTCCAGCCTTTTTGGATTTCATTCTTTTTAATGTACTCGTGCGAGAAGATGACGATCACCCGTACAGTAATCAGGATGAAGGAGGTAAACAACATATCTGCAATGCCTACAAATAGCAGTACACTAAACTGATAGGAAGGAAGGAGGAAGAGCAGATAGAGCGGGCTTAGCAAGCCGGCTTTCAGCAGGGAGGCTATGCCGATGCGCCCGGCATCCATGAAAGAGGAACGTCGGATAATACCTTTGTAGGTTTGGGTACAATAAAAACTAAAGGCACTACAGCAAGCAGATAGCCAAATGCTCCTTGCATAGTGCCCGTTGAAAAACGGGAGGTTTAATACAACCTCAACAAAGAAGAAGGAAATCACCGTTGCAAATACAGAGAAGAACAGGTCGGAAAAGAATACGATCCAGTAATTGAAGTATCTTGACAGTATAGCCCGGTCAGGTAATATTAGTCCGCTTTTGGTTAACATAGCGTAGAAATTTGGTCGGAAAAGGTATGGTACACAAAGGTTCGTCACTCCCAAGTGGAGGACGTCTGTAACAATACGTTTGGCAAATGTAAATAAAAAAATCAATATGAAGCTAAAAATAGATAAATAATTTCATATTAATTTATTATATACTCATATACGTGATAAAATTATAGCTATATGCGTAATTATGAATCTTTATGACATATTTAATATGTCATTCTTTTTAATTCAAATTACACAGGCAACCGATCAGTCAGCTCTGCCTTTCGAAGCTTGCAGTCGCTTAGGTTTGTTGCTCTGGCTTATTTAATCAGGTTCTGTAAATCTGTTATTCTACTGTGTAAAAAATGTCCGGTAAAGTCTCTTTATTATCACTTGTAAGCGGAGTAGCCTTTAGTTTATTATCCGTGAAATTAGCTTCTAGTACGGTGATATTCATGAAGACGTTGATCGTACGTCGTTCGTTTAGATCAAGCTTCTCATTCTCGTGCAGCGCAATGGTGGCGATCCGGCTTTCGGGTACGGCTGGTTTCGTGTTTGTAATCAGGAAATCAAGCGAAGCACCGGATAGTAGGCCAGAGAACAGGTAGGGTGTTGCATCTGTAAACGCCCCATGGGTTTTACAGTCGAATAGTTCATCTTCTCCGATGGGAATGGAGATATTCCTTTCTTCAAAGGGCAGGATGCCGTTCGACAACATATAGACGCCAACTACCGACGGGTCAACCGGGTCACGATCCATGCGAAATGTACCGGTATATCCATTCAAATAGGGAGTGATTTGCCAGTAATCTACTTCAGCACAATCTGGCTTGAAATGTCCGGCTGTGATATGGGAGGGGTTATCCTCTGTTTTCCTGAATAATACCAGGTTTACTTCCAGCAGGCCAGTCTGGCGAAACATGTCTAATGTAAAGACAATCTCCTCCCCGTCAGTAAAAGAATTACCGAGCAGGTAGATTCCGTTTGCCCATGGAATAATAGCGAAGTTCTCGCTTCGGAATAGATTCTCCCCGTAGGGTTTAAGCGTCGGATTACCATCCGGGGTCAGCTTGTCGTTGTCTGTTTCGGCCTGAATAGTGATTTGGGGGGTGGAGGAGAAAATTAGCCGGGTATAGGAATTGATCTCTATGGGTTCATCTACTCCGTTATCTATAAAAATTCTGTCGGAACTGAACGCTACTATATTCATCGTAAAACGGGCAGCATTTCCATTTTTTTGCAGGATCATGGGGTAGGGAGTCCACCCTTCCGCCGCGGAAGGATCTTGTACCATCAGATAGATGGCCTCAGCCGTGTACCGGTCTTCGGCTATGCCAGCCTTTGTATGCAGGTAGCCATTGTTCGCCGAATGGGTCTGTATGTCCAGGCTGGCCGATAGCGTAAGTGAGACTGGCGTATTTGTTTCGGGAGGCATCACCCCGTTTCCCTCTTCATTGGAGCATGAAAGGAACCATGAGAGAGAGCAAAGCAGGATGAGCGTGGTTTGTATCGTTTTCATATCTATTGGGGTAGTTTGTTAGCGTGAATCTTCTTTCTGGTGTCGCACTTTGGTGTTCAGACGAAAGCATAGGGGCTTAGATATCATCACCCCTTCACTTTCTGTCTGGTGTGACACACAGCATATAGTTGCACCTGGTGCATCTACCAGTCGAATAGCTGGTTTTATATATGGAGTGTGTCGGGATTTCATTTCAGATTGTAATGAGTAGGGTTTGCTATTTGAATATGTGTAGTGTATCTCCAGCTGCAAAAGACAGGTGTATGAGATGTAGCATCGTTACACCCCATACCTGCTGCCGATGATGATCCAATAGCGTTATTCCCAGAAGCAGAATACATTGTCGGGATTGATCGTCTTCGTCGATCTCAACTGTCCATTTTGCTGAAGCTCGGAGATGTTGATACAGACATTCAGCGTCTTGAAATCGTTCGGCATCAGATAGTCATATTCCAGTTCGATGTCTGCGACCTGAACAGAATAGGTAATTCCTTCTTCTTCTCCATTTCTGATAGAAAATGCAAGGATGGAATTGGAGATATTACCGCTGAACAGATACGGGAAGAAGTCTTCACTGGTACCGGCTATGAAGGTAGTAAGTTCTATATCATTGGCTGATCCCTTGTGTACATTGATCGTTTCTGTACGTAGGGGCCTGTTCCCTTTGGAAAGGATGTAGGTCGCATTGGCTGCTCCCTGTACCATTCCCCTGTCTCCTTCAGTGATACTGAATTGGCTGTAATAGTCCCTTAAATAGGGGGTAACAGTCCAGTTATTAGGATTACCCAGGCCTGCGGCCAACCAGTCTTCTGCTGTGACACTCAGGGGCATGTCGGGAGTTTCCTGTCTGAAGAAGATGACATTTGCCCTGAACGAACCGGTCAAACGGAACAGTACTAAGTCGAAAGCATTGTCCTGATCTTTCAGGTATTCGTCTCCCAAAAGGCTAAATCCGCCTCCACCCGGAATTAACGTGATGCCAAACGGATCGCTCCTGTATATGTCTTTACCGAATGGCTGGTAAACGGAATTTCCTTTTGGAGTTTGGTACTCTGTGGAGTGTACAGTACCCACCGTTTCGGCCTGGTGGGAGGAGAAGAACATTTGTTGGTTTTCATCTACGGTGACCAACTCCACTTCACCGCTTGAAATCGTGATCCGCCCTTCTTCTTTAGCTGTTATACGCAGGTCAAACTTTCTCACGTCGCCAGTTTTCATCAGGCTGATGTGGTGTGGGATGAATATTCCTCCCTCATCGACCATCAGGTAGATGTCGTTCAGCTCATAGATATTTGTCGGGAACGATTCCGCCTTCGTGTTGATATCATTCACGCTCATAACGGCGCTAAGAGACACACTTACCGGTTCAAAAGGCCCATCGACAGGCTCTTTGCCATCTTGTGAGCAGGAGAACCATAACAGCGGCATGGTGATTGCGAGTGCAATCGGAACTAATTTCTTCATGATTAATGATCTTTGAGGTTAACAATTAAAATCCTTCATTATTCCAACTGGTACCAGAGTCCCCAAACCAGATTTGGGTCGTGTTCACTTTAGCAGGATCAACCTTAATGGTTACATTGGCGCTGCCTGCTGCAATACATTTGTTCCACTGTACGTCTACTTCTTCGACAGCGGGTTTCTTGTACTCTTTGCGTTTGCTTTTCATGTCAATTTTCAATTTAGAGTTTGTAATCTGTTAACTAAAGTCTGTAATATTCATATATAATACATTCTTGTATAAGGATTGGCTTGTTTTTACATCAACAAAGGAAAGAAATAATTTCGCAATTAAGTCATTGTCTATGTGATGGTTGTCTTATTATGGGGAAGCGCGTGTCTTGTTTTCGGGAACACGTTCATTCATTTACACTGCCGAAACGATATCTCTTTGCCCTTCCTCCCGTACTTCTATCGGTGGCATTTAGAGAAGCATTGCTGGGTTTAGGAAGATGTATTACCAGTATAATCCGTTCAAATTAAGTCTTTTTTGTTAAATTGCTGGCCGCTACCTTGTGCATATTCTCTATATTTGCTGCTTGGAACCTTCAAGTACGCTTTCGTGCTTGGTTAAATTTGATGTATGATGAAGAAGATTCTTATTCTGTGGTGTTTGGTACTGACAGGGCACATGGCAAGCGGACAGCGGTCTTATCAGTTTATAGCATCGGACCGGCTGTTTTTAGAGGGCAAAGAGTTGTTTGAATTGAAGAATTATGCGGGAGCGATGGACAAACTGGAAGCGTACAAGCAGAAGGCTGTGAATGCCGACTTGATCCAGGAAGCTGATTATATGCTCGCCTGCGCCGCCTTCGAACAGGGCCGTACGAATGCTGACCTACTATTGAAAGAGTACCTGGATACGTATCCGGATACCCGTCACGAAAACGAGATCAATTACCTGGTCGGGAGTGTGCATTTTGGGCGCGAAGAATATGAAAAGGCGCTCTTCTGGTTTGGGCAGTCGGATATCGACCAGCTGAGTCCCGAGCAACAGGAAGCCTATTCGTTCCGCCGGGCGTATGCCCTTCTCCAACAGGGAGAACTGGAACAGGCGCGGGGTTACTTTATGCGTATCCGTCAGATCGGTTCGGAGTATCGTGAAGCGGCTGCCTATTATGTGGCGTATATTGACTATGCGACCGGCAAGTACGACAGTGCGTTGACCGAGTTCGCCCGCCTGAAAAGTTTTACTGCCTACCGGGAACAGTCGCTCTACTATATCACCCAGATCTATTTCATCCAGAACCGATACGACCAGGTGGTGAAAGAAGGGGAAGAACTGTTGTCTGCCTATCCCAACAGCGAGAATAATACGGAAGTCTATCGCCTGCTGGGGAACTCCTATTTCCATCAGGGAAACCAGGATAAGGCGCTCGATCGTCTGAGTAAATACGCTTCTCTGACTGAGGATCCGATGCGGGGCGACCTATATCTGCTGGGTATCTGTTATTTCAATAAAGCAAACTATAGCAGCGCTGTCAATGCGTTTGGCCGCGTGGTATCGGTCAACGATGCACTGACACAAAATGCCTATCTCTATCTCGGACAATCCTACCTCAAACTGAATGATAAGAACAACGCTCGTATGGCCTTCGAAGTAGCGGCTACCGCTTCATTCGACCAACAGGTGCGAGAGACTGCCTTGTATAATTATGCCCTGCTGATCCATGAAACGGCGTTTACCGGTTTCGGACAGTCGGTTACCATCTTCGAAGACTTCCTGAATGACTTCCCGAACTCGCGTTATGCCGACAAGGTGAACGACTATCTGGTGGAAGTTTATCTGACGACGAAGAACTACCAGGCCGCACTCACGTCGATCGATAAGATCAAGCGTCCGGGTAACAAAGTGTTGGAAGCCAAACAGGATATCCTGTTCCAACTCGGTACGCAGGCGTTCACGAATGTGAAGATGGATGAAGCGGTGGATCTTTTCACTCGCTCTATCAATCTGGGGTCATATAATACCGAGGCACGTAATGACGCCTACTACTGGCGCGGCGAATCCTACTACCGCCAGGGAAAATACGATCCGGCAATCAGTGATTTCCGTACGTACATTAATAATACACGCCAGCGCAATACCGATATGTATGCCTTGGCACAGTATAACCTGGGGTATAGCTATTTCAAGCAACAGAACTATAATGAAGCGCTGACCCGCTTCCGCCAATATGCTGAGCTGGAAAAGAACCGGACCTCCGCTTCCCTGGCCGACGCCTACAACCGTATCGGCGACTGCCTTTTTCACAGCCGCCAGTTCACACAAGCGGAAGAAAACTATGCTCGTGCCGCACAGGTACTACCGTCGGCAGGGGACTATTCGCTTTACCAGCGTGGTTTTGTTCTGGGTTTACAGAAAGATTATCGTGGCAAGATAGAGACGATGGATCGTCTGATCCGTGAATTCCCCGAATCGCAGTATGTAGACGATGCCCTGTTCGAAAAAGGACGCGCTTATGTGATGCTGTCGGAGAACAAAGCTGCTGCCGAAGCCTTCGAAACATTGGTGAAACGTTTCCCACAGACAGCATTGGCACGTAAAGCCGGTGTGCAGTTGGGTCTCGTGTATTTCAATGACAACCAACCCGAGAAAGCTGCTGTAGCCTACAAGAAGGTGATCAGCGATTATCCGGGTAGCGAAGAAGCCCGCGTGGCCTTGCAAGACTTGAAGTCGGTCTATATCGAACTGAACGATATCAATGCCTATGCTTCGTATGCCAACTCATTGGGCGGAAACATGCGCATGGAGGTTAGCGAACAGGATTCGCTGACTTATCTGGCTGCAGAGAAGCTGTTCCTGCGCGGCGATAACGAAGGGGCACGCCGCAGTTTGGTAAGCTACCTCCAGTCGTTTCCCAACGGCGCCTTCAGTCCCAATGCCAACTATTACCTGGGAAGTATCGCTTTCAATAAGAAAGAATACAGCGAAGCACTGGGCTTGTTCCGGAAAGTGACCGACAGTGGCGATACGAAGTTCCTCGAAGACGCAGTAGCCCGTACGGCTGAGATCGAATACCTGCAAAAAGACTATACGGCCGCCCTGTCATCATTCAAACGCCTTCAAATTGTAGCCGAGAATCCCGATAATAAGGAAGCCGCCAAGGTCGGCGTCATGCGCTGTGCCGGTTTTGTCAATCAGCCGAAGGATGCTTTACTGGCCGCCAACGAATTGCTGAAGGAGACCAAACTGTCGCCCGAACTGATCGCTGAAGCACGGTATGTCCGGGCTAAATCGTATATCACCCTGGGTGAGAAGAGTCAGGCGATGGACGACTTGAAGGAATTGTCGAAGGATACGCGTACCGTACATGGCGCTGAAGCCAAGTACCTGTTGGCCCAGTTGTATTATGACAATAATGACGATGCCAACGCACTGAAGGTGCTCGAAGAATATGCCAAGAACGGAACACCTCACCAATACTGGCTGGCACGTGGCTTTATCCTCTGGGCGGATATCTATATCCGGAAGGGCGACGACGTGCAGGCTCGTGTCTATCTGAACAGTTTGCAAAGCAGCTATAAGGGAAGTGATGATATTGCAGCCATGATTGAAAACAGATTAGCTAAACTTAAGAAGTAACATACGATGAAGACAACGATATATACAATAAAAGCTTTGTGTGTGGTGGTAGTGTCGGGTCTTGCCTCGACGGTGTATGCCCAGGAGGACAAGACAACCCTGAACCGGGAAATGACGCTCGAACGCGAATATGATCCGACCGTTCAGGATGCCAACAAGGTAAATACCCTGCCCGCCGTAAAAGAACCCGTGGTGCAGAAGATCCCCATCGACTATTCCCCGCTGACCATCCAGGCCAGTCCGGCCAAGGAATTTACCTTGCTGCCTTCCGGTAAGATACTGACAGATATGGAATACAACAAGCGTCGCGGCTATCTGAACTTTGGTATCGGAACTTATCTGAATATCAATGGTGACCTGGGTTACCATATCCTCCAGACTGATAAAGACCAACTGGGTGTTTACTTCTCCCACCGTTCTACGAATGGCGATGTAAAATATATCCAGACGGACGACAAGGTGAAGGCAAAGATCAATGATAACCTCGGTGGGTTGAACTTCAGCCATGTATTCGATAAGGCGATCTTTAAATTGGGGGGTAAATACGGTTATTCAGCCTTCAACTACTATGGATTACCGATGAATCCGATGATGTCGTCTATCTATGTTCCTGCCGACACGGAAACAAACCAGGTGGCCCAGACCATCAACGTGTTTGCCGGCGTACAATCGAAGGAAGAGGCTACGATTGGCTATCAGTTGGATGTAGATTATACCAACTTTTCCTATAAATACGGTTTAGGTAAACCGGCGGAAGGGCCGACCGAAAGTACGATTGACTTGAAGGGAGGCCTGTCGGCAGCCACGAGTTGGGGACACCGGATCGGGTTGGATGCGGGCTTGAAAGTATTGACCTATAGCCTGCCGGCGGATATTACAAGCCTCGAAGGAGGAAATAGCTACATGACGCTGTTTGAGAATCATACCGAAGTCCTGCTATCACCCTACTACCTGATGAAAGGCCGCGACTGGCGCGTGAAGCTGGGAGTAACAGCCGGATATGTCACAGGTGATGACGATAAGTTCATGGCTTCTCCCAATATCTCGGCCGATGTGACGGTGGCTGATAAAACCGTCTTGTATGCCTCTGCCAAAGGAAATATCTATTCAAACAGCATGTACGACTTGTCGCGCATCAACCGCTATATGAATCCGACAGTGGGCGTACCTCCTTCGTATAACTGGCTGGATGCCCTTGTAGGGGTAAAGACCGGTGTGGCGCAAGGTTTCTGGTTTGACGTGTTTGGCGGTTATAAGATCACCAACGACGACTTCTTCTTTGTCCCTAACCGCAAGCATGGCGAAAATGACTTCGGAAATTATGCCAACAGTATGCCCGGTATCGATACCAAGCTGCTGTTTGTTGGGATGGAAATAAAGTATATGTATCAGAAATTCATGGATTTCCATTTGAAAGGCGTTTTCAATAACTGGAAAGCCAACCGGGACGACTCTTGGGGAGGAGGCAGTATGAATGCTGAAGTGACAGCGTATGGACGTCCCAAGACGGAATTTACCGCCGGCTTTACCGTAAAACCGATGCCACGCCTTGCAGTATCTGCTGATTATTACCTGGCTACCGGCCGTTATACCAGTGTGGAGGGTGACTACGAATATAAGTTCAATAACATCAGCGAACTGAATGCGACGGCTGCCTATACACTGAATGATACATTCGGCGCCTATGTCAAACTCAACAATCTGTTGTTCCAGAAATACGAATGGTATTATGGCTATCCGATGCAGGGTTTCAGTGCCATGGTCGGTATCAACCTGAATTTCTAATAAGATACCCCTATACTAACTGACATAACAAAAGAGGCTTGCCATCACGGCGAGCCTCTTTCTCTTTTTATCAACTTAATAGAATCCTGATGGATTCTATTAACATAGTTTGTTAAAGCGTTGACTTATGTGACACTGATTTCGTACACAAAGTTACAGGAAGGCTTTACTTACTTATAGGGATAGTCGGTAAAAGCCGGTCAGGAAACTATAAGCACCGCAATGAAGTCGACAAATTGGAAAAGCGGCGCACTCCTACTTCTTTTCAGACAAGGTATCCAGATAGAGATCCATCATGCGGCGGGCGCCGACAAAGGAACTGATCTCGTTGTTGAGCACCTGCTGCTCGGTGACGGGAAGCATGCGCTCAATCGCCTGATTGTGATAGAAGTTATCGCGCAGGAATTCATTGATGCTTTCGTACATCCAGTATTTAGCCTGTTCGTTTCGTTTATGTTGGAAGAACCCGTTGGCTTTCGTATACGCCACGTAGCGGTCAACCATTTCCCAGATTTCCTTGATGCCGAGGCTGTAATAGCCTGAATAGGTGAGCACTTCGGGCGACCAGCCGGATTCGGCTTGCGGGAACAGATGCAGGGCGTTGCGGAACTGGGCGGCAGCGAGCTTGGCTTTGTCGATATTGTCGCCATCGGCTTTATTGATGATGATACCGTCGGCCATTTCCATAATTCCACGTTTGATACCTTGCAGTTCATCGCCTGTACCGGCTAACTGGATCAACAGGAAGAAGTCGGACATGGAGTGGACGGCCGTTTCACTTTGTCCTACGCCGACCGTTTCAATAAAGACAGTATCAAAACCAGCTGCTTCGCAGAGGATAACCGTCTCCCGTGTCTTCCGGGCAACCCCTCCCAATGAACCGGCAGAGGGAGAAGGGCGGATAAAGGCATTCTTTTCACGCGACAGTTCCTCCATCCGGGTTTTATCGCCCAGGATACTCCCTTTCGTCTTTTCGCTGCTGGGGTCGATGGCCAAGACGGCCAGTTTCTTTCCTTGGCGCACCAGGTGCATTCCGAAGGCATCGATCGACGTACTTTTACCGGCTCCCGGTACACCGGTGATACCGATACGGACAGACTTGCCTGCATGCGGCAGACACTTTTCAATTATCTCCTGGGCAATGACCTGATGTTCATACCGTGCGCTTTCCACCAACGTAACAGCCTGGCTGAGGATGGTGATATCTCCTTTCAGGATCCCTTCTACAAATTCAGCAGGGGTATATTGCTTGCGTTGGATACGTTGGGTCAGATAGGGATTAACGGTCGGGACGTCGGATATCCCCTTGTTGACCTTCAATCCTTTGTACAGTTCATCGTTCTCAGGATGCTCCATGATTGTTGGGATTATTTGTAGGCAGTTACTTTGATCAGGCGTACAGGACTGTTCGGGTCGTTACAGACCACGTTGATCAGGGCTTCCATTTTAGCTTTTACATCCTTGGGACGTATCGATACTTTGAATGTTGCTTTGGCTCCTGGCTTGAGTTCCTTTCTTCCGCCGGATATATCCAGACGTTCGTCGTCGCTGGTGACACTATAGATTTGCAAAGGGGATTTGCCCGTATTAGTAATATCGAAAGTGGCTGATACCTTTCCGCCGATCAATGGAATAAAACTGCCTTTTTCGGCTACCTGTCCGAATTCAACGAGGGTGCTTGATAGTTCGGCTACCGGTGCCTGTGCTTTTTCCGAGGCAGACAGTTTGCTGAAGTTGTCGATCATGTTGGCGGCGATCTGAATAACGCCGGACATTTCTTTCTTTTCGGCACTGTTTACCGTGATTGGAAGTTCCATGGTCGTACGTCCCCTCCGTTTGGCGGCATTCCCGTCGATTAGAATGGCTATCTCTCCTGTTCCCCGTGGTTGGATAGTGGCAGGAATAGCCTGGGCATTCATATAGCTTGGCAGCTTGCCTAAATCAAGCGTGATGGTAGTTTGCCCTTCATTGGTGACAAATATACGTTCGCCTAACGTTTCGTTCGGACGGACGGAGCTGAATAAGACCGTTTTGGTGGTCAACTTCAGATCGCCGATGGAGTAAGGATAGACCAATGCCGGTTGAACGATCTTAGGGGTAACATTACCCCGGACAGCCAACATAAAGGTCCCTTTCTTACCATTACTGAATATGGAAATTGTTTTGTGGAAGGGACCAGGACGACCTGCCGGATTATAGGTGATCTTGACTTCACCTGTTCCGCCTGCCGGGATCGGTTCTTTCGACCATTCCGGTTGGGTGCATCCGCAGGATGCTGTGATGCGTGTGATCACCAAAGGGCTTGTCCCTGTGTTTTTGATTGTAAACACATAGCTGGCCAACCCATCTCCTTCGGAAATATTCCCGAAGTTATAGGTCAACACATCCGCACTTATCTGCGCATTGTTCTGAGCGCTTGCCGCGATCATGCACAATACTCCTATAAGGGCTATCAACACCCTCTTCAATGGCCGCATCTGTCAGTCTTCCCTTTTATTTAATTATCATTCAGCTCGTTTGCATTTAAAGTACTTCACCTCGTATGGTCAGAATAAAACTGCCCGTCTTCCCATTGCTGTACACCGAAATAGATTTGGTAAAAGGACCGGGACGGTTGGCAGGATCGAACGTAATCGTTATCTGTCCTGTCTTTCCGGCCGGAATAGGTTCTTTAGTCCATTCGGGAGTCGTACATCCGCAGGATGCAATGACGCGGGTAATGACCAACGGGCTTTCGCCCTGGTTGGATATTTCAAATGTATGCGTTGCTTTTCCGTCAGCTTCTTTAATCTGTCCAAAATCATACGTAGCCTTCTCAGCTGCGATAACGGCGGCCTGTTGTTGAGCTGAAGACATTCCTGTTGCCATCAAGATGGCGGCGAAAATAAAAATAATCCGTTTCATATACTCTTTGATATTTTAAAATATATCAACTCACAAACGTACATAAAAAATACGATAAGTTGCGTACAAATTTTTATTAATTGTTCACCCGGATCCGTTCTCCCGCTGTATGCGAGGTGAATTCGGGGGCATACATGCATTGGATCGTACTGATTCCTCCTGCATAGTCACCTGTCCGGGATACATATACCGGGTATTCCAGTACGAAGGTACCCTTCGGCAGGTGGGTGAAGAAGAAGTTTTCCGATACGTCTTTCGGCGACTGGTAATAACCGACGCCGTCCCTGTAATTATAACCGGAAAGAGCCTGCGCCGGTTCAAAGCAACCGGCCCGGAGATCTTTCAGTACCACGTAGTCCATGCTCCGGTCGGTACGGATTGTTAGCCGTACAATCACCTTATCACCTACGCGGAGGGGAGTGTTTGCCGATATGGGACGGAACTGACGCTCGGTTCCGCTGTTGGTCTCGACAAACAGTTTCTTTTCCACATTCAGTACGCCTTTGTGAGCGTTTACCTTATCCAGGGTTTCGAAATACTGGTTGTACACGGCTCCCCAGGCAGGTGCGCTTCCTTCTTTGCGAAGGACGAGGGTATTCGTACCGCTTGTGATCTCTTTCCCTTCCACGGCGGCCTTGATGTAGCCTGTGGCAGCTTCGCCCGATCCGCTGGTGAATATCTGGCTGCCCCATTGTGCGGTGAGGGTATTCTCCTGTGTCAGCCAGTCGCTTCCGGTCAGCAGTAACGTATAGATGGCATTGATGTTCGAAGGAACGGTGCCCCAGTTTTGGGTGCGCTTCTGGTTCAGCAGCCATTGTTTCATCCGGTCGGTTTCGCCGCTGTCTGGGCTCAGCTCATTAAAGGCTCCCATCAACAGGCAATGGGTATCGACAGGGGAGTTGAAGAAATCATCTCCTCTCCGGTTGTTAGCCCAGTACATGCCGAGTTCTTCGGAGGTGGTGGCCGTCTTGCGCAACCAAGCAAGGATGGCGGTTGCAGTGGCTTTGTCGCCGCTACGCTGTGCCAACAGGGCGGTTTCGGCCTTCCCTGCATACGATAACTTAGTCCATTCTTTGGCAGACTGTGTGGTGTAGAAGCGGACAGCATCCTGTGTGTCGGCAGATAAGGCGATGTCTTTGACGCCGCTGCGTACAAACAGGTAAGTAAGTTGCCAGGACGAAGGCGTAGATTTCTGCCATTGTTTGTCATTCTTCTTCAGATCGGCAAAGTCTTTCCGGATGCAGTTATCCAGATAGGCTACAGCCTTGTTCAGTATTGCTTTCTCCGAGTCGTTCCATTGTATGGTTTGCTGTTGTGTCAGTTGCTGCATGCCTTTGACGATGGAGAGGGTGATCGTACGATCCGTATAGAAGCCCTTGAACCAGCTCCAGCCACCGTCTGCTGTTTGCTGTTCGATGAGCCGTTGCAAGGCTGCTTCCCGCAGGTTGGCAGCTCGGTTCATATCAAACAGGAGGGCGAGGCGTTGTTTCTGTTCCGTTTCGTTGTTGGCGGCCAACACCCACGGCGTTTCTTCGAGAAGGATGTTTTTCAACTCTTCGTTCTTTTCGAGGTTGGAGAGTAAGGTGCTGGCATTACCTCCCTGTGCTGTCCACAGGCTGATGATGCGTTGTACACGTGGATGTGCTGACGCGATATAGGTAGCCAGCGTGTTGCTGTAGTAGGCCGCAAACCACGACAGGATATTGTCGTTGTCGGGCTGTGTCATTGTCGGTAACGCCTGAACGGCATACCATACGGGATTGGCAGTCAGTTCCATCGTCAGGCGGAACGGCTCGCGACTGCCTTTGGCGGCCGCGATACGAATGGTCTTCTCGCCCGGTTGCAGCATATAGACCGGCGTACTTTCCGTTACCAGGATACGGTTGGACAGTACTGGTAGTAGGTGTTGCTCGCCATCGCTGCCATCGGCACTCTCGGCGATAATCCGGCAACCGACGAGGCTGATACCTTTCGGTGTGGTGATTGTCCAGGAGGCTGTCCCGTTACTCTTGGCGGCAAGGGTGAACGGTTGTTCGGGTTGCTTCCATCCGTCGATCGCCTTATCCGTTGCCGGATCGAAGAATTCGAGACGGGCTTTACCAGTGATCTCCTTGTCGAGTTGGTTCAGCAACTGGGTCGAGATGGTCACCTGATCGTCTTCACGCAGGAAGCGGGGCAGGTTGGGGGTCACCATAAAGGGCTTGCTGGTAACTACTTCTTTTGTCAGTTGTCCGTATTTCAGGTCTTTCGTATGGGCAATGGCCTGGAACTTCCAGGAGGTATTGCTTTCCGGCAGGGTGAATTGGATCAATACATCGCCTGCCTCGTTTGTACGCAGGGTAGGATAGAAGAAGGCTGTTTCGTTGAAGTTCTGCCGAAGTTGAAGCGGGGCTGCCGACTGGCTTCCGTTGGCTGTTGAAGCTGTTTCTACTGCAGCTTGATTTAATGCCGGGGGAGCGGGCATGGATTCATCAGCGTCTGCTTTCATCATATAGCCATAACCTACCTTTAGCGCATCACCCGGGCTGCTATCGGCCAGCATCTGGACAGATGCCATACGGTTAGACTGCCGGGTAGTTATACCCATGCTTTCTTCCTTTACTCCACCATATAACACTCCTTGCCAGTTCAGTCGGTCATAGCTATAGTCGCGATAGCGTACGAGCTTCAATTCTTCATTTCCATAGGCCTGTGTATACCCGAATCCTTCACTTGTGTAGAAGAAAGGCGCATTCATCCAGATAGAGCGGACAGGCGAGAAGGCCCATTGAAAAGGCATTAACTTGTCTAATGAGGCATCATACATCGATGCCAGTATCTCGGCATCCACCGTGGTGGAGTCAGCACTGTGGAGACGGAATGTCCAGTTCTCTTTCGTCCCGGGAACTAATTGGTCGCGGAAGGTGACCGGGGTAAGTGTCAGCCGTTTATCCGGCTGTTTCCGGAGCAGGTTTACATGGGTGTAGTGTAGTTCTCCGTCTTTGACAAATGTAAAGGAGGCGACTGCTCCATCTCCCCAACTTTCTTGGAAACCCAGCGAAAAGCGTTGGTTTTCATCCGTCAATTTGATCCGTTTGCGCGACTGGAGTTTGTCTCCGCAGAATATTTCATACAGGATATAAGCGTCTTTATCAGACGTGCCCAGAATGAAAGCCGCTTCTTCGCCTGGCAGGCAGGTGGTCTGTTCTTCCAATACCCAAAAATGCGAGAAGACGGGCGGGCGTTTGTCTTGCTTGCTGTACAGGATCACATCCTGTTCATGCAATACATCCCTCCCTTTTGCGTCTTTAGCCTGAAGGAACAACCGGTAGCGGCCTGAAGGTAATGCTGCAAAGGTGGCGGGATCGATCGGTTGGCCGGAGGTAAATGTACCCGTCCCCTTTGTTTCGCCTTCCTTGAATTCAGTGGCTTTTGTTTGTACTTTGTCATTGGCCCACAGTACGATCTTCCAGGTCCCAGAGGCGGTCGTCGGCTGTTCGTTCAGCGTTTCAGCCGAGATAAGCAGGGAGACCGCCTCTTTCTCTATCTTATCGGGCAGATTGGTAGATAATACCAGGCTGGCGTCTCCTACGTTGAAGGAGGAGCGCGTTTCCTGTGTTTCGCCTTTGCTGTCGGTGACCGTCACCGCTGTTTCATAGGTATAGAACTGTTGGAAAGAATCGGCAGCTTCATACTTCTCCGGTTGGAAGGAGAGGGAGAATGTGCCATCTGCCGAGACTCGGGTTGTCCCTTCCGCCACTTGTCTGGTTTGGGTCGGCAAGCCGCGGTATAACCAGAATGATCGGCGTATGATCCGCCATGTCACAGCCGCTTCCGTCAACGTGACACCTGAGAAGGTCTGTACTTTTCCCTGGATGGTTACACTGTCGCCAAATGCCACTTCTCCCCGGATGCTATCCAGTTCGATGGCAAATGTCGGGCGTTTGTATTCTTCCACCCGGAACCAGGTTGAATAATCACCGGCGGTTATGGTGAACGAACCGTTCAACACCTGTGTCGGCAATACAAACTCACCGTTGAACGAGCCAAAAGCATTCGTCGTACATTGCTTGGTGGCTACTTCCTTATAGTTGGCATCCCGCAGGATCACTGTGTAGGTTTGATTCGCTACTACCTGCGACAGGTCTGTCCCCAATTGATACGCTATCCCTTTGAAGAATACGGTTTGTCCGGGACGATGCAATCCCCGGTCGGTAAACAAAGACAGGTTTGTGTGTATGGCACTTTCCGAAGTATCATAGCTATACCGGTTGAGACTTGCATAGAAGCAAGCCGTATCTTGAGCCAGGGTGGCCTGTACATTGGATATCTTGCTGTTGGCGGGTATGACTACCAGCCCGTCTTTGTCTGTTTGGGCTGATCCAAGAGGCTTCAAACCTTCACGTACTCCATTGCCATACCAGGTGACGATCGCTTGTGGGATCGGTTGCCCGCTTTTACGGTCAGTCACCAATACTTCGGATTGTTTATCAATGGTGCGATAGACGGTTGCCAGGCGGCTTACGCTCAGTATATGGCTGGCTGTTATCTTCTGGTCCGGCACTGAAATAACGCATTCATACAGCCCCAGATTACCGGCCGGTATTTGCAGTGTTGTATCATAGTTGAGATATGTTTTCGCCGGATTCAGTGTAAAGTAAACGGTTCTGACCAATTTCCCTTTGGACGTATTCTTTCCGTAGCTGGGATGAGGCCCTTTGGCAACGGCTTGTTTACTTTCATACAAGTCGACCTTGATACGTGTCACATTCGTGTAAGACAACTGGATATCGATGGAATCACCCGGGGAAACCGTTTCCGGCAGGAAGGAAGAAAATGTTAACGCTTCCAATTGCGCCAACTTGTTTTTTACCACACCGATCCGCTCATAATTGGAGTAACGGGAGATAGTCTCTTTGCAGAGATTATACTGGATATCCAGGACCGAGTCGCGGTTTTCTGTCCGGTACATGCCTGTTCCCAACGCCTGGATCCGGGCGATCTGTATCTCTGTAGCATAATCTGCCCACGCGTAGTGAGATAATAGACTATCCAGGGAAGCTGTATATTGTTTATAGGCCTGTTCCGTAGCACTGATCTGGTAGTTGTATTGTAGATGCTCTAATTCAACCAGTAAGAGCGCTTTGGGATCGAATTGTGTTTGCCGGAAATCCTCCCACTTCTGATAGAAGGACTCAGCCGGTTGTATCTCAATCGCACGGGCGATCAGGAAATCATATAGCGTAGGGCGCAGCGTGGGCGAATCTTTCCCCGTCTCCATAATCTCTTTGTATTGGGCTGCCGGTGTTTGCTGTAACAGCGCAGCCGGCAGGAGGGAGGCTGCCAGTTCTTCCTTTACCTTGTCAGTAAAGAGGTTGGTCGTCCATTCCCGTATATCGTCGGGTGTGTAACCGCTCAGGTTCGTACGGCGGTTGATATTCCAACGGTTTTGTTGATAGTACTGGTTATACATCTCGGCTGTCATCGAGTGCAGGATGGCGACGCTAGCCGGATCCGTACATTCACGGGTGTATTTTTCCACTTCGCCTATCAATGCGGGGAAGCGGTCGTAGTCTTTCTCCAGTTCGCCTTTCATCTGCGTGATAAGTGCTTTGATCAGTTGGGGGGTGTTCTTTTGTTGCATGGCTTGGGTAATAACTTCTTTTTGTTCAGGGGGGGTATGCATGTCGCTGCTGAAAGCGATCCACGACAGGCAAACGGCAGCCAATAGTATCATACAGATTGTTCTAACTTTCATATCAATCGTTTTTTCGTTAGTAATGGAACAAGACCTTTTCCTATTATAGATACAAAGGAAGGCTAAAAAAGTGTGAATTTTATGTTAATTAGAAATAAAGAAGGCAAACTCCATTACGCATTGTCGTAATGGAGCTTGCCTGATCGGTTGATAGCAGAGGTGTGTTACGCTTTTCCTTTCCGGACGTAGGTCAGGAAGGTAAAGGGATACGCATGCTTGTCGTCCGCCGGGAACTCCTCCCGTTCTATTTCTTCCCACTCATCAAAGTTGACCACAGGGAAAAATGAGGAGGCATCTTCAAACACATGGTGGACACGTGTCAGATACATCTTATCGGCGCGGCCCAGGGCTTGTCGATAGACCATGGAGCCTCCGATGACGAAGACTTCGTCTTCCTTCTCGCACATCTCCAGTGCATCACGCATGGACTCACAGGCAAAACAGTTGACGAATCCAGCTTCCGGCATGGTGGTCAGCACCATATTTTTCCGGTTAGGCAGTGCGCCCTGGGGGAGTGATTCGAACGTTTTCCGTCCCATAATCACGGCATGACCCGTTGTCAACGTTTTGAAGCGTTTCATGTCGGTCGGCAAGTGCCACAGTAACTGTTGGTTCTTACCGATCGCGTTGTTTTCGGCCAACGCAGCAATAATTGAAATCTTACTCATAACCTTTTCGATTTAATAATCCTTACTGTCTTTTTCGTACGTAGCTTCTTCAAGCTGCTCATTTAGTTCACCAGCATTCGCGACGGAATGCTTTTTCTTCCACCTTATTCTTTTTCATCAGTCATCATTACACCGCGACATCTCCCTTGATGTGCGGATGGGGATCGTAGTTGAGGAGTGTAAAGTCGTCGTATTTGAAATCAAATATGTTTGTTACTTCCGGGTTGATACGCATCTCGGGTAATGCACGCGGTGCGCGTTCCAGTTGCAGGCGTACCTGATCGAGATGGTTGGTATAAATATGGGCATCTCCCAGCGTGTGGACAAAGTCACCGGCTTGGAGCCCCGTCACCTGTGCCACCATCTGTAATAACAAGGCATACGAGGCTATGTTGAATGGTACGCCCAGGAAAATATCCGCACTGCGCTGGTAGAGTTGGAGGCTCAACCGGCCGTCGGCTACATAAAACTGGAAGAACGCATGGCAGGGAGGCAGGTTCATATGCTTGATATCTCCCACGTTCCAGGCGCTTACGATCATCCGGCGTGAATCGGGATTCCGACGGATCGTATCCACTACTTCCGTGATCTGGTCAATATGCCCGCCGGTATAGTCAGGCCATGAACGCCATTGATAACCATAGACGTGACCCAGTTCACCGTCGGCATCCGCCCATTCATTCCAGATACGTACGCCATTTTCCTGTAGGTATTTCACGTTCGTGTCGCCCCGCAGGAACCAGAGCAGTTCGTATATGATAGATTTGAGATGCAGCTTTTTGGTGGTCAGCATGGGGAATCCTTCCGACAGGTCGAACCGCATTTGATGACCGAATATACTGTATGTTCCGGTATTTGTGCGATCTTCCTTTTTAACCCCCTCACTCAATACACGTTCAAGTAATGCCAGATATTGTTTCATGCTTACCGATTATAGTAGGACACAAATGTACGAAAGTGAACCGATAAAACAATGAGTGGACAGAGGGAAGACCTCTTTTTTAGTTTTTTTCAATGGATACCGGTGGTCTCCATGTCGTTTTTTGTGTTGTTCTACAATGAAATAACATGGAAAAGCGTATATTTGCCACCCAATGCAACTGTATAAATTAACACATATAGGAATGAAAAGAACAGTATTGGCAATGCTGGCAGCATGTGTATGTTTCTCATGCGCCGAAAAGAAAGTAGAAACAACCCTTTCCGGCCTGAAAATGGCTGATTTCGAATCTATTGTAGAAGGTAAAGACATCGGATTGTATGTGCTGACAAACAAAAACGGTCTGGAAGCCTGCATCACTAATTATGGTGGACGTCTCGTCTCCATGATGGTTCCCGACAACAAAGGCCAGATGACCGATGTGGTATTGGGCTACGACAACATTGTGGACTATGTCGCTATCGATGGTAACTACGGAGCCTTGATTGGCCGCTACGGCAACCGTATCGCCCATGGCAAATTCACCCTCGACGGCGTGGAATACACCCTGCCGCAGAACAACAATGGCCACTGCCTGCATGGCGGACCGAATGGCTATCATACCAAAGTCTGGGATGCCAAACAGGTGAACGACCATACACTCGAACTTTCCTATCTGTCTGCCGACGGCGAAGCCGGCTTCCCGGGTAACCTGAATATCAAGGTAACCTATACGTTGACCGACGATAACGCCATCGACATCAAGTATGAAGCTACGACCGACAAACCGACGCTCTGCAACCTTACCAACCACAGCTATTTCAACCTGGCTGGTGCATTGTCGGGCACACAGATCCTGGATCAGACATTGATGATCAATGCCGATACGTATACCCCGGTTGATTCTACGCTGATTCCGACAGGCGAACTGCCTTCGGTAGAAGGTACGCCGATGGATCTACGTCAACCCGTCGCTATTGGAGCACATATTAATGACGACTTCGACCAGTTGGTTAAAGGCCGTGGTTACGACCATAACTGGGTATTGAATACCAATGGCGACATCAAGGCTCTGGCTGCTAAAGCCTACTGCCCCGCTACCGGTATCGCCCTCGAAGTCTATACCAACGAACCGGGCGTTCAGTTCTATTCCGGCAACTTCATGTCGGGTTCCGACAAAGGCAAGCATGATACACTCTATCCCCATCGCGGTGCCTTCTGTCTGGAAACACAACATTTCCCCGACAGCCCCAACCAGCCGAACTTCCCGAGCACCGTTCTGCTCCCGGGCGAAAAGTACTTCAGCGAATGCACCTATAAGTTCACGGTCGAATAAGTTCACGAACTCCCCATATATACGGGCTTGCCTCCAACTCAAAACGGATGCAAGCCCGTTTCAGTTTCAACCATATTTGAAGGTGAGCTGTCCTTTGTGAATTGACTGCGCTCCCTTCTACACGAAGTTTTTTTTTCGAATTTATCCGTCACGCTGTCACACGGAGGGCATTATCGTTCTGATTGAGAACGGATTGAATGTGTGATAGATGCCCGTGACAGATCCGTTTTCAGGACAATTTGCTGTCACATCTGTCACACGGGGCATCAAAAGAAAGACGATGGTGCCGTAAGAGTTTCAGTAGGATGAAACTTTTAGTTTCATAGGGTGAAACTCCGAGTTCCAAACGGTGAAACAGGCAGTTTCAATAGGTGAAACA
>JAVBUR010000015.1:0-28950 GCA_031555145.1 Tannerellaceae bacterium | reverse complement strand
GTTGATTGTGTTATAACAATCGATGCCATGGGGTGCCAAAAGGAGATCGCTAAACTCATTATTGAGAATAAAGCAGATTATGTTCTCTGCGTGAAGGATAACCATAAGACGCTTCATGCGGATTTGATCAAGCAGTTTAGCGAAGGGGATGAATTTTTGGCAAGGGGGAAGGCTTTGCCTCAAAGCCGTTGGGCTCTGTATACCACTGAGGAAAAAGCCCATAGTAGGCAAGAAGTCAGACGCTGTATGGCGTATTCAAATGGAGCACTGGACAGGATATACAAAGAATGGGATGGATTACAAACGATTGCACGTATTGAAACCATTAAAACGAATTGTAAAACTGGCGAGATCGTTACCGAAAAAAGATATTATATATCCTCGCTTGTCCTTGATCCAAAAAAAATTGCCGAAGCTGTACGGACGCACTGGAGCGTAGAAAATAATCTTCACTGGCAATTAGATGTCTCCTTTAATGAGGACAAGGGAAGAAAGGTAAATAATGCAGCACAAAATTTTTCCCTCATCTGCAAAATGGCCCTGGCACTTTTAAAGCAAGATGACAAGAGAGCAAGTATGGTAGCCAAAAGAAAGTGCGCAGGATGGGATGACAGCTATTTAGACAAACTGATGACGATTGATAAATTTTAATGCGTCTATCCTGGGCTGTGGAGAGAAGACTCCGCAATCGTGGAAAGAAATCTCCGGCTTTGTGGAATGATGTCTCCAGCTATGTGGAGCCGGAAAAACATCAGCACAAAAGTCCTAAATCTTCTGCATGCCGGCAACAGTAGATGCCGGTCTCGTTGATAGTCATTTTTATCCTGTCCGGGACAGGGGTGGACGATGGGTGGACTTTTTCTGGGCTGAGTTCACCCTAAACACGCAGTCACACAGTGCGTTGGAAGGTGGAATCAAAAAAAGGAAGAGTCGCTGTAGGGAGGGGGAATTAAATTTCACCGTAGTTGAAATGGGCTTTTGCCGGGCGCCACTTAATGGGGGAAAGCCGCCTTGTTGACTTGCGGGGTGCGGATGCCGGGTTTCAGTTCGCCGTTGACGAGGATGAGGTGGCGGTTGTACACGGCGACTCCGGCGCCGGCACGGGCCAGGGCTTCGTGGTTGCTGAGGGTCGTCCATATTTTTGTGCGGAGATCGTATTGCAGCAGGGTGCGGTTGAAATCATACCATTCCACCGGGTGATGCATATAGGCGACGGCTTCGGATTGAAGGGTAGCCAGCCGGGTTTTATTCTTGGTGGCACGGGCTTGTTCGATCTGCCGGGGGCGGTCGATCGCTGCCTGAAAACGGGCGTAGTTTACACCACCCATAAAGAGTAGTGTACCGTCCCAGGCTACGCCGCAACCACCTGTCAATGTACGTGGCGAACCGTCTTCGAAAGGAGGCAGTATGGTTTCGTGCGTCCAGGCGTTGGTGGCGGGATCGTAGGCTAAGACATCGGTGGGGATCACAGCGGCTTGTGTCTCTTGAAGGGGTTGGAAGCCACCGGTGAGGTAGAGGCGATGCCCGATCGCCGTGGATTGACCGACGCACACGGGCTGTACCCGCGTCGGACCGGGGAAGGGAGCCATCACCGTCCATCCTTTATCCGTCTGCAACAGGTCGAGACAGAAGAGGTTGTTGGTGGGCTGCCCTGCCAGATTGCCGCCGGTGGCATACACCTTGTCTCCGATAGCTGCCGCCGCAAAGTTATCCATCGGCTGTGGCAGCGAGGGGAGGGAGGTTATGTCTATTTGTTTCGTTTGTTCGTTCCATCTGAGACGGTAAACGGCATCGCTGGATCGTTCGTTGTTATTGCCGCCGATACAGAGCAGGCTGCCTGCTGTCGAGACAGCCGCTCCATAGGCTAACGCTTCGGGAAGCATGCCCGCCGGTTGCCATTGGGCGCTATTGCCTTGGGTGAGGTCGAGGGCGAAGATTTCCCGGTAATATCGTTTGACGCCGCCTTCGGTCACGGGTTTGTCGGGGAAATTGCAGCCGCCGGCTACGATCAGTTTACCGTCTACAACCCCTGTAAAAGGGGCTGAAACACCGAGGGCCGGTGTCGTGGCTGTGCCCGGCAGTCCGGGTAATGGGGTCCATTGTATCATCTGATGCTGTTTATGGGTGGTGGTTCGTTCGGGGGTACTACGGAAGGTAGAGGCGGGGAGTCCTTCACCATTCACCAGATTGGCATGGGTGAAAGGCTGCCAGCCGTATCGGACAAAGCGGGGAGAAGCGACCTTCTCCGACCAGATTTTTGCCTTTCCATCGACGATTTCTGCCTGTGCGGGGAAGAACAGGTCGTCGTGGGCAGCGATCTCGAACGTACGTACGGGCTCGCCATCGGACGTCTTCAGTCCCTCGGCATAATCAAATGCCACGAAGGCCGTATCCGCCACGAAGGAGACTGAGCGGAACAGCGGTCCGGAAGGGCTCAATGAGTGTCCATAGGTCTGGCTCAATGCCTGGTGCGCCAGGCGCTCGCCTACGTCTTTCTTCTGCCGGGGATGCACATCCAGTGAGTCGCCCCGGTCACTGCTCACCGCCATGCCCGTGTGGGGAATGGTTTGCATCAGCCGCCGTTGGCTGTCGCGGAACCACGGCCAGGAGGGACGGTCGATACTGGATAGTTGTACGTAGTAGAAAGGCAATTCGTTGTTCTTCCAGTAGCTTCGCCAGCTTTTGACCAATAAGGGGAAGAGGCGTTCGTGTGCTTCGAGGTTGTGTGCATTCGATTCACCCTGGTACCAGATGACCCCTTTGATGGGGTACTGTGCCAGCGGTTGGATACCGGACTCGAACAGATAGGTCGGCTCATAAGGATGGCGTTGCAGCGGATTGACCGCTTGCCTGATGTTGAGCGCCGCCCGGCCGCGCGCCCATTCCTGTATGAAGTCGTTGTGGAGCCAATTGGTCAGGATATCGGGGAAGTCGAACTCCAATGTTTTCCGGTCGATCCAGGCTTCGGCGGGTGATCCTCCTACGGCATTGAGGATCAATCCGATGGGAACCTGCAGGCTGTCACTCAGCATTCGGCCGAAGGCAAAAGCGATGGCTGAGAACCGGGTAGCGGTTGCCTCGTCGCAGGGCGTCCACTGCGCCGTCTTGTAATAGTCCAACCGGTTGAGTGAGTCAAGGGTCGAGGCCGCCCATTCCACCTCATTGGTTGGCCACCGGGGCTTTCTGTCGAACAGGCGTATCTCCGGGTGGGTACGGGCATACACCAGTTGGGCTTCGCGCTCATTGGCGACGCTTTGATCCAGGCGGAAGGCCATATTGGATTGGCCGGAACAGACCCAGACCTCACCGGCGGCGACATGCTTGAAGGTCAGTTTGCGATGGGGGGTGGTGATTTCCAGTGTGTATGCCGTTCCGGTTGTCAGCGGATCAAGGACGATTTCCCATTGCCCGTTGCCGGCGGCGGTCCCTTCTTTCTGTTGTCCGGCGATGCGGACGGTGACTTGCTCGCCGGCATTGGCCACGCCGGCTATACGTAGTGGTTGGTTGCGTTGCAACACCATATAGTCGGCATAGAGCGACGGTAGTTGCAAGCCCCCATACTGTCCGGTCAGTGCGCCGAAGATGGTTTGGGCGATCAGCCCGGCGCCTTCGGCATTGGGATGCAGGCCGTCGGGCAGTAACTCCGGACGGTTGTATAGCGGTTGTTGCAGGTCGACCAGCGTGGCGCCTGAGAGGGTGGCTATTTCTTCGATCTTCTCCTGTATCTGCCAGTACCAGTCGCGGGTACCGGAGCGGAAACGGGGATGGCGGTGGCTGATCGGTGTCAGGCGGCAGATCCATATCCGGCTCTTCGGATTGGCCTGGCGGAAGGAGTCGATCAGGTGGAGGTAGTCGCGTACAAACTCGCCCCGGTAATTAGGCCAGTCGCGGGGATCGGTATCGTTCAGACCGAGGTGGATGATGACGCGGTCGGCGGCAAAGTCGATTGCGGCCCGGTATTCGTCTTGTTCCGTATAGGGGCGGTGCCCTTTGGCAAGCAGGGTAGCGCCGCTTTTCCCGAAGTTGCGGACATCGTAGGTGGTTCCCAACAGGCGTTGCAGTTGGGCGGGGTAGGCCTCTGTTTCCCGGTTTTCAATACCGGCGCCATAGGTGACGCTGTTACCTACACAGGCCACTTTGATCCGTTGGGCATAGGTGCCGAAGGATATACACAGAAGAAGGAGTAAGAACGCTTGTCTCATGGCATCAGCATTTAGTCGTTTACAAGGTACCGGTTTAACGTTTCCTGTCGGGCGAATAGACAAGGCCGTCTACGGCGTTACGTCCGTCCGGTGTGACAAATACAAAGGTAAACATCCATTTCTGTAATCGCACCTCCCGGCTCGAAAAAGAACCGATGGGGAGTTTGATCAGTACCTTGTTCCACCCTTTCTGCAGCTGGACGGAAAGGGGAGGACGGGCCTCGAAATTCTCATTTCCGAGTGGCGTTTCGTTCGAGGGGGTGGTGTGGGAGGTGGTCCAGACAGGGGGGGCTATCTCGACATCGTTCAGCCAGAAGCAGCTTTCGCGGTAATCCCATTTCCCTGGTGGCGGGGGTAAGTCTTTTTCCGAACGGCCGTAGTTTTGGGTACCGGCCAACAGACCGACCTGTTGCACGTTGGGCGACCAGACCCAGGTCCAGGCGTAAGCCGTGTGGTTGGGTTGCGGGTCGGCATAGAAAGACGGGACTGTGGCTCCCCATACATGGCGCAGGTAGATGCCGGCACCGATGGCTGTGCGGGAGTGGTAGGTGCTATCCTTATATTGATACTCTTTCGACAAGTGCTGTTCCGGCGGGAACGAACGTGTCAGGTCGCCTTCGTTCGGGAAAGCGTCGGAGATACGCCACCGCACATTCGTTTGTTTGACATAGGCGAAGGGTTCGTCCCGGAGGACGTGTGTCTTTTGTTGAAGCATCCGGTCTTCGAAGGCGGCGAACTGGGCATAACCGGCACTTCCTTCGGGATCGATCAGGCAGCCTTTCGTGTAGAAGTATTCGTCCTGTCCGCCTCGCCAGGTACGTTCGGCCAGGGTAAGCATGGCTGGGTAGAAGGGATTTTCGAGCAGGATGTTACGTTCGGGTTGTACCAGGCGGTCGTTCCATACGGCAATGATGGAGCCGGCATAGTCGGGACTGCCTTGTTGTTGTCCGGCTATGTTACTGTTGAACAGGGCGACGATATCGGCAAAGGAGTCGTAGTGGTTGATATAATGCAGGCGGGAGTCGATCACCGGAATACCCGGATGCGGCTTGCCCCGGTAACTCCACATCTGGAGCATGTCGATCTCACCGGCGTTGTAGGACCAGCCGGGGTTCCAGGAAATGACTTTCTTCCCTTTCGACCGGACATGGGCGACCATTTCGGGGACAAATTGCGGGTGGGTGAATTGCACCTCATCGGTCCCGATATGGATATAGGGAATGTCGGCAAAGGTATCGCAGACCTCGTCCATTAGTTGACGGAGGATCGCCATTCCTTCGGGGCTTTGCATATCGTAGCCGAAGGCGCGGATAAAGGCGGCGCTGTGTCCCGGCATATCGATCTCGGGGATAAGCAACATGTTGTGTTGGCGGCACCAGCCAACTAACTCTTTCGCTTCGGCAATCGTGTAGTATTTGCCTGGGAAGCGGGTCATATTGGTTTCGGCATTCAGTGCCGGGAAACGTTTACTTTCCAACCGCCAGGCCTGGTCTTCGGTGAGGTGCCAGTGGAAGACATTGATCTTGTAGCGGGAGAGGAGGGCGATCTCGCGTTTCAACTCTTCTATGGAGAGGTAGCTACGCCCTACGTCATGCAGGAAACCCCGGACGCGGAAGGCAGGCCAGTCGGTGATCTCGCAACCGGCAACGACGTACTGCTTACCTTGTTTCACTGTCAACTGCCGCAGCGTCTGTACGGCCCAATAGACGCCTTGCGCTGTAACAGCCTCGATATGGATCTGCTTGTCGGTAACGCGTAAGCGGTAGGCTTCTTCCGGATTAACGGGGATACCGGGCAGACTGTCGGTAAAGGTGACGGTAATCTGGCGCGTACCGGAGGTCTGTTGTGTGCCGTCCGGCCGGAGAACAGTCTGTGTCTCCTGCAACCAGTCGGCAAACAGTCCGGTCACCTCTTTCGGAGAAGTAAGCGACACGTCCCTTAATTGGAAGTGCGCCTTTGTCTGCTTATACTGTTGCGGGTAGGGTAGTATCTTTGGTTCTTCGGCCGCTTGCAAACCGAAGAACCAAAGGTAACTGATCCATAAAAGCAAGAAACGTCGCATGGGCGTTAATGTTTGATGATGTCCTTTAGTTTGACAGCTTGGAAGACCATGTGGGCGGTGCTGCCTTCGTAGAGGATGCCGACGGTTTCCCGGTCGATCATGGTGAGGCAGGAGTAGCCCCAGCCTTCGGCTTCATCGAGCATGACCTGATAAGAGTCGGGGAAGGTGAGCCCGCCGTCGAGACTGGCTTTGATGGTGATATGGTGACGTCCTTTTGTGGTGTTGGGGTTGGAGAAGAGGAGGATGTCTTTGCCCAAGATGTTGTCTTTGCCCTGCGAACGAAGGAGGCTGGCCATGCAGACCGACTCTTGCAGCACACTGCGGTTGGAGGGATGCTCGGTCCAGGTCTTTCCCAGGTCGCGGGTGATGGAGACGGCCCGGCTGCCTCCGCGGTTGTCGCGCATGTTGAGCATCAGCACGCCCGGTTCCACTTCGGCTACCTGGGCTTCGGTGGTATTGCTCCGGGCGGGACTGTGCAGGTGCCAGGTCTCTCCCCGGTCTTTGCTATATATAATACAGGCGTTCGGCAGTTTGTCGGCATCGATGTATTGGGCGGCGAAAACGAGGGTGCCGTCCTGCATGGTAATCCCCATACCGGGGCCTTGCAGTAAGAAGTACCATTCGGGTTGCTTCACCTGGGGGGTGATATTGATAGGTTCGGACCAGGTCTGTCCGTCATCATCACTTTTGACGAGCATCAGTTGGGCGGTACGTCTGTCCATACCCGGCATGGAATTGAACCAGGCGCGTCCGTTACCCATCCCCTGTGTCCAGGCGGCGATCACCCAGATGGTGCCGGTCTTCCGGTCGACCAGGATGGCGGGGTCGCCCACGCCGTTCTGTGCGCGGGGCAGTCCACCCGCTTCACCGAAGCTCATGGCAGTCCGCATGGGATCCCAGGTCTGTCCACTGTCGGTGCTGCGGCTGATGCCGATGTCGACGTGCTCCTGAAGGTCGGCGCTATTATTGTAGCGGATATCATAGACACCGAGCAGGGTGCCTTTATGGGTGGTCACCAGTCCCGGGATGCGATAGGCGGCTGAGCCGTCGTCGCCGGCATGGCGTACGCCGATGCCCATGCGGTGGGTGATCCCGGCGGGAGAAGCGAGGGTAAGCGGCGCTTCCTTACCGTCCAATTTGACGGCGGAAACGGAGGCTTGTATCTTACTGAGTAATGACGTTTCGGGTTTCATTTCCAGGCTGATCCAGAAGTAGTTGATGCCGGGATAGAGGGATTGATTCCCTGCCAGTGTGAGCTGATGCGAAGGGTTATTGACTACAGCCCGCCGGATGGAATAAGACGGATTGGCTTCCCGCGTCTTGCCGGCCTGGTCGCGCGGGATATAAGCGACGGGGGCATCATAGACTGTGCCGTCGCGTTGCGGAGCTTCTGTTCCGGCGTAGTAGAGTTTGACAGCCTGTATCTCAGACAGCTTGACTGCCTTGTCGAGTTGGAGGACGACTTCGTCGAGTGTTTGGCTTTCCGAGGCTTCGATCCGGAGGGTAAACAGGACATTGTCTTTCCGGTCGATCAGTACGGGGATTTGTGTTTCCCGGACGCGTACCGTATCTGCCGCATGCAGTTGCACGGCCAGCAGGAAGAGGAGGAGATAGGTGGAAAATGTTCTCATGGTTCTTATTTTGGAATAAAAGTAGCAATATCCGGTGAGGATATTGCTACTTATGCTATTCAATTATCGGATGATCAATATCCCGGTGTCTGTTTCAGTTCCCGGTTGTTGGTCAAAGCATCTTCGTTGATCGGCCATAACAGGCGGGAAGCGTCTGCTTTGGAGTAGCTGAAGATATAAGGAGCGCCTACAAGGCGGAGGTCATACCAGCGTTTGCCTTCGAACATGAATTCGCGCAGGCGTTCTTTCAGGATGGCTTCCATCGGATCGGTATCGGCGGCTACATACTTGTTGTTGCCATACAGGGTACCGTCGTTATCGTTCGGATAGGCCACTTCGCTCTTGTGGGCATTGAAATAAGTAGCTCCATAAGCACGTTCGCGGATCAGGTTGATCTCTGTCGCGGGGTCTTCGCCCAACAATACTTTGGCGGTTGCCAGCAACAGGATGCAGTCGGCATAGCGGTAGATGGGGGTGTCGTCCAGCATGGAAGCTGACGAGCTACCTTCCACCAGTGTCCCTTTAAACTTGTTGGCGAAGGGAGCTACATATGCCAGTGTTTCATCTTCCTTTTTCTGCCACACGGTAGTGAGGGTCGCACGTTTGCGTGGATCGTCGTCGCGGAAGATTTTCTGATACGTATCATAATTGGGTTGCATACGGATCATACCACGTGTGCGATCGGCTGCTGCCTGCTGGGAGTAAGGAGTGCCGTTTTCCTGATAGTACAGGTTGATGTAAGCATCCTGCGGCAGGAAGTTGCTGGCATAGCCACCCGCCCAGAGGTTGAATTCGTCTTTGCGGCTGTGGAGGGTAAAGATGATCTCCTTGTTATTCTTATTGTTGAAGGCAAATACTGATTTGAAATCAGGCAGCAGGGCTACGTCAGCATTGCCTACCTGTTGCAGGGCGACTTTGGCGGTCTGGATGTCGGTGTTTCCTCCTCCCATTTGCTTACCGCTCCAGAGATAGACTTCGCCTTTCAACATCAGTGTGGCAGGCAGCGACCAGTAGTGGCGATTGAGTTTGAAGGTATTGTCACTGCCAAAGGCGGCTTCCGAAGCGGCGATGTCGGCCTTGATCTGTGCCAGTACGTCGGCGGCCGGAGAGGCGGCTTTCGAGAGGTTGAAGATATCCAGGGTGCTTCCGTCGGTACCGTCGAGGTGGATCACCACATCGCCCCATGAACGCAGGAGGTGGAAATAGAGGTAGGCGCGCATACCGTAGGCTTCGCCGAGGTAGTAGTTGCGATCAGTGTCTGAAAGGACCGTCGTACTCGTTGTACGGTTAATCATCAGGTTGATTTGGTTGATCGTGGCGTACAGGCCGGCGAAGTTGGAAATACCGGGGTTATCCTTGTTGATGGTATTGTAGGGTAACCGTTCTACACCCTGGGTCGCTTCCC
This sequence comes from Tannerellaceae bacterium, assembly GCA_031555145.1. Taxonomy (GTDB): domain Bacteria; phylum Bacteroidota; class Bacteroidia; order Bacteroidales; family Tannerellaceae; genus JAJDIA01. The sequence goes on along the minus strand of JAVBUR010000015.1, from coordinate 19,650 downwards.
CACCGAAGGGAGCATCTTCGCAGTACAGGTAGGCACGAGGTTCGCCCAGCAGGAAATAGTTGTACGCGCTACCGCGTAACAGGGAGTGCAATCCGGTGTTGAAGGCCTTGAAGTGCGCTTCCGTTTTCCAGTAGTTGGCATCCGTAATGGAGCTGACCGGTTCGAGGTCGAGTGAATCACACCTTGTAAAAGTTACAAGGGTCAACACGGCCATCAGGTATATGAAGATCTTTTTCATAATGCTTGTCATTTAAAATTGTTAGTGATCAGAATGTGGCGGATACGCCGAATAATACGGTTCTCGGGGTCGGATAGCGACCGTTGTCGATGCCGCGTCCATAGGTGGGGTCGACGGCCGGTTCCGGAGAGACGCCGGTATAGCCGGTGATATAGAACAGGTTCTGTCCGGTTACATAGACGGAGGCATCTTTGAGGAATGCTTTTCCGATCCATTTCTTTGGCAGGTTGTAGTTCAGTGTCAGTTCACGCAGCGCCAGGTAATCGCCCTTTTCATAGAAACGGGAACTGTTGTTATTGGCTGCCGTATTGGCGTTGTTGGAACGGGTGATGTTCTTTTTGCTCAACTGGTCGGCATAGTAGTACTTCGGCAGATCGGAGTTCGTGTTGTCTTCACTCCACATGTCTTTCACGGTGGTGATGAGGTTGAAGGCTCCTTGGTACTGTCCGAGTGAACGGGCGGCCAGGTCGTTATAGATGGTATGACCTACTGCATAGTCGAAGCGGGCATACAGGGAAACGCCTTTGTATCCGAAGGTAGTGGTGAAACCACCGGTCATGGTCGGGAACAGGTTTCCGATCCGCACACGGTCGTATCCGTCGATCACGCCGTCGCCGTTCAGGTCTTCCCAGCAAACGTCACCCGGTTCGATCGGCTGCCAGCCGCTTTTGCCGGCATACTGGTCGGCGAGGCCGGGACCATAGAGGCTGGCTACTTCGTCGATACGTGTATTGGCAAATTTCTTTACATCCTCCCAATCGGTGAAGATATGGTTTTGCTTGTATCCGTACAGTTCACCCAGTTTGCCCCCTTCTTCGGTGGCGCCGAGCCAGGCAAGCTGGTTGGTTTTCGGATCCCATACCTGGACGCCGCCCTGGCGGTTGTTCTCGTTACCATTATATGGCAGGTCGAGGATCTTGTTGGCTACGGTAGAGAGGTTGGCCGACATATCCCAGGTGAATCCGTTCTTGAGGTTCAGGATATTGGCTTTAACCTCGAGTTCCAACCCATAGTTCTGCAGTGTACCAAGATTGGTGGTGATAGCGCTGAAGCCGGTATAGGTCGGCAGGGCAAGGCTGGTGAGCAAGTCTTTCGTACGACGATCGTAATAGTCGGCGATGAAACTCAGACGGTTGTTGAAGAAACTGATATCAAGACCCACTTCGAATGTCTGGCTCTGTTCCCAGCGCAGGTTGCTGTTTACCAGTGAGCTGTTGTAGAATCCGGTATTACCGGCATAGTAGGTGGTCAGTCCATACACCCCGTATGCTTCATAGTTACCGATTGAGGAGACGTTACCGTTAGCCCCGTAGCTGGCACGCGGCTTGAGGTTGGATATCACGTTAGCGAATGAAGAGTTCTTAAAGAAGTCTTCTTCCATCACGTTCCAGCCGGCAGATACACCGGGGAAGAAGCCCCAACGGTTGTCGATCAGGCGGGAGATACCGTCGTAACGGGCGGTTACCGATAACAGGTATTTCATCTGGTAGTTGTAGTTGGCGCGGCCGAAGGCGGAAAGCATGCGGTAGCCAGTCCAGTCGGAGGAGGTAGCCGTGCGGGTGGAACCGGCATTCAGTGTCGGTATATCATCCGTCGGTGAACCTTGAGTCGTGGCGCTGAAGGTGAACTGTTCCCAGTTATAGTATTCGCCACCGATCATCACGTCTACATTATGCTTTTCGGCGAAGGTGTCCATGAAGGTCAGCGTACTGCTCACCTGCTGCTGGTTCTTCTTCCGCCAGTAGGAGTAGGCCGAACGGGTGGTATTAGGCGATCCGGAGTTTTGTTGTTGGAACTCCAGGTCGAATTGTTCTTTCTGTTCGTCGGAGTGATACAGCGAAGCGTTGGCATCCAATACGAGTTTATTGGGCAGGATGTCTAGTTTGAAGCCGGTATTGTAGGTGGTACGGCGTGTGCTGTTGTCACGGGTGAACTTATCCTTCCAGTACAGCGGGTTACCGTCGGCGGAACCGAAACCGGAAGCCGGGCTGCCGTCGGGCATCCAGGGATTCCAGGTCGGGCGTTGTGAACGGGTACGATAGAATAATTCATAGGTGCCGATCCACAGGCTCGGTTGCTTTTGCCAGGAATAGGTAGTTCCGCCTCTAACGGTGAGGAAGGGGAAGATCTTATATGAACCGGTAAGCGATCCGTTGAAGCGTTTTAATCCTGTACCAACGACTTGTCCGTCTTCATTGTAATATTCAAGACTGGATGCATAAGTACCTTTGTCGTTCCCGCCATTGAAACTCAGGTAATGGCTTTGGGTCATAGCCGAGTCGTTGAAGACAGCGTCATTCAACTGACCTGAATAGTCTTTAAAGAGGATTGTTTTGTCGTCATAAAAGGGATCTTGCATGGACAACCAACCTTCATTCTTCAGGTGTGCTGTTTCGTCTGTCAGGTAGCGGATGTCATAGAGTGTATTTCCGATACCGTAACCCTGCTGTGTATCTACATTCGTACGACCGGTACGTTTGTATCCAAGACGGTTGTAGTAGATATAGTCTTCAGCATTCAGGAAGTCATATCCGTAGCGGGCATAGTTGACACCTAATTTAAACTTGTAGTTGACAGAGGCTGCACCTTGCGCACCTTTCTTTGTTTCGATCAGGATCACACCGCCGTTGGCACGTGCACCGTAGATGGCGGTAGAGGCGGCATCTTTCAATACCTGCATGCTTTCGATATCGTCGGGTGTTATCCCTTGCATACTTTCACGTACGATACCATCCACGATGACCAGAGCGCCATTGTTGTTGCCTGAGATAGTCGCACCACCACGAAGCACAATATTGGGGTCTGCACCCGGTTGTCCGGATACGTTTACAACACGCAGACCGGACACGGTTCCCTGCAGCGCCTGTCCCACGTTACTGTAGGCGGCGTTTTCCATGACTTTCTGGTCCATCTTGGAGATGGCGGTAGTTAGTGTGGCGCGTTTCTGCGAACCTCCATAACCGGTTACCACCACTTCGTCCAACAGTTCAGCGTCTTCCGCCAGGACGATATTCAGCGTTGTCTTACCGGCCAGGCCAAGTTCCTGTGCCTTGTATCCGATATACGAAATGACCAACGTCGCGTTGCGGTTGGATACCGAGAGGGTGAAATTACCATCCAAGTCGGAAACGGTTCCGTTAGTGGTTCCTTTTTCAATGACGGAGGCTCCGATCACTTCCAGGCCGGAAGCGTCACGGATGGTTCCGTTAATAGTTACCCGTTCCTGTCCGAACGCCAGCGCCGGGAGCAGAAAAGCAAGTACTACGATCAGCAGATTCTTTTTCATAAGAGTCACTTTTTTTAAATAAATAGATTATAGTGTTTGTAAAGTCAATCAGTTAGTTGGTCGGCCGTTTTCGGCCGTAAGCAGGTCAACTGGATGATCAGGGCAACAAGGACGACGACGGCCAGCATGGCGAAGTCGTGTCCAAGGTTGCCTGCATCCGTAGATTGTCCCAACCAATGGGTGATAGCGGCACCGGCAAATACGCCGGTCATATTCATCAGGCCATACGCTGTAGCCCGGTAGCGGGGGGAGATGAACTGGCAGAGGATGGGCATATTGTTGGCGTCGAACATACCGAAGCCGATGCCGAAGCAGAGTCCGCCGCCGATGATCAGCGGGAAGCTATTACCGAAGCCCAGCAACAATAACGCCGGAATGGTAAGCGCTAACCCAATGGCACCGGTATAAATACGTCCCCGCAGGTTACGTTGGATCCACCGGTCGGACAGGATGCCGCCCCCGATCACGCCCACAAATGAAGAGGCGGCGATGGTGATGGTCGACAAGGGGCCGGCTACGGTCATATCGATGCCCAGGTTCTCGGCAAACAGCGTCGGCAACCAGTTCTTTGTGGCCCAACCCGGCAGGCTGGGGGAGGCGAAGTAGAGGAGGATCACCCAGAAAGAGACATTTGCCAGGAGCATACCGATGCCTTTGAAGGCGCCTTTGGCGGCGTTGCCACCATTGCCTCGGGTAGCGGCTTCGGGTATAATCGTCCGCTTTTCCCGCAGGAAAGCAATCAGGATAACGCTATAAGCGATCCCGATCAGCCCGAACGTATGGAAGGTCGTTTCCCAACTGAAGAGGCCGGCCACGGTGGCGCCGAAGCCGCCGAGCGCCTGTCCGACATACAGCCCGGTCATATGGATACCGACAGCCAGTGAACGGGTCTTGTCGGGGTGGTAGTCGGTGATCAATGCCAGGCCGGCGGGGATATAGAGGGCTTCACTGACACCCATAATGGCGCGGAGAACGTAGAGCTGGTCGAATGTCGTGCAATAGCCCATCATCAGGGTGACGAACGACCAGACGAAGAGGCTGCCTACGATCAGCCATTTGCGGTTGATGCGGTCGGCAATCATCCCGGCGAAGGGGCTCATCAGCCCGTAGATCCAGAGGAAGACAGCCATCAGTCGGCCGAAGTTGGCGGCCGTTTCCAGCTCGGTGATATCGGCCATCATGGCTGGTTTCATCGTGGAAAGCATCTGCCGGTCCATGTAGTTCAGCAGGGCTACAACCCACAATAAACCCAGTACGATCCAGGGGTATATCGTCTTCTTGTTCATGGTATTTCTGTATTTTTAGCGTGAAAAGGGCCTGAAAACATCCGGGCTTCGAAAAGAAAACCCAGGTGTATCCGCTTGTTTTTCAGTATGTTATAGAATTGTTATTTGCTAATGATATCGCTACAGAGTTGTGATGATTTCAAGAGCATGCGGGGAATATGGAAAGGGCCTTTGAAGAGGTTCCCTTTAGCAGCCTGGGAGAGGGTACCGTCGTGGTGCATATAGCCGAACCATTCACCGTATTCGGGGTCGGGAAAGCGGCTGTAGGTGTACTCGTTGATGAGTTGATGCCACTGGAGGTACTTAGGGTCGCCGGTCACTTTGTAGGCATATAGGGTGGCGATGATCGTTTCACATTGCGGCCACCAGAACTTCATATCATGCCAGTAGTCCTGTACGGGGCGGTTCTTGCAGTCGCGGAAGTAGCTGATACCGCCGTATTGCTTGTCCCATCCCCATTCCCACGACCAGTCAAGGAGGGTGAGTCCGAGCTTGGTCAGTTCCTGGTCGCCCCCGCGGTAGCAGGCTTCTTCGAGGATAAACCAGGCGGTTTCGATGGAGTGTCCCGGATTGATGGTACGTCCGGCCAGGGAGTCAATGAATTCGCCGTTCGGTCCGACCGTTTCAAGGATAGCCTTGCATTCGGGCTTGATGAAGTCGCGACGCAGTTCGGCAATCGAGCGGTCGATACGCTGGGTCAGCACCGGGTCGTCGATGGCTTCACGGATACGGGCGGCGGTGTCGATCAGGATCATACAGGGGGAGTGCCCTTTGGCGACGAATCCTTCGCGGAATTTCGGTTCGAGCAGTCCCGGTGTATCCAGGTAATGGGTGACCTGGTTGAAGAGGTCGAGGGCCTTAACGGCATATGATGGGTCGCCGGAAGCGATGGCGTATTGGGCCATCGCAATAGCGGCGAAGGTTTCTGAAAACACATAGCGGCGTTTGCGCACCGGGATACCGGTAGCGGTTACTTCAAAGAACATGCGACCATCGGTGTCGAAACAGTGTTTCTCGATAAAGTCGATCGTGGATTTGCAGGCTTCGAGCCAGCTTTCATTGCGTTCGACGTGGTTGTAGGCATAGGCCATCATAAAGGCAAAGCGTCCCTGAAACCAGACGGACTTGGTGTTGTCCATCAGCGATCCGTCGCGGTCGAGGCAGGTGTAGCAGCCGCCGTTCACCCGGTCGAGGCCGTATTTCATCCAGAAGGGGAGAATGTCGGTGACAAGATCTTTTCTGTATCTCTCGCCCCAGTGGAATAGATAGGTCTCAGGGTGGGAGATGTCGGTATAGATTGTGTTCATAGGTCTGCTTAGAATTTGTTACATCTTTCAAAGAAGTGAATAGCTTCGAGTTCGGCTTTCATGGCGGCTTCTTCCGCGTCGGTGAGGTTGCGGAAAGGAGTACGGTTGGGGCCGAGATCGAGGCCGATCAGTTTCATGATGCGCTTGCCACCGACGATATTACCGCGGTAGTTGCAGATGACGTTGATAACCGCTTGCGAGAAGTTCTGCCGTTCGCGGGCTGTCTCTATATCGCCGGCTTTCCAGGCATCGAGAATGCCGGTCAGGCAGCGCCCGTTGTAGTTGGTCGTCCCGCCGATACCACCTTGTGCACCACCCATGGCGAGGCAAGGGAGGATCGTCTCGTCCTGTCCGTGCAGCATATCGTACTTACCGTCTTTATACAGTCGGCACTGGTTGTATTCATACAGGCTTTCGAAGGTGTACTTTATACCGGCGAAGTTGGGGATACGCCCATCCACTGTCTGCAGGAATTCGACCATGGATAGGAACGCGCCGTTGAAAGCGGGAATATGATAAAAGTAGAAAGGCCGTTCCGGTGCTGCAGCGGCAATCTCCTCGCAGTATTTCACCAGTTCTTCCACGCGCCCTACCTTCGGGAAGGGGGGAGCCATGGCGCCAATGCCCCAGGCACCGATCTGCTGTGCATGGGCGGCCAACCGGCGGCTCGACTTGACGCAAGTGCTGCCTACATGGACGATGACCTTGAATCCGGTTGGTACGGCGGCGACCCATTTCTCGGCCAGCAGCATCCGTTCTTCGTCGGTCAACATATAGCCTTCGCCCGACGAGCCGTTAATGAAGACGCCTTTCAGTCCGTTCTTTACCAACATGTCGGCATAGGCCTGAATAGGGGTATAGTTCACCTCCCCGTCGGCGTGGAAGGGGGTGAAGGGGGCATTGATCAGTCCGGTTATTTTTTCCATGATATGTGTTTTACAGGTGAGACTTACGAAATAAACTTTAATTACGCTGCAAACATAAATAAAATATTTTAATAACAAGTGCTTAGTCTCATATATTTTTAAAATAAATCACTTATTTACTGAAATATATTAAAACATCACCTAAAAAACGCCAACAAAAGAACATCCCTTTAATAACCGTTCCGCCGGATAGGGGAGTCTCAGCTATAAAATAACCGGGTATCCCACTACCACACACCCTCTCTTTAAAAGTAAAAAATACAATAACCCAAAATTCGTTTTTCTGAAAATAGCCATGTTTTATGCCTATTAACTCACTGGTACATAGTATTATACATTCATTTTTCGTGGTTTTTCAATAGTGTCTCCGTAGTGCCTCCGTGGTGTCTCCTACCTCGTTTTTGCCCCTTCAGTACTTTTCCCCCATGCAAGAAAAGACAATAACCCCGTGTCTCGCATCGTCCTGTCTTCGCATATTAAAAGTAAAGTAACATTGTCGCAAACTTACTAAAAAACACAGGGATAAACAGTAGACAGTGGGCGGAAGTTGTTATTTTTGTCCTTTCAATACAACTGTATAGCTAATACTTATTCATCTTAATAAAGACGTATGATGAGAAAATTACTGCTTTGCCTTGCTGTGCTACCCGCGTTTATGTGTGCGGTGGGCCAGACAAAACCCTATTCGTTTACTAACGGAAGTTGCCGGGTACACCTGGCGGGTGATACATTGACGATGGAGAACAACCGGATCAAACGTACCTGGTTATGGAATAAAGGTAGCCTGATTACTCTCCGGCTCGAAGACAAACAACATCCTACCATATGGCAGGCCGGAAATAAACAGCCTGACCTGGTATTGCCGGGTGAAGGCATCGTAGGGGCAGACTCCTGGCTGGCGGCTGAAAAAGTTTCGGCCGATCTTCAGTATGTGGCTCATGTGCGGGTGACTGTTTTTTATAAACTTGGCGGGTTGGAAATTAAGAAGCTATTTAAACTCTATGAGGATGTGCCGGCGATTGCTTGCGAATGGTATATCCGCGGGCAAGCATCGCAGCGATGGGTAAAGCCGTTGAGTAATGCAGCCGATTTGCAGAATATAGAGAAGCTGACGGCGAATACGGAGGCGGGTAAGGTACCGATGATGGAACAGTTACATCTCCCCGGACGCCACTGGCAGGTGGAGGCAGTGGAATTTTATGATATCACGGACCGATTCAATACGCTGGTTCATCCGACCCGTGCGCTGACGTATCGCGACTGCCTGTATCGGGGTAATCTGTTATTTGCGGAGAATACGGAACAACAGGCGGGGTTTTTCCTGCTGAAAGAGGCGCCGACATCGAACGTACAATTGGCTTATCCGAATGGTGACTTTCTGGTGAACGACGGTTCGTTCCGCTTGGTGGGATTGGGTGTCGATAGTGCCGATATCCACACGGAGAAATGGACACGGGGATATGGGTATGTGACGGGGCTTTACCACTCGGGTGAGCTGAATCGACTCAGCGCCCTGCGTACCTATCAACAACGTATACGTCCCTACCTGCCCGAACGGGATGAGATGATTATGCTCAATACCTGGGGCGACCGCGGACAGGATACGCGGGTGAACGAAGCCTTCTGCCTGAATGAACTGGCGCTGGCTTCCCGGCTGGGTATTACGCATTTCCAGATAGACGACGGGTGGCAGGCAGGTCGAAGCGCGAACTCCGCCTTTGGGGGTAGTTATAAGAATATCTGGGATAACCCCAACTATTGGACGCCCGATCCGGCCCGTTTCCCGAATGGGCTGACACCTATCGTGAAGCGGGGAAAGGAACTGGGTATCGAGATCTGCCTCTGGTTCAATCCCAGTATCCAGCATGATTATGAGGATTGGGAAAAAGATGCGGATGCACTGGTCAAGCTGTACAATACATACGGGATCCGTACTTTCAAGATTGACGGGACAGCTATTCCGAACAAGCTGTCGGAAGAGCGGCTACGCAGTCTGTACAACCGGGTGATGGAAGCGACCGGCTGGAAGGCGGTGCTCAACCTGGACGCTACGGCCGGACGACGGGGCGGGTATTTCTTCTTCAATGAATATGGAAATATCTTCCTGGAGAACCGGTATACGGATTGGCAGAATTATTATCCGTACTGGACGTTGCGGAATTTGTGGATGCTGTCGCGGTATGTACCCGCACAGATGTTACAGATCGAGTTCCTGAATAAGTGGCGGAATACGGAGAAATATGGCGACGACCGGTTTGCACCGGCGCGTTATTCGTTTGATTATCTGTTTGCCACTACGCTGACTGCCCAGCCATTGGCCTGGATGGAGGCTGCGAATCTGCCGGGTGAAGCATTTGCGACGGGCGAGACGATTAAGCAATACCAGACGATCCGGCGCGATTTCCACGCGGGGCAGATCTTCCCTGTTGGGCAGGAACCTTCGGGGCGTTCGTGGTGCGGTTTCCAGTCGGTACGGGGCAACGAGGGGTATATCCTGGTGTTCCGTGAAGACAATGAAGCGGGGAGCTATGCGATGCCTTGCTATTTCGATGCGGGGCGGCGGATTGCGTTTACACCGGTGCTGGGAAGCGGGTCGGCCTTTGAGGCTACTGCAGGGATCCGGGGAGAGATCACCTTCCGGATGGAACAGCCGAACGGGTTTGCCCTTTACCGGTACACGGTTAAAAAGTAGATCAGCGGCAGATTTGGCACGAAATAAATCACTACCTTTGTGCCTTAAAATGATTTAGATACCTAAAAGATAGATTTGTGATGGAGTACAATTTCAGAGAGATTGAGAAGAAGTGGCAGGACTATTGGAATGCCCATGCTGTTTACCAAGTAGAGATGAATCCGGCTAAGCCGAAGTATTACGTGTTGGATATGTTCCCTTACCCGTCGGGCGCAGGGCTACACGTGGGTCATCCGCTCGGGTATATTGCTTCGGATATCTTCTCCCGTTACAAACGGCTGAATGGTTATAACGTGCTGCATCCGATGGGCTATGACGCTTATGGGTTGCCGGCAGAACAATATGCGATCCAGACCGGACAGCATCCGGCGATCACGACCGAGAACAATATCAAGCGTTACCGCGAACAGATGGATAAGATCGGTTTCTCGTACGATTGGAACCGCGAAGTACGCACCAGCGAACCGGGATACTACCATTGGACACAGTGGGCATTCATCCAAATGTTCAATAGCTACTATTGCAAGGATGAACAACAGGCACGGCCGATTGAAGAACTGGTGCAGGCGTTCGAACAGGTGGGGGCTGCTCCGCTGAATGTGGCTTGCAATGAAGAATTCTCATTCACAGCCGACGAATGGAAAGCCAAAAGCGAGAAGGAGAAACAAGAGATATTGCTGAACTATCGCCTGGCGTATCTGGGTGATACCATGGTGAACTGGTGTCCGGCACTGGGTACGGTATTGGCTAACGATGAAGTGGTGAACGGTGTGTCTGAACGCGGCGGTTATCCGGTGGAACAGAAGGTGATGCGCCAGTGGTGTCTCCGGGTGTCGGCCTATGCCCAGCGTCTGTTGGATGGACTGGATACGATCGATTGGACGGACTCGCTGAAAGAGACACAGCGCAACTGGATCGGCCGTAGCGAAGGGGCTGAGATGCAGTTCAAGGTAAAGGATTCGGATATTGAATTTACCGTCTTTACCACCCGGGCGGATACCGTCTTTGGTGTTACCTTTATGGTACTGGCTCCGGAAAGCGAACTGGTTGAACAACTGACTACGGCTGCACAACGTCAGGCAGTCGATGATTATAAGGCTGCCACAAAGAAGAAAACCGAACGCGAACGCATCGCCGACCGTAAGGTGACCGGTGTATTCTCGGGCTCATATGCTATCAACCCGTTGACGGGTGAGGCTATTCCTGTCTGGATCAGCGACTATGTACTGGCCGGATATGGAACGGGTGCTATCATGGCCGTACCGGCACACGATAGTCGTGACTATGCGTTTGCCAAGCATTTCGACTTGCCGATCGTACCGCTGATCGAAGGGTGTGACGTTTCGGAAGAGAGTTTCGATGCGAAGGAAGGACTCATGATGAACTCGCCGATGCCGGGTAAAGGGCTCGAAGGCGGATTGGTGCTGAACGGACTGGAAGTACAGGAAGCGATTGCCAAAACAAAGGAATACGTCAATGAAAAAGGCCTTGGCCGGGTGAAAGTGAACTTCCGCCTGCGTGATGCTATCTTTAGCCGCCAGCGTTACTGGGGTGAGCCGTTCCCGGTGTATTATGACGCGGATGGTATGCCGCAGATGCTGCCGCTGGATAAACTGCCGCTGGAACTGCCGGAAGTAGGCCGTTTCCTGCCGACCCCTACAGGCGAACCGCCACTGGGTAATGCCACCAAATGGGCGTGGGATATCGTCAATGAAAAGGTGGTGGAAACGTCGAAGATCGACAACCGTACCATCTTCCCGCTCGAACTGAATACGATGCCGGGCTTTGCCGGATCGTCAGCTTATTATACGCGCTATGAAGATCCGCGCAACACGACCGGATTGGTGGATAAGGAAGTAAATGGGTACTGGCGAAATGTAGACCTCTATATCGGGGGGACGGAACACGCGACCGGGCACCTTATTTATAGCCGTTTCTGGAATAAGTTCCTCTTCGACCTGGATGCCGTTTGTGAAGACGAACCGTTTAAAAAGCTGATCAACCAGGGAATGATCCAGGGACGGTCTAACTTTGTATACCGCATCAATGGGACGAATACATTCGTTTCGTTCAACCTGAAGGAACAGTATGAGGTGACGCCTCTGCATGTGGATGTGAATATCGTCAGCAACGATATACTGGATACGGAAGCGTTCCGTAACTGGAATCCGGAATACAAGACGGCCGAGTTTATCCTGGAAGATGGCAAGTACATCTGCGGATGGGCGGTAGAGAAGATGTCGAAGTCAATGTACAACGTGGTGAACCCCGATATGATTGTGGAGAAATACGGGGCGGATACGCTGCGTCTGTATGAGATGTTCCTCGGGCCGCTGGAACAGTCTAAGCCGTGGGATACGAACGGTATCGACGGCGTATTCCGTTTCCTGAAGAAGGTGTGGGGCTTGTTCTATGGCAATGCCGAGACGTTGCAGGTGACCGATGAGGCGCCGACAGCCGATGACCTGAAGGCGCTGCACAAGCTGATCAAGAAGGCGGGATTTGATATTGAGCATTTCTCGTTCAATACGTCTGTCAGCGCCTTTATGATCTGTGTGAACGAATTGTCGTCGCTGAAGTGCAACAAGCGGGCTATCCTGGAACAGTTGTTGATCATCCTGGCACCCTTTGCTCCGCATATCACGGAAGAACTGTGGCATGCACTGGGACATACCACTACCATTTGCGACGCACCGTGGCCGGCATTCAACGAAGCGTATTTGAAGGAAAACAGCGTTATGTACGCCATCTCATTCAACGGCAAAGCCCGTTTTAATCTGGAATTGCCTGCCGATATGCCGAAAGATGAAGTAGAGAAGACTGCTGTCGGGCATGAAAATTCCGCGAAGTGGATGGACGGCAAGGCACCTAAGAAGGTGATTGTCGTGCCTGGCAAAATCGTCAATATTGTAATCTAAGTATGAGCAAACAGATCATTCGTCGTGCCTATGACTCGGTACAAGACTATGTGATCATCTTTTTTGGGACAATCCTGTATGGCTTTGCCTTCAATGGGTTTATCCTATCGAATGAAATAGTGACGGGAGGGGTAAGCGGTATTGGAGCGCTTATCTTTTTCGCCACGAAGATTCCGGTGTCGGTCTCTTACCTGGTTATCAACCTGGTGCTGCTGGCGATTGCCTTCAAGGTGCTGGGGTTGAAGTTCCTGATCAAGACAATCTTTGGAGTAGCCTCATTATCTTTGTCGCTTTCATTCTTCGAATGGTTGCTGAAGGGTAATCCCATTATCCACGATGAACCGTTTATGTCTATCATCATTGGTGGTGCGATGTGCGGAACAGGGTTGGGATTGATATTCTCAGTAAATGGAAGTACGGGGGGGACGGATATTATTGCAGCCATTATCAACAAGTACAAGAACGTGTCGATCGGGACAGGTTTGCTGGTGTTGGACTTTATCATTATCAGTTGTTCCTGGTTTATCTTTGCCGATGTGCAGAAGATTGTATTTGGGTTTGTGGAAATGGTAGTGAGCAATTATATGCTCGACCGGATCATCAATGGCAACCGGCAGTCGGTGCAGTTCCTGATCTTTTCGCAGAAGTATGATGAGATCACGGAACGTATCCTGATGGATATGGGACGGGGCTGTACATTGCTGGATGGGGAGGGCGGTTATTCCAAACGTCCCATTAAAGTGGTGGTATTGTTGGCGAAGAAGTCGGAATCGCTGACGATCTTCCGCCTGGTGAAGGCGGTCGATCCACAAGCCTTTATCTCGCAGAGCCTTGTCAAAGGGGTGTATGGCGAAGGCTTCGACCAGATCAAGACCTGACGAGTCTTCTCCGGACGGTTTTTACCTGAAAAGACTTAATGAATCATCCTTATACACAGAACCGATACCGGCAGCATCCAGCAAGGTGTGAAAAAGGTAATCGGTTCTGTATTTTTTTGTACGGTTCAACCGGGCATGCTCATAATAAGCGGGAAAAGATTGCTTATATGATTCCGACATCCAGACGAGGCAGGCTGCCTGATGGGTATAAGGAGATTCGGCCGCATGAAGCCAGATCCCATCTTCGCCCAAGCCTTCACCATGGTCGGATTGATAAATAAGGATGGCCTTTTTATCGCGGATCTTATCAATCAGACTGAAGAGGAAGTAGTCGGTATATAGCACGGTGTTATCATAGGAGTTGATCATTTCCTCCCGAGTGTTGGAAGAAACGACTTTGCTCTTGGCTGTGGGCTGGAAGAGGGCAAATTCATCCGTATAATGGGAGTTATACCACCAATGGGAACCGATGGTGTGGAGGAGGATCAGCTTTTTGCTTCCGGGGCGTTGCAGGTTCTCTGTATATAAGGGAAGAAGGTCGCCGTCGACCCAGCGGTCGAATACGTAGGGGGATTTTCCTACATTGATATAACAGAGGGTATCGCACTCATTCATAAAGTAGGCGTAGGTATCGGCTGCTTCCTGGTTGGCGAGCCAGGCGGTATGGTAGTCGCAGGCATTAAAGAAACTGATCACTGACTTTTCAGTATACGCACGGCTATAGTCGGTGCTGTCGGCACGGGTCAGCATATGTGGGATACTACGGTTCGTATAGGTTTGTTGGGTATAAACGTGAGGGAAAGAAATAATATCTTCTTTGGATAAATAGGGGGTTGTATTTCGCTCATACCCATTGATAACCAGGTGATCAGGACGCAAGGATTCACCGAGAACAAGGACGACGGTGAGGTCTTCCTCTCCGCAGGTGACGCCTTCAGTCAGGTTAGTCCGGTTCTCCCGAAGGACTTGTTTTTCTTCCCAATATTTCTGGAAAGTATAATAAACGTTGAAGGGGATACGTTCTGATATAGGACGTTTGAAAGGACCGACCTGGGTGACGAGTACCAACAGGGCAAGACTGAGGCCGGTGGTGAGCAGGGGTGTCGGAAGCGTTACTTTCTTGATTCTCCGGTAGACCAGGTAACCGGAAAACAGGAGAGAGACGAGAACAAAGGTGATCAGTCCCGGTGTTATAAGATCGGAGGTGGTACGGGCATCATTCTCTAATGCGGCATCGAGGATCATCGGCGTCAGCGTGGTATTGGTGGTGAACCGGAACCAGGCAAGCAAAGAACTGACTAATGTCAGCAGTGGGAAGGTGACGGCAAAGACGTACTTGTTGACGGCCAACAGCGTGATCAGGAAGTACAATGCACCGACGACGACTGCCCATTGGAAGAATAGGATCAGTTTGTCGCCCAACGAAACAGTGGGAATAGTCAGAAAGTCGGTCGATGTAAAGCAAACGCCGACGAATAACGTTACCACGAAGGTAAAGACATAGAAAGGGAATGCGTATTTTTGGATATTCATACGAAACAGTTACGTATTTTTGTACAAAAATAGAAACATTACAACATAGTACGAATGAAAACAGTAGTATTCGCTACAAACAACAAGCATAAACTGGATGAGGTGCGGAAAATAACCGACGGCCTGATCCGGGTTGTCAGCCTCGAAGAGATTGATTGCCAAGATGAGATCCCCGAAACAGCCGACACGCTGGAAGGAAACGCATTGCTGAAGGCACAGTATATCAAGGAACAGTATGGGTATGATTGCTTTGCCGACGATACCGGACTCGAAGTAGAAGCGCTTGGTAATGCGCCGGGTGTCTATTCGGCGCGGTATGCCGGTCCGGCTTGCAATGCCCGGGATAATATGGAGAAGCTGTTGGCTGAGATGGATGGGATGACAAACCGGAAGGCGCGCTTTCGTACGGCCATCGCTTTTCTTTCGAATGGCGATAACCGCCTGTTTGAAGGTATTATCAGTGGTTCCATTATCACTGAAAAGAAGGGGAGTGCCGGCTTCGGTTACGATCCCCTGTTCCAACCCGAGGGATACGACCAAACATTCGCCGAACTGGGGGAAGACATCAAGAATACGATCAGCCATCGTGCCATTGCCGTACGAAAGTTTGCTGATTATTTATCCACACTATCCGAATGAATATGAAGAAAATACTTTGCTGCCTGACGTTGTTTACCCTCCTGGCTGCCTACACGCAGGCACAGGAAACCGGTACCTGGCGATCACACCTGGCATACCATACTACCACGGCTGTGGTGGAAACAAACGAACTGGTGTATGCGCTGGCCGACAGTTCGCTGTACAGCTACAGCCCGTCCGATGATCATGTGCAGTTTTATTCGACCCTGACGGGGCTGAACGATACCTATATCAGCCAGATTGCATACAGCCAGGAGTTGAACCGGCTTGTCCTTGCCTATACCAGCGGGAATATTGACCTGTTGCAACCGGGGAAGAACGGCGCTAAGAATATTCCCTTTCTGAAAGAGGATATTATGATACAGGATAAGACGGTCAGGAATATCTATATCGATAAAGAGTATGCTTACCTGTCTACTACATTCGGGATCGTTGTGGTCAATATCAAGAAAGAGGAGATAGCAGATACATATCGATTGCAAACGGGGGTATATGCCACCTGTATAAATGGGAATACGATCTATGCGGCTACCGATAAAGGGGTATTGCAGGCTTCGTTGACTTCCAACCTGTCGGATTATCATAACTGGACGGGCTATTCATTGAATCTGCCCCTAAACTCGGGAGAGAGGATTACTAAGCTGTGTTTCTTCTCAGATGCCTTGGTTCTCTTTGTGAAAGGGAATGCCAATAATGGCGTGTATTATCGCCAGGCGGATGGTACGATCCGGACCATCAGGAAGGATACATCGCTGACAGGGATCACGGTCCAGCAGGGTAAACTGATGGTCTATGGAACATCGTATGCCATGATCATGTCTTCCTTTACCGACCAGGTGACGCTTAATAACAGCCCGGTCAATGGTATCTCTTCCCTGAAGGATGCCAATACCTACTGGATTGCTTCCGGAGAGGCCGGCTTGAAAGGGGTACGCAAAAATGGGAACGCGTTTGATCTGATCGTTTCCGATCTGCAAACCGATAGCCCGATCCGCAATGACAATGCTTTCATGACCTTCTATAACGGGAAACTGCTTGTCGCCGGGGGAAACCGGTGGGCGAACCGATCTAACGTTCCGGGCACGCTGATGACCTACGAAGAGGGGCAATGGTTTAGTTTCGATACTGCGACGGTCCGGAAAGAAAGCGGGGCCATACAGTTTAAGGACGTGACAAGCGTGGCGGTCGATCCCCGGGATGCGAACCATTACTTTGCCTCCACCTGGGGGGAAGGGGTGTTTGAATTCCAGGACAACAAATGCGTCAAGTTGTATACTTTCGATAACAGCCCATTGGGAACGGCTGTTGAAGGGAAGTACGACTACGTCCGTGTGGAAGGGCTTTGTTTCGACAAGGACAACAACCTGTGGATGACTAACAGTGGGGTAACGAATGGGGGGATCAAGGTCTTAAAAGCCGACGGTTCCTGGAAAGCGATGACCAAGCTCTCCAGCCTGAGTGAGCAACACCTTATCGACAAAATACAGATCACCAAAGACAACCATAAGTGGGTGAATGTACTTCGACAGCCATCCAAAGTCGTGGTATTCGACGACAATGGCACCATTGACGATGAAAGTGACGACCGGTCAAGGGCGATCGCTACTTTCTACCTGGCGGCTAATGGATCAGCCGTGAATGCCTCTGCTTATAACTGTATCGTGGAAGACAAGAAAAACGGAACATTGTGGATCGGGACCAATATCGGGCCGCTGATCTGCAACAGTCCGAAGGATGCCTTGGATAAGCCGGATAATAATGTCTTAGTCAGCCGGCCCATCCGTACGGGAGAGGATGGATCGGCCAGTTACCTGCTTGACAGCGAGGATATCAAGGCCATCGCCATGGATGGAGGCAACCGTAAATGGATCGGCACGGGCACAGCCGGCGTCTTCATCCTGTCGGAAGACGGGTCAGAAACCATCGAGCAATTTACAATGGAGAATTCTTCCCTTCCCTCCAATACGATCAACAGCCTGGCCATTAACCCCATCACGGGGGAGGTCTTTATTGGCACCAACAAAGGGATCGTTTCCTATATGAGTGGGGTTACCGAAGGTACCGATAGCTACTCGGATGTATATGCGTATCCGAATCCCGTTCGTCCATCGTTCAACGACCAGGTAACCATTACCGGGCTGATGACGGATTCGAATGTCAAGATAACCGACCTGAACGGAAACCTGATCTACCAGGCACGCTCTGTTGGCGGCCAACTCGTCTGGAATTGCCGCCGGACGAATGGTGAACGGGTAGCCACCGGCGTCTATCTGGTTCTCGCTTCCCAACCGGATCAGGGGGAAAGCGTCGTCACAAAGATCATGGTAGTTAAATAAACGGTCAGATCACTCCCAGCATTTTGCTGCGGGAGAGGAGGCAGGCGCCGAGGATACCTGCCCGTTCGCCGAGGCGGGAGACACGGATGTCTGTGTCCTGGCTGACGAGGTTGAGGGAGTATTTGCGGATGGCACTCTTGACGGGCAGGCTGAGATATTCGCCGGTCTGCGACATAAGGCCGCCGATCACCACCAATTCGGGATTGAAGATATTCATCAGCCCGGCAATTCCTTTACCAAGATTGATGCCGATCTGTTCGAGTATTTCAATGCAGAGCACGTCTTCCTTCAGGATGGCGTCGATCAGGTCGTTGAGGCTGATGGGGTCGTTCTTGTCGATACGCGGAGCGAGGATGGTACCGCTACCTTCCCGGTATTTTTCATACAGGATGCGGTGGAGGGCGGAGCCGGAGGCTTCGGTTTCGAGACATCCTTTCTTTCCACAGTGGCAGAGAATTTCATTGTCGAAGAGACAGAAATGGCCGAATTCACCGGCAAAACCCGACTTGCCGGAATACAGTTTACCGTCGATGATGATACCCAGTCCCAGCCCCCAACTCATATTGATATAGAGTACGTTCTTTTCGCCTTTGACAACGCCTCCCTGCATGTATTCGCCGTAGGTCATGGCGCGGGTGTCGTTTTCGATATAGACTTTGATCTGCAGGCGTTCTTCGATGATCTGAGCCAAGGGCTTTTCTTCGAAGTAGAAGATACTGTAGCTGTAGCCTGAGAAAGGATTGACACGGCCGGAGATATTGACGCCGACGCTGAGGATCTTTTCGCGGGGGATATCGAGGCGGTTCGTGAAGTCGTTGATCGCCTGACAAAGTTTTTCCAATGCGACCGGGGTATTCTCCAATACGTAAGGGACACTTTCCTCCGCCCGTATCTTTTCTCCTTTGAAATCGACCACTCCGAGGACAATCATATCCCGCAGCACATCCACACCGATGAAATAGCCCGACTCCGGATTGAGCCCGTAGATGCTGGGTTTGCGTCCTCCGCTGGTGTCCTGTTTGCCAAAGTCGAGGATAAAACCGTCGTCTTGCAATTCGCCGATCAGCTTGGTCACGGTCGGAATGCTGAGGTTCATTTCCTTACAGAGATCGGCGATGGTGGCATCACCGTTCGTGACGAAGTAATGAATGATCGTCTTTTTGAGCAATTCACTGCGGGTGTTATTGTCGGAAGAAATTAAGAAACGGGAGGGTGTCATACAGGCAGATTTAATCAGGAGTTTATTCATAGGCAAAGATCGCGAATTATTTTCATAATGTACTGTTTATAACTAAAATAATTTCATAATGTGGTGCCGTTATTCATTCACCGGAACCACTGTCATGGCGCATAATTGTTTGTATTCCCGTAAACCAGGGTTTGGCTTCGCCTGCACCCCCGATTACGAACACGATGCACTGATGACGCATACACCTACATTAACGATTCACATTTATTCGAGTCAGAATCTTCATATTTGTCCGAATCTGAAGCTATTTGCCACGACACAGCTACCAGCAATAGTTTCATTAGGATGAAACTGTTTGTTTCACCTATTGAAACTGCCTGTTTCACCGTTTGGAACTCGGAGTTTCACCCTATGAAACTAAA
>JAVBUR010000012.1:0-71222 GCA_031555145.1 Tannerellaceae bacterium | reverse complement strand
AAACTTTTAGTTTCATAGGGTGAAACTCCGAGTTCCAAACGGTGAAACAGGCAGTTTCAATAGGTGAAACAAACAGTTTCATCCTAATGAAACTATTGCTGGTAGCTGTGTCGTGGCAAATAGCTTCAGATTCGGACAAATTTGAAACTGCGTGAGAGGCTGCTTCCCTTAGAAGATATACTGTATCCCTGCCTGGTAGCCTACGTAGAGGCATTTGTCGGCGATGGGGGATGCTGCCCAGAGGGTATGGGTGGGAAGCATGCTGTAGAGTTCCCTTTCGTCGGTTTGGAGGTAGTTAAGCGACGGGCCGGCGTAAAGTTCAACAGACGGCAGGAACTTCCAGGCTGCCAGGACACGCAGGGAACTGCGGTTGGCGGGACCGGAGAACTTTGTCATGGTGGTAGTTGTTAGCTCTGTATTGATACGGAAGGTTTGTGTGCAGGGGATATGGGCACCGATACCGGCTTCGAACGCCATCAGTCCTTCGGAGGCTTTGAAGTTGTAACCCAGCCCGACGATACCATACAACACCCGGCCGCCGGAGCGGAACGTAGCAGTGAGGTTCTGCAATTCGTCGAAGGCAAGGCCGACACTTTTCTCTCCACCCTTCACCAGGTTGACAAGGCCGATAGGGTAATCATTTTCTTCAGCAATATTCAGCAGGGCGAATTGGACACCTTTGACCGTCTTTGACTTGTTGAAGAGACCGGCCATCTGGAAACCGCTGACCGATTCGGTACGGTTGAAGAGACCGCCAAACTGGAAACCACGGGCGTCGGCAGCAACGTTGCCGATACCGCCTATCTGGATACCTTTCATGCTTTCGGCCACATTCCCGATGCCAGCGAATTGAAAGCCGGTCATATCCTCGGAGACGTTGCCTAAGCCGGTAATCTGTATGCCGCTAAAATCTTCTGCGATATTGGTGATGCCGGCAAACTGGAGTCCGGTCGTGTTCTCCGCAATATTAGCCAGGCCGGTGATCTGCAATCCGCGCATATTCTCGGCGATATTGGCTAAGCCTGAGAAGCTCAGCCCGTTCATGTCTTCCGAGATATTGGCCAGACCTGAGATAAGGGCTCCGGTTGAGTTCTCACTGATATTGGTCAGCCCAGCAAAAGTGATACCGCGACTGTTGCCCCCGATCACGTTGGCAAGCCCTGATAATTGCAGCCCGTTGGCATTCCCGCCGATCACATTCGCCAATCCGGCAAACTGCAGCCCGTTGGCATTCTCCCCGATCACCGACGCCAAACCGGAGAAGGTAAAGGCGCGTTCCGCTTCAGATACCCCATAAAGTACGTTGAACGAGAAGGTGTTTGTATAGTACTTCGCTTCCCGCCCATTGGTACCGATCGGATCGAACAGGCTCAGGTGGACGACTGATTCTTTAGAGGACCCCGACTGCGCTTGGATGGCCGGAGCGATTAATGACGAGAGAATAAGACCGCAGATAGCAATAACTTGTTTCTTCATACTCTTTACCTATTAATGGAGAATTTGTATTCTGGCGGCAAAGTAACGTAATTATATTTATTTACCGGTACTCATTACGCCCGAATTATCGTCGCTGTTGTTGATTCGTTTTGATCCGGAGTGGAAGCTGCGTCCGAAGGAGAAGTTCCAGGAAAGCTTCATCAGGGCGAAGCGGGAACTTTCGTTCACATAATTGGCTTTGTGATAGGAGGCGTATTTCGACCAGTTCTCCGACTCCTGCTTGTAGTTGTCGATAAACGGGTTGAACATGCCTACGCCCACTGTCAGGTTCTTGTGGTTATAGGCCAGCATCACCATGTGGATGTTTTCACCGCCACTCATTGTTTCGCCGTAGAACCAGTTCCAGTTGGTCTCGTACGAGAAGTTCAGCATGAAACGCTTGTAGGAGGCTGTGACGTCGATGTTGCCGAACCAGTTCGTGTATTCGTGGCGGTAGTTATTGCCGTTGCTGATGTAATAGTTCACCCCACCGTTGGCTGAAAATTGGAGGATATCCTTGATCGGCCCCACGCGGAAGGTGGCACGGGTGTTGAAACGTTGCCAGTTCTTTTGGTTGTCCCAGGTCTGGATGATTTTAGTGCCTTCTAGGAGTTTTTCGTCCATAATCGCATGGGGCTGGTATTCATAATTGGCGAAGAGGTTGGTGTAGAAGATCCCTTTCTGCCATTCGTAGGTCAGTTCGGTACGATAGCGCATGTAAGGTTTCAATCCCGGATTCCCGCGTTGGATTTGGAGTGAGTCGATCACCTGTTCGATGGCGCTTACTTCGCTCAGCGACGGATTGGAATTGCCTGCATCGGCTCGCAAACGGATAAACGACTGGCCGGGCAGCGTGTAGTGGAGAATGATCCGGGGACTGAAGGTATAGTTTTCATATCCATCTTCTCCCTGGTTGAATTTGGAACGGTATACGCCGGCACTGAGGGTGTAGTCGAGCTTTCGGGCTTTTCCTTTGAACTCGCCATAGAGGAAAGTTTCCGCCTGGTTCATCTCAGTGGTATAGTGGTGGCCGTTGCGGTATTCGTTGTCGGCAAAGGTCTGGATATGCCGCAATCCGCCGCTGATGCGGTTGGTTCCCAGTTTCTTCTCGTAGATGCCTTCGCCGATGAACGAGTATTTCTTGCCTTCTACGACATTGTGGACATTGGTGAGGAGTTGTTCATTGCGGCCTTCCTGGTAGAGGCGTGTCACGTCGGTGTAGTTGTACGTACCTACGGCGTTGAATACGAGTGTCTGGTCGTTCCGGAGGTTCTGCTGGTAGTAGAGGTCGAGGGCGGGACGGGAGCTCCGGTCGTCGGTATTGTCGATCATGTTGACATAATCTGCCGGGTTGGCCTTGTTGTACAAGATGCCCTGATAGTCGAAATGCGGTGTGGCATTCGTGTAGAGGCGGAAGGTGGCACTGAACATCTTATTATCTTCTTTATAGCTGTAGGTGGTATTCAGGTTATGCCACATCATCTGTCCCAGGCCGGGTTCGCCTTCTTCCCGGCGTTCGAGGGTGGAACCGTCGGCAAAAGTGAATTTTTCTTCGTTATCGCGCCACATCTCGTGGAATTCGCGGTGGCTGATGTTGTAGTTGACAGCGAATTCCGATTTTTTGTGGTTGATGCGGGCGTTCATGAAGTTATTCCCCCAGGATTGGGGCTTGAGCATGCCATCGGTCAGGTCGAAGCCTACGCTACCGCCGGTTTCGGGCCGGCGTACGATGTAATCGAGCACGATCTCGGCATTGCCGTAACGCAATCCCGGGTTATCGTGATATTCGATGCGGATGATGTCTGCCGGTTGCAACGCAAGGATATCCTGGCTCTCAACTTTGACGCCGTTGATGCGCAATTGCAGTACGCCGCCACCTGCGACCTTGATCTCGTTGAACAGGGGATTGACATGTAACTTCGGCAGCATCAACTGTTGCAGGAGGTTGATGCCGTTGGTCGATGCCTTCACCTGGCGGTCGGAGGGGAATACCAGTTTGCGGTCGGAGCGGCTGATGAGGTTGGAGGCATTTACGGTAATACTGTTAAGCATCACCGCGTCTTCTTCCAGCGAGATGTCGGTGAGCGACATATCTTTGTTCAACCCTTTCAATGGGAGGTACAGTGTTTTGTATCCGAGGCTGGATACTGCCAGGAGGTAATCGCCGGCATTGACCGATGGGATGGAGAAGAAACCATTCTCGTTGGTCGTCGTACCGGTCACAAAGACCGTGTCTGTCGTTTGAATGATAACGTTGGCAAATCCCATCACTTCCTGATCGGCGGCCGAGTATACCATCCCTTCTACTTTTAGTTGTTGAGCAAAAGCCCCCTGTATCATACCACTGATTAGTATGATCGCGATCCATATCCTTTTCATATATTTATTATTTCTATATTAGACTGCGCAGGGTGGCCTTTCCTGCTTGATGTGTTCTGCTAATTAGACGACTAAAGGTGGGAAATCGTTACATGCCAACGGAAGAAAAGCGGATTTTTGTGACTCCATCGCTACATAGTGCTTTGATAACCATGTATTTATTCCGCATAATTATATCTTTGCATACATAAAATAGTTAATACTTTCCCCTATGGAACAATTGAATGTATGGATCAGTAGTGTGAATGATGTGCTATGGACCTATATCCTGATCACCATGCTATTGGGATGTGCCGCCTGGTTTACGGTGCGGACACGGTTTGTACAATTCCGGATGATCGGCGAAATGATCCGGTTGCTGGGTGAATCCGGCGGGAAACCGGGCGGGAAAGGAGAGAAACATATCTCTTCCTTCCAGGCTTTTGCCGTATCGTTGGCAAGCCGGGTGGGAACGGGGAATCTGGCGGGAGTGGCTACGGCGATTGCCGTCGGTGGACCGGGTGCCGTGTTCTGGATGTGGGTGATTGCGTTGTTGGGTTCGGCAAGCGCCTTTGTAGAGTCTACATTAGCCCAGTTGTATAAGCGGAAGGGAAAGGATTCGTTTATCGGCGGCCCCGCCTATTATATGGAACGAGGGTTGGGTAAGCACTGGATGGGCGTGCTGTTTGCCGTGCTGATCAGTATGACTTTCGGTTTTGCGTTCAATTCGGTACAGAGTAATACGATCTGTGCGGCATGGGAAGGTGCCTTTGGTTTCGATACGGCTACGATGGGCGTGGTATTGACGGCATGTACGCTGGTGATCATCTTTGGTGGCATCCAGCGGATTGCCAAAGTGAGCAGTGTGATGGTGCCGGTCATGGCAGTGGGGTATATTGTGCTGGCGTTGGGTATCGTCTTGTTTAATATTGGAAAACTCCCGGGCGTGTTGGCGCTGATCCTGGAAAATGCCTTCGGTTGGGAACAGGTGACGGGTGGAACAGTCGGTGCTGCGCTGATGCAGGGCATCAAACGGGGATTGTTCAGCAATGAAGCGGGGATGGGTTCGGCGCCGAATGTGGCGGCGACGGCGCATACATCGCATCCGGTCAAGCAGGGTCTTATCCAGGCGTTGGGGGTGTTTACGGATACGTTGGTGATCTGTACCTGCACGGCCTTTATTATCCTTTTCAGCGGTGTGTCGTTGAATACGTCGCTGAATGGTGTGCAATTGACCCAGGAAGCGCTTCAGTCGGAGGTAGGGAGTTTCGGGAAGATCTATGTAGCGGCGGCGATCCTGCTGTTTGCTTTCAGTAGTATCATCGGTAACTATTATTATGGGGAAGCTAATATTCGCTTTATCACCGGGCGTCGGAGTGTGTTATTTGCCTATCGCCTACTGGTATGCGGCATGGTCCTGTTCGGAGCGCTGGTCAGCCTCGACCTGGCATGGAGCCTGGCGGATGTGACGATGGGGCTGATGACGATCTGCAACCTGATCGCTATTGTGTTGCTGGGACGACAGGCCTTCCTGCTGTTAAACGACTATATCTCCCAAAAACGGCGAGGCATCAAAGAACCGGTATTTGACAAAGACACAATCCCCGAACTGCGCGACAAGGTTGATTGTTGGTAATTCTGAGCTACTTGCGTATGCCCCGTCAGGGACATTCAATGATAAATCAAGGTGGAGAGTTGGTCGGCGGCGAAGATATCGTTGGCTACGTCTTGTAGTTCCTCGGCGGTGATCCGGTCGATCTTGGCAAAGACTTCCGGCATCGTGTCGTAGCGGTTGTAGTGGAGGAAGCTTTTACCCAATCCGAGGAAGATCCCTTCGCGGTTATCTCCTGAAACGCCGAGTTGCCCGATTACCTGCTTCTTGGCGGCAGCCAGTTGCAGGGCGGAGAGTTTGGTGTCGCGCAGATTCGCCAGCTCTTTATGTACCAGTTTGAGGGCTTTCTCCGTATGCTTGGGATCTGTTCCGAAATAGATGGTGGCCAGCCCGGTGTCGGAATAAGAGGTGATACTCGATTCAACAGTATAAACCAATCCATGTTTTTCACGGAGGGAGAGGTTCAATCGGTTGTTCATGCCCGGGCCACCGAGAATATTGTTCAAGAGGAAGAGGATGATGCGTTTGTTGTTGTGCATGCTGTAGGCACGGCCGCCGATCAGGACATGCGACTGATGGGTGTCTTTCTTCTCCCGCCGGGTAGCCGGAGGAAGTGTGGGTGGAGCCTGGCGGTTGCCGGTGGGGGCGGCTTGTACCGGGATGGCGTGGAGCGCTTTCTCTGCCATCCGGATAATCTTTCGGAAGTCGGTGCGTCCCATGGAGAAGAAGATCATATTACCCGGCGTATAGAACCGTTGCAGGAACGAAAGGCCTGTCTCCGGGGTGAAACTCAGCAGGGAGGCTTCCGTCCCCAGGATATGATGCCCCAGTTCATAACCATTGAACAGGAGATTCTCGAACTCGTCGTAGATCAATTCCGACGGACTGTCTTCGTAGGAGTTGATCTCGTCGAGGATTACATCTACTTCTTTCTCCATCTCCTGTTGCGGGAAGTTGGAATGGAAGACGAGGTCGGACAGGAGATCAAACGCCCGTTCGAAATGTTCTTCCATAAAAATGGAATAGACAAATGTCTCTTCCTTGGTGGTGTACGCATTCAGTTCTCCTCCCACATTCTCCATCCGGTTAAGGATATGCCAGGAGCGGCGCCGTTCGGTGCCTTTGAATAGCATATGCTCCACAAAATGTGCCAGTCCGAATTCGTGGGCTGCCTCGTCTCTTGTCCCGGCATTGATACCAAAGCCGCAGTAAGAAACGGGCGAATCCATCGGGAGATGCACGATACGGAGTCCGTTAGGAAGTTGATGAGTGAGATACTGCATGTGTCTGTCTATTATGAAAAAACCTGAAAGCAGGATTCTACTTTCAGGCTTTCTGTTGTCTCACAAGGATTCGAACCTTGACAGGCAGAACCAAAATCTGCAGTGCTACCATTACACCATGAGACAATCCTCATGCTTTGTTTTAAAGCGATGCAAAGGTAGGCATTAAATTGTACTATGCAAATTTTTTTACTTCTTTTCTATCCAGGTGATAATTTGCTCGTCGGTCGGAGGGGTCTTTGGGGGGTAGGAAGCTACCCAATGGCCGTCTTCGTCGATCAGGAATTTCTGAAAATTCCAGGTTACTTCGGCGTCGGCCACACCATTTTCGGTCTGTAGCGTGAGCCATTGGTATACCGGAGCGATGTTTTCACCTACGACATCGATCTTCGCCATCATGGGGAAGGTCACGCCGTAGTTGAGGCTGCAAAATTCCTGGATCTCTTCGTTGGAGCCCGGTTCCTGTTCACGGAAATTGTTTGCCGGGAAGCCGATGATCACAAAATTGTCCGGACCATATTGATCGTATAAAGCTTGGAGGTCTTTATACTGGGGGGTAAGGCCACATTTGGAAGCGGTATTCACTACCAATACTTTCTTTCCCTTGAATTTCGAGAGGGAGATTTCTTTCCCGTCGATGGTTTGAACCGTGAAATCATGCAAAGTCTTCTGTTTGGGCGAGCTGCTGCAAGAGGTAAATAGAGCTACCATAAGGAGTGATATTATTGCTTTCATAATAATGATATATTAAGTGTAACAAATGCAGGGGAGGAAAGGTTCAAATACAAGGGCAACAGCTTTGTGCATAAAGCTGTTGCCCTTGATCTCCATTGGATAGGATGCTATATAGAGGTCGCCTTATCGGGCAATCAGCAGGAAGTAGTTCTTCTTGCCACGTTGTACCAGGAGGTATTTGCCGTTTAGCAACTGGGCAGTAGAGATAAGGGTATCGGATTCTGCCAGTTTCTCTTTGTTGAGGCTGACGCCACCGCTTTGTACCAACTTGCGCATTTCACCTTTGGAAGGGAAGACGGCGGCCTTTTCGGTCAGCAGGTCGATTGCCTTAACACCTGCTTCGAGGTCGGCCTGCGATATTTCAAACTGGGGGACACCGTCGAATACAGCCAGCAGCGTATCTTCGTCGAGCTTCTTCAGAGCGTCGGAAGTGGCATTGCCGAAAAGGATTTCGGAGGCTTCCACCGATGCTTCGTAGTCTTCTACGGAGTGTACCATGATGGTGATCTCCTTCGCCAGGCGTTTCTGCAAGGGGCGGAGATGGGGCGCTTCGGCCTGTTCTTTTTCCAGTCCAAGGACTTCTTCCTGGCTCAAGGCGGTGAAGATACGGATAAACTTAGCCGCATCCGCATCGCTAACGTTCAACCAGAACTGGTAGAACTTATACGGGGTCGTATATCTGCGGTCTAACCATACGTTGCCTGATTCGGTTTTACCGAACTTGCCACCGTCGGCTTTCGTAATTAGCGGGCATACCAGTGCGAAGGCTTCAGCTTCCGAACCGAGTTTGCGGCGGATCAGCTCCGTCCCGGTGGTGATATTGCCCCATTGGTCGGAACCACCCATTTGCAGGCAGCAACCTTCTGTTTCGAAGAGGTGCAGGAAGTCGTATCCCTGCAACAACTGGTAAGAGAATTCAGTGAAAGAAAGGCCGGTGCTTGATTCGCCGCTCAGGCGTTTTTTCACGGAGTCCTTCGCCATCATATAATTAACGGTGAGGTGCTTGCCGATATCACGGATAAAGTTGAGGAACGAATAGTCCTTCATCCAATCGTAGTTATTCACCAACTTAGCGGCATTGGGTACGTCGGAGTCAAAATCCAGGAATTTGGCCAACTGTTTCTTGATGCTGTCCTGGTTGTGGCGAAGGGTCGCTTCATCGAGCAGATTCCGTTCGGCCGACTTCATCGAAGGGTCGCCAATCATACCTGTAGCACCACCGATCAGGGCGATGGGACGGTGGCCGGCTCGTTGGAAATGTTTGAGTATCATAACGCTTACCAGGTGACCGATGTGCAGGGAGTCTGCCGTGGGGTCAAAGCCGATATAGGCGGATGTCATACTTTTTTGTAACCGTTCTTCCGTGCCGGGCATCATATCGTGGATCATGCCCCTCCATTTTAATTCTTCTACAAAATTCATCGTCTTTTTGCTACATTCATTAATAGTTCGAATGGACGCAAAGGTACGACTTATTTAAGACAAACAAAGAATCCGTTTGGTATTTTCGGTTACCTGAGTCGCAAAGGTTTCGAGTGGTACGGAAAGGCTTTCTGCCTGTTCTTCATATACTTCACGAATATCAACGACGGCCGTGTCAGTCTCCGTCAACAGGCGATCCGGCCAGGCGCTTTCCAGGGCGCCGGGATTGAATTTCTCGCCAAACGACAAATAGAAACCTTGTCGGATCAATTGTATGGCCAGTTCCTTGTTCCCACGAAACCCATGGAGGATCCAGGGCACTTCGGGGTTGACTTCTTTCCGGACGGCTAACAGTTCCTGCCAGGCTCTGACGCAATGGATGATCAGGGGTTTGTCCATTTTTTCGGCCAGCAAAGCTTGGGTATGGAAGATGGCGATCTGTAGATGCATATCCGCCTGGGCCACTTTGTCCAGCCCGGCTTCGCCAAGGGCTACGGCTTTCGGATGCGTGAGGCAGGAGGTAAGTGTTTCCATCTGTGCATCAATGTCTTCCAGAAACCAGGGATGGATACCGTAGGAACGAGGCATATGTTCGTCTTTTTCATCGACAAAAGGTTCCCTGATAAGGATGTTCATAATGGTGACATCCTCCGGATGGGGAGAGGGCAGGTGCGAGTGAATGTTGTAATAAGTCATGGCGTCTGTGAGTTTAGCTTTGTGAATGCGATTGTTATGTAAGTGCTATTTGTTTTTCGTCTCCATGTTCAGCCGTCCGAGCAATACATCGAGGTAATAGAACATGGTGGTCTTATGCGTGCCTCCCGGATACTCGTACATTTTTACTTTGCATCCTTTGGCGGTCATGGTGTTGTAGGCATTATGGGTATTAACGGGATAGACCCAGTCGTCGGCTGATCCGCAGATAAAAATAAGGCTGTCGGCCGGGGTGAAGTCGACCAGGGAGTTTGCCTTTAGTGCGTTCAAGAACTCCGTGTCTGTACCATTCAATACGCCGTCCCTGAATTCCTGCCGGAACAGGAGCGTCGGGTTGGTATGCAATGGCAGACTTTCGGTAGCAAAGTAGGCCAGGGGGTAGTTTTTCGATTGCAGCAGGGTGTTGTCTTCCGCAGAGAAGATCTGAGCATAGCTTTTCGAGTAGTTGAAGTCGATCTTATACATCCCGATCGCCCACAGGTAGCTGCTGATAAATTGAGGGTCGAGATTCTTTTGTTGGCCGACAAATGTGGTGGCTAATGCGACATTGTCGTAAGCTCCCGATCCGGCAATTGTTTTACGGACATGGAATTCAGTGCCGGCTGTCTCCTGTATTTTCTTTTGAAGGGCGACGGCGCCATTACCCCCTTCCGAATAACCGGTGACCAACAGTTGGTTATTGAACGTCAGGTTCGCCTCCGGCCGGTCTGTGTATTCTCGGAAGGCACGTGCCAGGTCGAGCGATGCCTGTCCCAATGATTCGGTATGGATATAGGGGTGGGTGATCTGTTCACTATCTCCATATCCCACATAATCGGGCATCAATACGGCGCACTTAAACGAAGACGACAGTGCGGCGCATAACATTAATTCGATGGTATACCCCTGCGGATTGGTCAGGCATAACGAGGGTGTTTCGGCTTTTGTGATCGAACCATGGGTATAGACGATCGTTGGGAACGTTGCGTCATAACTGGTGGGGATCATAAAAACACCGGATGCCGTGATCGACTCTCCGGCCGGATATTCCGTAGTATAGCTAACCCGGTAGAAATCCACATTCGCTTGGGGAAGGCTTATATACCTGGAAAAATCCGGATAGAGCGATAGCGCCAGTTGCAGGAATTCTTTTTGGATACTCCCTGCCTGCGTGGCGGATATTAGGTATTTCTCCGCATCCGGAATATCCGGCTTGTCTTCTTTCGAACAAGCCGACAGGGCGAAGAGAATGGCAAGGGGTAGATACCAGAAGCGTTTCATACGTAATTGTTATTAGGGTACAGGGTCATAACCGCTACCTCCCCAGGGATGGCAACGGAGGATACGCCTGACAGCCAGTGTCAGTCCTTTGAACGGGCCATGCTTTTTTAAAGCTTGCACAGCATATTCGGAACAGGTCGGGGTGAACCTGCAGGCTGCCGGTGTCATGGGGGATATACAGTATTTGTAGAAATAGACAGGCAGCAACAGTATCGTGGTCAGGCCACGCTTTACTATCTCGGATACCGTTGTCATACTTTTTCGTTCAGCAGGCGGATCGCTTTAGTCATGGCTTTGTCCATTTCACGAAAGGTATGTTCTTCGTTATCGACATAGAGAAAGGCGATCCACAGCTGTTTGTTCTTTTCTTCCAATGGTTGGAGAAGGGTCTCTTTCCGGAGGCGGTAGGCTTCACGCACTTGCCGCTTGATGTGATTACGCTTAACGGCTCGTTTGAATTTCTTTTTGGAAACACTCACAAGCATGGAAGCGCGGACAGGCATATCTTTATCGACAGACAAAAAAATCACCCGCAGTGGGAACGCTATAAACGACTGCCCTTCCTGAAAGAGTTGGTCGATATACCGCTTCCACGACAGGCGTTCTTCCTTCGAAAGCGTATGCTTTTGTACTGTCATTTTTTTCCGTTAGCCAGTACCTTTTTCAGGTATTGGTCGAGGGCGGCGGTCATTGACGGAGCTTCTGGCGTCGGTGCTTCCACATCAAGGCGCAGGCCGGCTTCTTTCACCGCTTTGGCCGTAGTAGGACCGAAGCATCCGATCTTGATGTCTTTTTGCTCGAAATCCGGAAAGTTCTTCAGCAGAGAAGAGATGCCGGACGGGCTGAAAAACACCAACATGTCATAGTCGAAGTCCTCGTCTTTAGAGAAGTCATTACTTACTGTGCGGTACATGACCGATTTGGTGTAGTCAATCTTCTTTGCATCCATCAATGCAAGCAGGTCTTCCTTGTGTACATCCGAAACCGGAATAAGGTATTTCTCCTTTGCATGTTTCCCGATAACGGTAACCAGGTCTTCCGGCTTACCCGTGGCGCCATAAAAGATTTTCCGTTTACGATATACGATATACTTCTGCAGGTAAACCGCGATTGTTTCGGTCATACAGAAATACTTCATCGTTTCAGGGATTGTGACACGCAGTTCTTCACATAATTTGAAAAAGTGGTCTATCGCCGTACGGGCTGTGAAAATAATAGCCGAATAGTCCAGGATGGCGATACGTTGTTGTCTAAATTCTTTGGCCGTCAGGGGTTCTACTTTGATAAAGGGACGGAAGTCTATTTCCACTCCATATTTCTCAGCAATATCGAAATAAGGAGATTTATCGGAAGCGGGCTTCGGTTGCGATACCAGTACTTTTTTGATAATCAACGCCATAAAGCATTCAACTCAATAAAATTATACAAATAAATAACACCTGCATACACTAAAAGCAGAGGCATTATTTCTTGGCCGCAAAGGTACAAACTAAAATAAAACCAACCATCTTTTTTTAGTGAAAATATCTGTATTGTTTTGTAAATTATAACAATACGTGAGGCAATATAAAGAAATAATGACAAAAAGACAGGGATCAGGTAGGGAAGGTCGGAGAAAGTAAGCATGCAGACGGGCAGATATAAAAATACACCCCAGATACCGATGACGGCATTATAGCCTGTCTTCCAAAGTCCATAAGTCTCTTTGTCGGTGAAGACATAACCGACAAAGGCATAGAATAATTGCTTTAGCCCATAATAGAGTAAGACCATCAGAAAGATCAGGGAGAGTAAAATGCCAGTCTCTTTTATCGTAGAGACGGGAATGAACTCTCCTGCACGTATAATTTCAAAGAGTCCAATACTGGTCAGGAACAAAGCCTGAAAAGTGACGAACGACTGGAATATCCAGTTATTCCCGGCCGGCTCTTCAAACAGGCTGACCCACGGCTTTACCTGCCGCAGGTCTTTAACCATTTTCAGAAACAGGCGGTAATCGTGCCGGAAGAGGAAGGCGAAAGCGAGCAGCAATAGCAGCAAAAGAGAAAGGACAAAGTCTTCAATCCATTGTCCCTCCCATAACCGAATGCCTACATATCCTTCGAATCCTTCCATGCTCCTTTTTATTCGGGCACAAAGATACGCATTTTACACATATAATGCCTCTTTCAATATCTCGCCTACCGTGGGGTGGGGGAAGACAAAGGAGCGGAACTCGTCGGCCTTCATTCCTTTTTCGACGACGATACCGGCGATCACGATCAGTTCCGACGACGGATTACCAATCATATGCACGCCAATCACGGTGCTTTCGGCATCCAGCAGGATCTTACAAACGCCGTTACCCATTTCATTCTCGGCGACAAAACGACCGGAGAAAGCCATGGGGATCTTTTTTACGGTATAGGCGATTCCTTCGGCTTGCGCTTCTTCTTCCGTTTTTCCTACGCCGGCGATCTCGGGGTTGGTGTAGACAACGCCCGGGATGGCTTTGTAGCTCATCCCTTTACCGGCTTTACCGGCGATATGGGCAATGGCCGTTTCGGCTTCGCTCACGGCGGTGTGTGCCAGGAGTGAGAATCCGGTGCTGTCGCCACAGGCATAGACATTGGGGGCGGATGTCTGCATGAACGTATTCACACAAATACCTCCGCGATACATCTCCAGGTTCAGCGTTTCAAGCCCGAAGCCTTTGGTGACTGGCCGGCGGCCTACGCTCAGCAGTACTTTCTCGCCCTGCAAGGTGAGGGTCTCCCCGTCCTTTTCCAACGTCACTTCCGTGCCGTGGACAGCCATTACTTTATGCGAGAGGTAGAACTTCACGCCTTTCTTGGCATAGTCGGCCTGTAGCATATCCGAGAGTTCGCGATCCATCGGGCCGAGTATCTTATCGAGCATTTCCACCACATGTACTTCCACGCCCAGGCTGTTGAAGAACGAAGCGAATTCCATCCCGATCACGCCTCCGCCGATCACCACGAGCGATGCCGGGAGTTCTTTGCTGTTGAGCGCTTCGCGGCTGGTCCAGAAAGCCGTCTCCGCCAGTCCTTCGATGGGGGGGATAACGGCCTCCGATCCGGAACAGATCAGCAGGTGGGCGGCTTCGTAGGTTACATCGCCACAGGCGATAGAGATCGTTCCGTCGGCGGCACGTCCTTGTAGGGTGGCCTCACCATTCATAAGAACAACGCCACCTTCAGTCATCTTCATACGGATACCGGCAGTGAGTTTCTTCACCACTTTGGTTTTCCGTGCAATAATCTTGGGCAGGTCAAACGACGGGTCGGCGGATGTGATGCCGTATTTCTGTGCGTTTTTAATATTGTCGTATGTCTTGGCCGAATACAACAGTGTTTTTGTCGGAATACATCCTTCATTCAGACACACCCCTCCGAGGGCGTTTTTTTCAAAAAGGACAACAGACAAGCCTTCGTGCGCGGCTCGTTCGGCGGCTGTATAACCGGCGGGTCCTCCACCGATAATGGCTACATCGTATTTCATGTTTCTTTTACTGATTGGTATGATGAATTAATTTGTATGGCGGGATTGAGTTGCTTCATCGTCTCCAGGAAGTCATTGATTTCAGGATGGGCTATCGGAAGCGGATAGGTGATCTCTCGTCCATCGAAGAGGTAATGGATTTTGATTTTCTTATTTGGTTGTTCTTCCAACAAAAAGATGGTTGCGATATCAATGGAGAAGGAGCCGACAAACAACTTCTTTAGGGATTTGATGCGTATATACGGTTTCGTCTGGGCATAAAAGAGCCCGGCAAACATGAGGCAGTAGAGTCCTCCAAAGATGACTTTATCCAATTTATGTTGGAAAAAGAATATGAAAACAACATAGGCCGCGAACATAGCAATAGCTCCCCAATAAAATATCCGGACGCCTTTCGACAAATGAATATGGAATGCGGTAGTCATAACGGGTAGGTTTATAAGAATAAGGTATTAACTATTGACTGTAATCCGTGGATTGATCTTCCGTAGCAGTTGAACAAACTCCTTTTTTTCTTTGGGCGAAACCAGCACCCAGGGTTTATCGGCGGTCCAGATCATGATCCGATCCAATGAAAGGGCATAGCTGGAAACGGGATTGATGGTCAACTCCAATGAATCGATATCGGCGATGGCGATTTTCTTTTCCGGGAAGAAGCTGCAATGAACAATCAGCAGACCATCGGCGGTTACCCGATACCAGGTATCCATCAGCACATGTACGCACAGTGCATTGGCCAACAGAGACACTATGATTAAAGCTGTATTGGTCGTCAGGAGCGCATGTATGGCAATCCCTATCAGAATCAGTACCAACAGATAGAACCACCAGTCGACTTTGGATTTGAAGACTTTGTCCATATAACGTGTTTTGGCCGCAAGGTAGGGATTTTTTCCGGGAAATTCAACCGTTCGAAGCGAAGTTCATAAAATCCTTTTTTGTACGTTTGTGACGGATAAACCAACCAACAAATAAACGAACGGATGAAAAAGAAACTGGTTGTATTAACGGGAGCCGGGATGAGCGCCGAAAGTGGGATCGCAACCTTTCGCGATTCCGATGGCCTATGGGCCAATTATGATGTGGAGAAAGTGGCCACCCCGGAAGGCTTTGCCGCCGATCCGAAGCTGGTGCTCGACTTTTATAATATCCGGCGCCGGGAGTTATTGCAAGTGAAACCGAACCCCGGCCATACCGCACTGGCCGCACTGGAAAAAGACTTCGATGTGTATATCATCACCCAGAATATCGACAACCTGCACGAACAAGCCGGAAGCAGCCGCGTCTTACATTTGCACGGAGAACTGATGAAAGCCCGTCCCGTCAATGACCCGTCCATCACCTACGACCTTTCGCCCGAGTCGCCGGATATCTTAGTAGGCGATACTGACCCGAACGGCATACAACTGCGCCCCTTTATCGTCTGGTTCGGTGAAGCAGTCCCCATGATCGAACCGGCCATCGAATGGGTAAAAGCCGGTGATATCTTTGTCATTATCGGTACCTCCCTCAATGTCTATCCTGCTGCTGGCCTACTGAACTACGCTCGCCGCGGCCACCCCGTCTTCCTGATCGATCCCAAAGAAGTACAAACCCAACGCTACGATATCCAACACATCCCCCAAGGCGCCTCCGAAGGTGTCCGCGAACTCACCTGCCTGCTACAGGAGTTTTTGTGAGATAAATGCATTATATCCTTTCTTCCGGAAAAGGCGTTTTAGCAATTTAGGATTCTGCCGACAGTCCCAGATGCTTTCTATATATACTGTTCCGTTTTCGACGCGATATATTACTTTATAGAAATGCCTGACTACGAGAATAGGTTCTGTATTGTATGCTGTAAAGATAGCATTATTTTGGAGTCAATCTGGAAAATTATGAGATGAATACCATTTTTATGACCCAGTTTCGTCTTCGGATTCTGACAAATCTGAAGATCTCCCAGCTCTTATTACAACCCTAACCTAAAACAAAAAATACAATAACCCTAAATCTGGGGAAACCCGAAACTTACATCCCATAGTATCAAACAACTGAATCACAAATTCTTAATATCATTTCCTACCCCGCATATCACTTGCCTTCGTGTTGCCTATAACATGCCTATACCATTCCTTCGTGTCTTTTACCTCTTTTCAACACCCCAAAACACCCTTTCCATCTTTCTGAAAATAACAATAACCCTGTGCCTCGGATTCAACCACTTTCAGATTCGGACAGACTTGAAAGTTCGACACCTTCCGGATAGACTCGAAGCAGTTACCCTGCGAAGCCCAATAAAAAAGCAGAGAACCATTTCCGTTCTCTGCTTGTAAGGGGGAATGTATGGAGTAACCGGCTAACGGTTGAGAATCCCTGGCAGGTTTTGTTGATAAAACAACAGGGAGACCAAAAAGGTTTACCTTAATTTATTCAGCGATTACATTCAGTGTCACGTCGATATTGCCACGGGTGGCTTTGGAATAGGGGCAGAAGGCGTGGGCATCTGCGGCCAGTTCGTCGGCAGTTGCTTTGTCGATGCCGGTGGTCTTGATGTCGATCACGGCCGAAAGTTGAAAACCGTCGCTTACCTTGTTCAGGGTCGCATGCAGAGTGATCTCCGGACGGATGCGGTGGCCTTTCTGCAAGGCGATATGTCCGTAGGCGCCACCAAAGCAGGCTGCATAACCGGCAGCGAAGAGTAGCTCGGGATTGGCATAGCTTCCTTCCGGGCCGCCCATTTCTTTCGGGGGGCGTACATCAAAATCAATCACTCCGTCTGACGACTTTACGTGTCCGGCTCTTCCGCCAATAGCGGTAACGGATGCTGTATAAAGTGCTTCCATAATCATATATTTTTTAAGTTGTTCTACACTAATGGAACAATAAGGGGGATGAATTGTTCATTCCTGTCACACCAAAATTGCACCGGGGCGTGGATAGCTGTATGATATTTATTACCTTTGCACATTCGTAACGATAACATATGCAAGACGAATTCGATATCAGGAACACCCGGGTGCCCGAGAGTGAGCAGGAGTATGAAAATGCACTCCGTCCGCTTGCCTTCCACGACTTCAGTGGACAGGGGCAGGTGGTCGAGAACCTGAAGGTCTTCGTCATGGCTGCCCGCATGCGGAAAGAGGCGCTCGACCATGTGCTGTTGCATGGCCCTCCGGGACTGGGCAAGACTACGTTGTCGAACATTATCGCCAATGAACTCGGTGTCGGATTCAAAGTGACTTCCGGTCCCGTGCTCGACAAGCCGGGCGACCTGGCCGGCGTACTGACTTCGCTGGAAAAAGACGATGTGCTGTTTATCGACGAAATACACCGGCTCAGTCCCGTCGTTGAAGAGTATCTCTATTCGGCCATGGAAGACTACCGGATTGATATCATGATCGATAAAGGGCCGAGTGCCCGTTCGATCCAGATCGACCTGAACCCGTTTACGCTCGTAGGGGCTACCACCCGCAGCGGATTGCTGACCAGCCCGCTCCGTGCCCGCTTCGGGATCAATATGCATCTTGAATACTACGATGTAGCGACGTTGACGAAGATCATCCTCCGCAGTGCCCATATCCTGCATGTAAAATGTACGACGGAGGCCGCTGGCGAGATCGCCTCCCGCAGCCGTGGCACGCCTCGTATCGCCAACGCCCTGTTGCGCCGGGTGCGCGACTTTGCCCAGGTGAAGGGTACAGGCGACATCGACAAGGCCATCTCCTGTTTCTCGCTCGAAGCCTTGAATATCGACCGGTATGGCCTGGATCAGATCGATAACAAGTTGCTGACAACCGTCATCGATAAATTCAACGGAGGCCCGGTAGGCCTTACCACTATTGCCACGGCCCTGGGTGAGGATCCCGGTACGCTGGAAGAAGTATACGAGCCGTTCCTGATTAAGGAAGGCTTCCTCAAACGTACGCCCCGTGGACGGGAAGTAACCGAACTGGCCTATACGCACCTGGGCCGGAAACGGTGGAATGACCAGGGTTTTTTATTCGATTAAGCATACAACATGGCAGGAGGGATGAAGCGGCTGGCGAAAGACACCGCGATTTACGGAATCAGTAGTATCGTGGGTAAGTTTCTCAACTGGCTGCTCGTACCTTTATATGCACGGGTACTATCGGGCACGTCCGACTTCGGTATTTTTACCAACCTCTATGCATGGGTGGCGCTACTGGTGGTACTGCTCACCTACGGAATGGAAACGGGTTTCTTCCGTTTTATCAACAAGAAGGAAGAGCAGGATCCAATGCGGGTCTATTCGACCGTCTTGTTCAGCGTCGGCAGTACGTCGTTGTTATTCCTGCTGCTGGTCTTTACATTCCTGACACCGCTGAATCACCTGCTGGGTTATACCACGCATCCGGAGTTTCTGGGGATGATGCTGTGGATCACGGCGGTGGATGCATTTTGCTGTATTCCCTTCGCTTTCCTCCGTTACAGTAAACGCCCGGCGCGTTTTGCCTTGCTCAAGCTGATCAATATCTTCCTGAATATCGGACTGAACCTGTTCTTCTTCCTGTTGTGTCCACTGCTGTATAAGGTGGCTCCGGGGACGGTTAGCTGGTTCTATGCACCGGAGTTTGGGGTGGGGTATGCGTTTGTCGCGAATGTGATTACGACCCTGGTCACCTTCCTTCTGCTGTTGCCGGATATGCTGCCGGCACTCAGGCATAAGGTGAGCTTGCCGCTCTTGAAACAGATCCTGCGCTATTCCTTCCCGATCATGATCCTGGGGATTGCCGGCATCTTCAATCAGACGGCCGATAAGATACTCTTCCCCTTCCTGTTCGAAGATAAAGCCTATGCCCAGGCCGAACTGGGTATTTACGGCGCCTGTTTCCGGATGGCGGCAGTGATGATCATGTTTATCCAGGCGTTCCGCTATGCGTACGAACCCTATATTTTTGCTAAAAACAAGGAGGAAGGCGATAATACCAAGGCGTATGCCGAGGCGATGAAGTATTTCATCATCTTCGCTCTGTTGATCTTCCTGGGAGTAATGTTCTACCTGGATATCCTGAAATATTTTGTGACGCCGGCTTATTATCCGGGGTTGCGGGTGGTGCCGATCGTGATGATGGGCGAGTTGTTCTTCGGTATCTATTTCAACCTGTCGTTTTGGTACAAGTTGATCGACGAAACCAAATGGGGCGCTTACTTCTCGACGATGGGGTGCGTGATAACCGTAGCGATCATTGTGCTGTTCGTTCCCCGGTATGGATATATGGCTTGCGCCTGGGCTTCGTTCTGTTGTAACCTGCTGATGATGGTATTATCTTATGTGGTGGGACAAAAGAAATACCCGATTCATTATGATATCCGCTCGGCTTTTACTTATTTTGCAGTGGCTGCGGTCTTGTTTGTTGCCGGTATGTATCCGTCCATCGAACCGGAGTGGTTGAGAATAGGTTATCGTACAGTCTTGTTACTGATCTATGTGGGGTTTGTGGTCCGAAAAGACCTGCCGCTTCGTGAACTTCCTTATGTCGGACGTTTCTTTAATTGACACTGTGTATGAAAGAATCATTTTTCCATCAGATACAAGCCTTCTTTGCGCGCAACTTTGATGTGCGGCAGGAGAAGGAAGACGAGTTGGAGACGATCGAGTCTATCAAACGGGGCGTCGAATTCAAAGGGACAAACCTGTGGGTATTGATCTTCGCTATTTTTATCGCTTCGTTAGGGCTGAACACAAACTCAACGGCGGTTATTATCGGCGCCATGTTGATCTCCCCGTTGATGGGGCCGATCATGGGATTCGGGTTAGGGCTGGGTATTGCTGATTTTGACCTGATCAAACGTTCCTTCCGCAACTTCGGGCTGGCAACGATCGTGAGTGTGATCACCTCCACGCTCTTCTTCCTGATATCTCCCCTGAGTGAAGCGCAAAGCGAGTTGCTGGCACGTACTCAACCGACATTGTATGATGTACTGATCGCCCTCTTTGGCGGGTTGGCAGGTATAGTCGCCAGTTCTACCAAAAGTAAGGGGAATGTGATCCCCGGTGTGGCTATCGCCACGGCGCTGATGCCGCCATTATGTACGGCCGGTTTCGGATTGGCGTCGGGCAATCCATACTATTTCTTCGGGGCGTTCTACCTTTATTTCATTAATACGGTCTTTATCAGCCTGGCTACGTTTGTGGTGGTGCGCCTGTTGAAGTATCCGAAGAAAGTATTCATGGACAAACAGCGCGAGAAACGGGTCAATAACCTGGTCAGCTTTATCGCCATCTGTACCATCATCCCCAGCCTTTTCCTCAGCTATAACCTGATACGGAATACCTATTTCAACGACCGTGCCCGACAGTTTATCACCGAAGAACTGACCTTCCCCAACACGCAGATACTCAGCCGGACGGTGACGAATACCCGGGAAAAGAAAGACATCCGTGTCGTATTGATCGGCGACGAAGTCTCTGAAGCCATGCTCGACAATGCCCGGTCAAAATTACCCGGCTACGGACTAAAGGGCGTCTCCCTTACCATAGAGCAGGGCTTTGGCCGCAGTACGGACATCAACGAACTGAAGACCCTCCTGATGCAGGACTTATATAAAAACAGCGAAGACCTCTTACGGGCACAGGCCCTCCAGATCGATTCCCTGCGGCAACGCGTTCGCGACTACCAGGAACAACAACAACTGACCACCGAACTAATACCCGAGATGAAAGTCCTTTTCCCTACCATCGAAGAGGCATCATGCTCTTATACATATATCGTACACACAGAGACCATGCAGCCGGATACCGTCTTGCTGGTCTATCTCAAAAGCAAGACCAGCATAAAGGAAGCCGAACAGCAGAAGTTAACAGACTGGCTGACGGCACGGAAAGAAGTAAAGAATATCAAATTATTAATTGACAAATAAATGAAAGTTATGAGAAAGACGTGGACCCTACTCTGTCTGTTCCTGGTAGCAGCGAGTCAACTTTATGCCGATGAAGGCATGTGGGTAATCAAGGAATTAAACAAAGAAAACAAGGCCCGCATGGCTGAACTCGGCTTTACCATGCCCTTCGATGAACTCGACAATGATGCAGCGCCTTCGCTGACCAATGCCGTGGTGATCTTTGGCGGTGGATGTACGGGTATTACCGTTTCCAATGAAGGATTAATCTTCACCAACCACCATTGTGGTTACGGTGCGATCCAGCAACTGAGCAGTGTGGAACATGACTACCTGAAAGACGGTTTCATTTCCCAGAGCAAACAGGAAGAGCTGCCCGTTCCGGGACTCAGCGTCCTCTACCTGCGTGAAACGAAAGACGTGAGTGACCGTATCAACAGCCAGATTGAAAACATTGACGATGAATATACACGCCTGATGACTGCCGACTCGATCGGTCGGGCACTGACGGACTCGATTGGCCGCAGCCAATTTTCACAGGCTCGTGTGGTTCCGTTCTACAATAACAATAAGTATTTTCTGGTGGTATATGATGTCTATCGTGATGTCCGTATGGTATTTGCTCCACCCAGCTCCGTAGGTAAGTTCGGTGGTGATACCGACAACTGGATGTGGCCGCGTCATACCGGCGACTTCTCTGTGTTCCGCGTCTATGCCAACGCCGACAACAAACCCGCCGAATACGCTGCCGATAACAAACCGTATGCCCCGAAATATGTAGCCGAAGTGTCCCTCCAGGGCTATAAGGAAAACGATTACGCCATGACGATCGGTTTCCCGGGTAGCACCAGCCGCTACCTCTGTTCCTGGGGTGTGCAGCAACGTATCGACGACCTCAATACGCCGCGTATCGAAGTGCGTGGCGTCAAACAGGAAATCTGGAAAAAGGCAATGCTGGCCAGCGATGAAGTACGTATCAAATACTCCTCCAAATTTGCCGGTAGCTCTAACTACTGGAAGAACTCCATCGGTATGAATCGTGGTTTGAAGAACCTCGATGTGATCGGCCGCAAGGAAAAGGAAGAAGCTGAATTCAAAGCCTGGGCCGGACAGAACGACCGCTTACAGGCAAAATACGGACAGGTGCTCGACCTGCTGAAAAAGGGGTATACCTCTTCCAACGAAGCCCGCCGCAACATGACGTATCTGTCGGAAACCTTTGCCGGTGGTGCCGAAATCATCCGCTTGGCACGTATGGTGCAGAGTGTGGACGTGAAAGGCTCTACCCCGGAAGAGATCGACATCTTCCTCGAAGACCGTATCCAACCGTTCTTCAAAGACTACGAACCCCGTATGGATCAGGATGTGCTGGCAGCCATGCTGAAGGTCGCTAAGGAAAAAGTATCCGCACAATATCTCCCCGATGTTTACCAGGCCATCGATAAGAAGTATAAAGGCGACTATGCCAAATATGCAGCCGATGTATTCAAGAATACTTCTTTACTGTCGTACGACAAAGTATCCGCCCTCCTGAAAGATCCGAAAGCCTACGAAAAGGCGATGAAGAAAGACCCGGCCTTCGAACTGAGCCTCTCTACCCTGATCAGCCTGCAGTCCATACAGCAACAGGCCGGAGCTTACCAGTTCGATATCCTGAAGGGCGAACGCCTCTACTTTGCCGGTCTGAAGGAGATGTATCCTGACAAGGCGCTGTCGTCGGATGCCAACTTCACCATGCGTCTGAGCTACGGCTCGATTGCCGGTTACCGTCCGTATGATGCTGCCTGGTACACCTATTATTCGACTGAAAAAGGGATCTTCGAAAAGGAAGACCCCAGCAGCGATGAATTCTGGGTACAACCCGAGATCCTCGACCTGCTCCGCAAGAAAGACTTTGGCCCCTATGCCAACGAAAAGGGCGAACTGCCCCTCTGCTTCCTGTCGGGCAATGATATCACCGGCGGTAACTCAGGTAGCCCCGTGTTCGATGGCAAAGGCCGCGTGATCGGTCTGGCTTTTGACGGTAACTGGGAAGCTATGAGTGGCGACATCGCCTTCGAACCCGAACTGCAACGTTGTATCGGCGTCGATATCCGCTACGTCCTCTACATGATCGACAAATGGGGCAAATGCCCCCGCCTGATCACCGAACTGAAACTGGCGAAATAAGGTTTAAAGAGGCGTCCTGCTTCAGGATGTCCCTCTTCTTTCAAACGCAGATTAGCGCAGAATGCCCCTCTGCCTTAATCTGCGTTTAATAAAATAATAATGCGCATGAGTAAAACTAGTATTGTTTTCGTTTTAATCATTTCAATATTTCATATTGGATGTAAACAACG
This sequence comes from Tannerellaceae bacterium, assembly GCA_031555145.1. GTDB lineage: Bacteria > Bacteroidota > Bacteroidia > Bacteroidales > Tannerellaceae > JAJDIA01. The sequence goes on along the minus strand of JAVBUR010000012.1, from coordinate 47,679 downwards.
CAAGGATGGTCATCCGAGAAACGACATTTCAGAGGTGATCACAGACACTCATGTGTCTCAAGCAACTATACAGGAAAAATCTATGTCTGGCAACGTGGGTTGCTGAAACTGATCGTTTATGATATGAACCTAAATCCGATAGCGGAGCATTTAGGATTCCTCTATGGTTTGGTTCGATATTCCCAAATAGCTATTCGACTACAAACGAATGCTTGCCTGAGCCCACCTGGATTTTGATGAACGCTCCTTCCCTGAGCCCCTTTTCGGAATGATTATCCACGGATACCCGGGTCTGTTTTCCCATAGAAGGTAGCCATACTTCAGCTACAGTGTTAGCCGGAATCTCTACCTGCATCTCAAAACGTTTATCGGGGGTCTGCTCGAAAGCAACAGTCACATTTCCCCGGATGGTTGGGGTCTGGATAGATGCCTGCCGGAGGGTATCCGGTTGAGGTTTGATGCGTATCTTCCGGAATCCGGGTTCCAGAGGCTCGATCCCCATCAGTTTCCGGGGGATCAGATTCGCCGGTGCGGCTCCCCAGGCATGGTTCCAGTCCTGGTTGGGCTTGTATTTGCTATCCCATGCTTCAGTTGAAACGGTCGAACCGGCCCGGATCATGTTATACCAGCTCCGTTCGTCGGTAGACGATAACAGGGCGAGGCCGTATGCCGCATCATGGGCATCGTATACCGCATCCAGCAGGAACTGTGAGCCATAGACACTGCAGGCCAGTCCGCGAGACCGGATAAAGTCTCTTACAGACGCATAATTCTTTGAAGGAACGATACCAAAAGCCATGGGAAACATATTGGCAGCCAGGGAGCAGTGGCCTGTATCTATACCGTCCTTATAATAGCCTTTTTTTGTGTCTAACAGGCTTGTATTGATCTGTTTTTTCACACGCGCTGCTTCCCGGGTATAGAATAGTTGGTCGGTGTCATGGCCCACTACCCGGGCGATGCGGCTCATCAATGTCAAGGCATTGTAGTGATAGGCATTGACCACGGTGTTATAGTCGGTGAATACATAGCCGTCCGTTTCGCCGGGTTCACTTTTACCAAGGCCCAGAATCCCGCTTTGCGGCCAATCCACGATATCCCGCAAGGCTTTACCGCGGAAATGGATGGAGGCAAGTAACTCGGGCGTCTGCTTCCCTGTACGGGTACTGATCAGCCCGTTCGTGTCTTTGAGGCCGAGTAGCGTCTTGGCCTTTAAATCGGTATAGAATCGTTTCAGTGATTGTTTATTCCCGGTATACAGGTAATCATTCCAAGCCATGATCACCGATTGCATAATCCACTCGGCTGGCCAGGTGGCGGAATGAATCAGGTATTCATGACTGTATCGGGCCATCGAAAACTCCCGGTCTACGGCGTAATGACATAACTGATTGATCACCGCATCGGCCTCGTAAGGGATACGCTCCCTGTCGCCATCCACATAGACACCGGCAAACGAGGTGGCTTTAATGGAGTACTTACATAACTCCCATACCTGATTCAGTACCGTATCCGAAGAATGGAAGAAAGAAGCGTCATCATTAAACGGATAATGAGCCGTCTGCCGAAGTATAGCCGCCGGTTCTATGGCCTTCGGATACTGCTCAATCTCACAATAACGGAACGGATACACCTCCCCGATATAGTCGGGCATCAGAATCGGCTTCACGCCACTCTCATTGGCCGACATATCGGTATTCCGTTTGTCCGGCGTTATCTTTAATGTATAAGTATGGGTTCCCGCCATGAGTGGAAGCTGGTAGCGAGTATAGCGAATAGTCCCTCCGGGTGTCCGATTTATTTTCCCGTTCTCTGCCAATTCTCCCAGGTGAATAGTCACAGTATCCGTAGTCCCTTGGGAGGTCAGTGTCAGTTTCAACCGGCCGAACGACGCTTTCCCGAAGTCAATGAACGTTTGCCCCGTAGCCGTTTCCTTTACCAGCACCGGGTGTTCGTCCGTGAGCTGCAAGGGATAACGTGCGGTGGTTCCATCCAGTGTTTTCCCGGTGATAAAGCGTTTGACAGGCGAATAATCGCTTTCCCGGCCATGGTTATCCCAGGTCTTTACCTTCCAATAGTAAACCGTCGAAGGGAGCAACGCTTTTCCACCGTATAGAACAGCCACGGAGTTATCGCTTTCCATCCGTCCGCTATCCCACATATCCGCTTTCCCTTCAGCCAACAGTTCCGCGGAAGAGGCCAACAAGATGCGGTAGGCTTCCTGTAGGGTATTCGGCTGGTCACTATTCACTACCCATCCCAGGTTGGGCTGGCTGCTGTTTATTTCAGCCACCTGATACCGTTCGACGGCCGTCGAGAGCCTGTCTAATGGCAGGTTTGTTACATACCCATCCAACAGTACCCTGTCGGTATGCTCTAAAATATCAGTTGTCAGGTGATCCGGCGACTGGGCCGGACAAACGTGGGAAATAAATACAGCAATGATCAGAATACAAAATTTACGCATAAGAAATTATTTAAAGTAGCGATGTTAATTATATTTTTAGGAATTGTTTAAATTTCATTTTTTTAATGCCTCATCGTGAGTGGTGCATGATTTTAATTGTCACCGGCCCAACCAGGCCGGAAGCCCGTAGTGGATAATCTGTCGTAAATTTTGCTACATTTGTTTTCGTATACCGTTCGCTTTCCCGAAGAAAGTTATCTCCGATAATCCGGTTAGGCCACAAATTAACTACTTTTATTTCAATTTTATTCATTCCATTCTCCAAAAGTCCGGTAATATCTCTGGAAAAAGGAGGTTGCCACCACACACCTGCCGTTTTTCCATTCACATAAACCTCCGCAAGATTATACATTTCACCCAGATCCAGATAGGCCCGTTTGTTTTCAATCTGCCCGGAAGATATTTCAAAGGTATTGCGATAAACTGCAGTTCCTGAATAGTAACGGATTCCCGGCTCTTTATGTGTATTCCAGAGTGTGAGTTCTTCAAAAACAATATGTTCCGGCCCGCCCCATAACGGATCAAATGACACGTCCCATGGGGTATTGATTTTTATTTCAGGACATTCGCCCACCGATATTGTTTCTTCTTCGCCGGTTGACAGAGTCAGTGAATACTCACCCGGATGAACAAATAACAAGCCACCACCGGTTTGTGGTATAAACGGAACTGTACAAAATGTATCTACAGGTAGTGCTGGGAATAAGTTATTACCATTCCAAAGCATCTGTTCGTAATGAATACCGGTTTTTTTTCTAAAAACAACCAGTACGGATCCGAACGGCTCTAAAAACATAGGTATTGAAACCTTATCGCCTCCAGAAGAATACACTGGACAGTCCACAATTTCACCGGTAACAGGGTCCCATAACTCAGGAACTTTGGAAGCCACACGAAAAGACGCATGAATATATTCAGGCCGTTCGTTTCTGTTTACTATGTAATAGATATCCGCATCGTCGGTATGCCGGTGGATATAGTCGACAAGCGCTTCCGGCCGACTACTCTGATACAAGAAGTCAGGCTGTATTCCCTTCTCGGAAAGAATGCTTCTAATATTCGTACCAGTACAGACAAAACCTTTGCCATAAGCTATTTTACGCATAGAAGAGTTTTTTTCCTTTCCATCTTCTCCCCACATTGCCTCGGTAGTCTTTTTGACTTTCTTAACAGCCTCTTCATCACCACGCAATCCCACCGATGTCTCTGGTCTCGGCCCTATAATGGTAGCGCCGTCTTTCACTAACTGCTCCAGCTTTGACAGGACTTTTGGGTTAATACCTATGCGTTCCGGTAAGACCAACACTTCATAACTCATGCCATCCGGAAGATAAATCTTTCCGTCACGTGTCGTCATTCGCTCCAATATCACTTCCGTATTGCAGACGTCATAATCGTACCCTTCTCCCAAACCTTCATAAACATGTTTCAAGGGTACTTGATTCGGAGTATTATCTCCATAGTAAAAACAGACATCTCCGACAAACAAACCTTGTGACAACATAAAAGAAATACGGCTGTTCCATGCCAGAAAAGCTGGCGCTTGTTTCCACCATGTTACATTCGGGTTGAAATGTGTTCCGGCAAAATATTCATTTCCAGGAATTCCGGCCTCTTCGGGAGAGTGTGTATAGGTATGTATGACTAAGCGATTCAGTCCCTCACAATATACTCTGTCTAAGGTCGGTTTCATATAAGCAAAATCTTCTTCCCAGTGTGGCCCGATACTTGTCGGACCTTCAGCCTGAACAAAACGCTTTCCGTATATATGTGCCGCCGATGCCGGTTGTTTTACATACAGACGGCTTTCGGGAGTAATCCGATGCGTATTGGCGCGTATCCAGAATTCACCCATTGGAATAGTATTCAAACCAACATTTTTCAGCGCATCAATCGGAGCCGGATGAGGACCTCCACTTTCCGAATGGATACCGCATCCGTCTGCATCTGCCCGGTCGCGGAAATGCTTGTAATGGTTTTCCCAGATAAGATCTGCGATCGTTCGTCTGAAATCATACAAAAACCGATTAGAGATCTCGCGACTTTCAATAATCCGCCCGGTTAAAACCGGCAAATAACGAATGATATTATATCCGTTTGCTTTTTCAAAAAGAAAATCAAATTGATGTGTCCAGTTTGCAGCGCCAAGTTCCCAGCTGTCATCATGAAAATATTTCAGGCTTTTTGAACCGGCCTGCCTTAAATCCTGAAGGAGTATGCTGACTGTATTATCATATTGCAAATCCATTGCTTCTTTGCTCATATAATCAATTGCCCATCCGCCACCTCCAGGGCTATGAGTCGAAACCTTTATACCAGTACCGGTATAACCAAAACGCATGATAATGTATTTGCCTTCCGGAACTTGCCAGTTGATGTTCCCATCAGCATCGACCTTATTGGTTATATCAATTACATCTTTCAGAAAAGCATTACAATCGCCTTCCTGCGAAGGTTCCTCCTTCATGAAAATATCCCAGTCAAAACCCAGCCCGTTCGCTGTTTTAGGAATTCGAATCGAATGGACAGCTTTAATATCCATATTTTCAAGCGGTTTTACCGATTCGCTGTTGAGCGTCTCTTTTACCGCCAATACTGCTATCGGATTGTAATAAGGCTTCCCGTCCTGCTTATCCTCCAGTAATCCTTCGGGCATAGGCAACTTTTCTGATATTAGCTTAGGCCCTTGTACCGTTAATTCACTCCAGACCATCTTTTGGGAAGCTTCCTCCGGTGTAACCCATGGCCCTCCATCGTTCCAACCACTGCCAATATTCAGACTGATTTCCATATCAAGACTATCTGCAACTATACAGGCATACGTAAACAAATCTCTCCATTCGTCGCTCATAAACACAGGCCCTGGCGCTGTTTTTCTCATATTGGCGTATGAGGATGAACCGGCGTCAAAAATGATCGCCCCCTGAATACCCGCCTTTTTCATTTCCATCAAGTCAAACAGTATTCCTTTTTTGGAAATACTCCCTTCTAACCACCACCAATAAACACGAGGTTTCGCATAATCAGGCGGAGAAAGGAAATCTGTCTCCAGATCGGAAGAAGTCGTAAAATCAGGTAAAAACCCATCCGATCCGTGTTCGGACTGTGATTTCATGGAATTGTTGTTGGGCGCTACGCGGCCCAACAACATAATCCAAACTAAAAAGAATAGTATAATTTTCATGTGTAATAATCACAAATCATACTACCATCCGGGGTTTTGCTCGATAATCACATCTTTATTCGTATCAATGACCGTTTGTGGAATCGGCCACAGATTAAAGTTCTTTGTTAATGTATTACGCGGGTCATCCCAATAAGCATACTTCTTTATTCGATCAACTGCTATGGCTCCTCCCATACGAAGCAACGTATTCCAACGTGTTTCTTCGTATACTAATTCACGGGCGCGTTCATCCAAAATCAGATCTACACTTACATCCTTCGCCGTAACCATATAACCGCATTTAGCACGAGCACGCAGCAAATTAATATCTGCCGCAGCGCCTGCATTATTTCCTGAACGCATTTTTGCTTCGGCACGTAACAGAATCGTTTCCGATAGACGAATAATATATTCATCGCGGAACAAATTACTACGGTTTTCTCCATCTGAAATACCGGTATATTTATCAGTAGCAATCTTGCATGAAACAGGGAAAACTTGTGTCTTCGCCGTATTTACAGCATCCGTACCTTGTCCGTTACGATAAAGAACACTCCAGGGAATAGCTTTTCCAAAATATTCCGAAGTGGAGACATTCCCCAAAAACGTTCTACGAAATACTGCGTCTGAATTACGCAAATCATCCGCCCATTTCTCCTCATAGATAACGTCACGGGTATACATGGTCGGCATCACCTGCACGATCCCGCGTCCACCGACATCTTCCATAGCGCCAAAGCAAATAGAAGACATCGGATCTCTAAATACGGGACCAAACACACGCGAATACTGCAATTTAGAAGATCCGTCCTCTGTTTTGTATGCAGCATAATCAATTTGAGCGACCCAAATTGCTTCCTTGTTCCCTTGCTGATAATTTTGGTTTCCTTCCTGGAACATATCCCAAATAACATTACCTTCCATAACGACCCCTGCTGCAGAATACAAACGACTTGGGATTTGTTCCGCCACCGTATTTGCATAATAGAAATCAGGGTTCTCGTTTTTGCGAGAACCGAACCGTTCGGTCATTAGGCTATATGCCGAACCGTCTATCAAAATATTTCCATATTCAACAGATCGATTGTATGCAGTTTGCGCATCACCACTTTTCCCTTCTTCCTCCAGAGTAAGCCCTTTATCAAGATATAGCTGGCACAAAGTATGCTGTGCCGCACCACGAACGATACGCCCCGGTGAAGGAGTCGTTTCTGGCAGATCGTTTAAAACCGCTTCAAGCTCGTCTATTGCAAACTGGTATGTTTCAATGCGTGGAGTTCGCACAAAATCATAATGCGGAGTCGTCGTGATTTCCGTGACAAGAGGTACACCACCATATAATTCTCCCAGATTACGATAACACCAAGCCCTGAAGAAACGAGCCTGCGCTATTGCATAGGCTTTGTCCTGTTGTGACGCCCATGCTATCTGAGGCAACTCCGCTGCGTATAATGCCAAATTTGCTTTAGCTATCAACTGGTACCAATGCGAATAGTTTGTATAAAATACATCATGCTCCGTTGTAATGATGCCATAATCATTAAACCGATTACTTCTTCGGATCGTGGCGACATCATACATATCCGTACCATTACCACCACGAAAAGCAAACGATGCCATACTTTCTTCAGTCATACAGTACATTGCCCGAATATGGGAATAGCAGGCGATTAATGCCTGGTCTACCTGTTCTGAAGTAGAGAAAGCATTATCCGTCGTATAAAAAGCTTTTGGCTTTTCCGTCAGAAAATCGGAATCGTTACATCCGGTCAATACAAAGACAGATAGACAGAATCCTATACTTAGTTTTAATATATTTTGTTTCATATGTATCATTTATAAAAGATTAAAAACTAATATTCAATCCCAGCGAATATGATGTTAATGCCGATGGTGTATTATCACGAACAGCTACTCCGACTTCCGGGTCGCCTCCTTCCCAGTTGGTAAATGTTGCCAGGTTTTTAGCTGTCAGGAAAATTTTCAGTCGATCAATTTTTGTTCTTTTCACCCAGTCTTCGCGGAATGTATACGATAATGTGATATCCTGAACACGTACAAAAGCACGATTCTGAAGTCCTTGGAACCGGTTATCTCCGGTAAATGTCGCCGAAGGATATTTATTACTTTGATTTTCAGTAGTCCACCACGGAATGTATATTCCATTCGAATTAAATAAACTGGAGCCACTCGTCATATAAGCTGACGCATTAGACTTCAGGTAATAACCTCCGCCACCGAAAGTTCCGGCAAGCATCACATACAAATCCCAATTCTTATACGTCACCGAATTACTCATATTCAATCGGAAGTTAGGCGATGCATATCCCAAAATATCACGGTCTTCCGAAGTTATCGCACCGTCTCCGTCCAGATCCTTATATTTGGGAGTTCCGGCAACTACTCCGTTTTTCGACATATATTCTATATCGCTTTCCTGTACAATGCCGTCCTGAACATATCCATAAATAGAGCCTAAAGGCTTCCCGATAAACCGGCTATTAGAAATATCATCGTCTTCTTTTCCATCACCGTTCAGGTCATCTCCATACAGATGAACCAACTTATTACGATTCAGCCAGAAAGTAAGTCCCGTTGTCCACTGGAAATCTTGTTGTGTAATATTTACAGAACGAACATTCACCTCTATGCCTCGATTATCAACTTGTCCCATGGATGACTTCATCGTCTTAAAGCCAGTCATAACCGGTATATTCCGCGTAAAAATCTGGTCGGTCGTCTTAGAAAAATACATATCTACATCCACGAACAACCGGTTGTTTAACCAGGCTGATTCTAACCCGATATTCCAGGACTCTGTCGACTCCCATCCTAAATCAGCATTTCCTAACGCATTTGTATTTAAACCGTACAGGATTTTGCTGTCACCAAATTCATATCGAATACCGCTTGAAGATCCGTTTATTACCGTAGACAATGTTCCATACGGCTCTAATCCCTGATTACCGTTTTTTCCCCACGATAATTTGACCTTCAAATTGTTCAATATAGCATCTACCATATTTTCCATAAAAGATTCGTTTGTTATATTCCACGCTCCACCAAAAGCCCAGAAATCACCCCATTTATTATTCATACCAAATACGGAGGCTCCATCCCGACGATAAGAACCGGTAAAGAAATAACGGTCATCAAATGAATAATTGATGCGCCCGAGGTAACCGATGTTTGAACGTTGATAATTATACATCCCATCAGAGTTATTAGACAGATCAATTTTCTGCACAGTCGCGTAATGAAGTCCATTGATACCAAGTGTGGTATTACCATTGGCTGAAAAATTTGAACCGGAAATTTTCTCTGATACCCATGTCAAACGGTCACGTGTAGCTACAGCGGTCAAATCAACCGAATGCCTTCCAAACGTTCGCTTATAATTCAGAATGTTATCAACTAACCAGCTGGTTCTCGTTCTTTCCCGAAGATTTCCGTTCGCGTTGCTTAACAGGCTTTGATAAGTAGCCGGTGAGTATCGCGTTTCATCATTATAAGCGCCCTCTTTTACATAATAAGATTCATAGTAAAAATTACCATACTCATCATTTGTCTGATTTGCCGTATAATTAAAACGGTAACTTAATCCTTCTACCCACGGTAATTTGACAACCGCATACGCATTCAGACGAAAATTATCATTTTTATCTATATTATCTCTTACGCCAGCTTCTTCCGTATCCCACAATGGATGATTAAGAGACTGTGTATAAGGGAATCTCTCCAGTAATTTATTCGCTTCATCCCGATAATTAACAGCAAATGGATTGGCTGTTGCCGCCCTGTTTAAATCAGCCCTAATACCGGATTTATCTGTTTTTGTATAAGAAGCATCCACCCCAATTTGTAACCAGCTTGTTATATCCGTATTAACTTTTCCTAATACAGAAAAACGATTCCAGTCATCTCCGACAACAACTCCTTCATTATCAGAATAGGATGTCGATAAATAATAGTTCATTTTTTCTCCTGCTCCGGAAACTGATAACTGATAATCCTGTACCCAACCGGTGCGGGTAACAACATCCATCCAGTCGGTTGTTTTTCCTGCATCCATATTTGCTATTTCCTGTGGAGTCATCCAACTCATATCCGTTGAATTATTACGTGCCAGAACCGATGCCAACCACTGTTCACCGTTCATCAGATCCGGTCTGGTCTGCCATGTCTGCATACTCCCACTGGCATTCAATGTGATGACTGGTTTGCCTATACGGCCTTTTTTAGTTGTAATAATAATCACTCCGTTTGCCGAACGTGAACCGTAAGCAGCTGCTGACGTCGCATCTTTCAAGATATCAAAAGAAGCAATGTCGTTCGGGTTAATATCATTGATACTACCCATGTAAATAACCCCATCCAAAACAATCAAAGGATCATTTGATCCCGATATTGATTTCTGTCCACGAATCTGCATGGATGGAGTTCCTCCAGCTTCGTTTGTGGCACCGATATCAAGACCGGGGACATTGCCCTTGATTGCTTCCAGTGCATTTAGGTTTGACTGCAATGCAATCGGTGAATCTTCCATTTTGACAGAAGACACAGAACCGGTAAAATCCTTTCTCCGGGTCGTACCGTAGCCGATTACAATCACTTCACCCAAGGCCTGCGTATCTTCGTGTAAGGTGATTATCAGATTATTTTGACTTCCGACAGTGACCTCCTGAGTGATATAACCAATATACGATATTTTTAGGACAGCATGATCACCAACCGTAAGAGAAAAATGACCGTCGAGATCCGTTATGGTTCCATTCGTAGTTCCTCTTTCAGTAATATTGGCTCCGATAATAGATTCTCCGCTGTCATCCGTAACCGTTCCGGTAATAGTTCGTTTTTGTTGGGCAACAGCCTCACTTTCCTGTGATTCTCTTCTTGAAAGGATAATATTGATACCCTCCATTGTATAGGATAAATCCGTATCCCCGAGGATATGGTCTAAGACTTCCCGTACGGATTTATTTTTCGCGCGCACGGACACTCTTTGCGCCAGGTTAATATCTCGGTTCGAAACAAAAAGATAATCCGTCTGGTTCTCTATCTCCTCCAGCACATCTTTAAGTATGGCGCTTTGTTTGTTCAAATTTACCTTGGCATTTTGCGAATTGGCATTGTTCGCAAATGCAAAACTGGCAAATGTCAATAATAAAAAAAATGTTAACCTCATGATTCTAAATAGTTGTTTGGGTTGATCGTTTTCAGACAATCTCCCCCCTGATAAAAAGATTTTTTTCATATCTTTGTATTTGACTTGTAAGTAATAAGTATATTTTCACATGTACTTGTTTGGAATCGGTAAGTGTTGACGCATTTACCGATTCATTTTTAAAGACTGTTTTTGTCCATAGGCATTCTGTTGTTACTGTTAATAATTTTTATCTAGTGATCCGAAAATTCAGTAAGTCACTCACCCATAATGGTGAAAGTGACATCTCAATAAATGTAAATAATATTCGAATCCTCCTCTCGCTTGTATGTAAAACTGAAGTCTTTCTGCAAAACCCTTAACGCATGATCAATCCCATCCGCCATCCGGAATTTCCCCCAGTAACCCAGTTCTTTCACCTCCTCCACCTGCACTACTATTTTCAGATCGAAATACTTTTCAAACAAAGCCATGATGTCTTCAAATGACTCGTTTTCAATAACAATAATGCCCTCCTTCCATCTGTACAGATTGTAGTTTGTCGGAGAAATAACAAGTTCATCTCTGATCAATGTAGCTGTTTCTCCCGCGCTCAAAAAAACAGTATCGCTATTCTCTTGATTCTTAAATAGTTTCACTTTTCCGGTAAATAGTGCAGTCTCAAAATGAGAACCGTTATCATACGACTCTAAATTAAAGCTCGTTCCCAGTACTTCTATGCTATATTTATCAGTATGTACAATAAAGGGCTTGTCGGTATCTTTTGCTATTTCGAAAAAACCTTCCCCATCCAATTCCACAATTCGTTCATCACTAAAAAGGCTGGGGTATTTAAATGTCGTATTTGAATTCAGCCATACGGTAGATCCTTCTGATAATGTAATCGATGTCCGGCTACCAGGCGGAACATATATATCCTGCATGAGTTCACCCAATTCACGCATCCGGTAAGCATTGTAAAAATAGCTGCAGCCAATCAGCAACAATACAACAGAGGCTACTTTCAGTGAATTAATCATCATCCGTCGCGTTAAAGAAGCCGGTCTAACCAAATCTTCATTTTCACCAATAACGACAGAGGCATCAAAGCGAATCCGTTCACGGATAAATTTCTTCTTATTCGCCTCGTCGCTTTCCAGCCACTGGCGAATCTGTTCCTTTTCCTCTTCCGAAGACTCTCCGGAGAAGTAACGTAAAAGTATATGATGATCTATATTCATTCCGATTTCGTTCGTTTCAATCGTTCTATAATAAGAGCAACCGAAAGTCCCAAAACCCCAAACTTCACGAAATAATTTTCTGAGAAAACATATTCCTGTCCCATTAAAATCTAAAATAACTCTTTGAAGTGTTTGGAATTTAGTCAGTTACAGGGGTTGACGGACATCTATGCCCGTGTAGATAGTAAGCAAAAATGGAAGGTTCTTGAAAATGCACATATCGACATCACTCCCCAAAACAATAGTGATAAATTGTGGGAGAAGGGCAAGGTACTTATAAAAATTAATTGGAAAATAGTGGAAAAAACAATATAAGTAATGGATAGTAATCTTTTAAGTCTTTGTATAAATGGTTATTAGCCTTATTTATGTGGTAGTCAATTTTTTGTATTGATACCCCCATTTCTGCGGCAATTTCTTTTCTTGATTTATATTCAAAGCGGTTTTTTCTGAAAATATCCTGTGTTTGTTTAGGAAGCTTGGCTAAAGATTTTGTCACGATTTCAATGATATCTTTCATGAAAATTTCCGAATAATTCTCATTTTCCAATGTCATGATACGGGCTTTCACTTCCCATTCATACAGCTCCAGATAGCTCTTATTATATTCTGATTCTACCTGTAGATGCTTTAAACAATTTAGGCATTTATTCTTTACCGTCAGCAATATATAGCCTAAAGCATCCGTTTCTGCCGATAATCTGCGCCTGTTTTCCCAATAATATATAATCGCATCATGCGTAATATCTTCGGCCGTTCCCGAATCGTTTACATAATAGTACGCATAACGATAAAATCGTTTATAGTATGATTCATAGAACGAACCGAAATTTCGTTCTGAGTCAATTTCTGACGGGGGAACAATGTTCGACTTCTTTTCCAACTGTACAATCTGACTTACGTTAACAAGGCAAAGTTAACACAAATTTCAAATGGGCAACTTCTGATGGTAGATTTCTTCCGCATGAAAGACCCGTGTCAAGGCAGTTTGCCTGGCACGGGTCTACATATAACGCGTAATTCCTGCCCCCCTTACAACCCCAATTTCGCCTTTGTGGCTTGGGGGATGGCGTCTTTGTGGACCATGATGTAGATGGTCTTGGCGCGGACGTAGCTTTCGGACATGTTGAGATAACCGGCAAAGGCGTTGCGTTCCGTACCCCAAGAGTTCTTGGTAATGTAGTATGGGGTACTGTTCTGGTCTTTGACGATACCGGTGATGTGCATCAGGTGGTCGTCTGTCGTCACAAAGGCTTCGTAGCCGGCCTGGCGTATCTCCGGTGTTACCTTGACCTCCGGATAGGGGCGTTCGTACTTATAGACTTCTTCCAACCGTTGGTTGGGATTCATCTTTTCGAAACGGGCACGGTCGGTCGTGGCGTAGCTGTCAACGTTGCTTACTTCCGGGTTGATGGCTACACCATTGGTGTAGGAGAAGCCTTTTTCGCTCACGTCGCCATCCCAGCATACGGTATAACCGGCCTTGAGGGAATGGTTCATCACATCGATCAATTCGTCGAGCGGGAGGTTATACATCAACTGGTGTTCCCAGTTGTCGGGTACTTCCACGTCGAACTTCACGTAATACGGATGATGGGTGAAGCTGGTCAGCTCGATGTAATCGTCCATATTCAGCCCCAGGGAGGCGGCAAAGGATTGCGGCGTATATTCGGTGCCCTTGTAAGTGAATGTTTTCGGCAGCTTGCCCAGGTAGGTGTCGAACAGGTTGTCGATCAACTCGTAGTACTGTGGACTGCGCTTTTTCATCTTCACCGCCGTGTTGGCAATGGCCGCCATATAGGCTTCCATCTCACTGTGGTTGTGATAGGCGGAGCCGTAATTGAGACCCGTATACACTTCCTCCGGTACAAGGCCGACCTGGCGTACGGCATTCTTCACCGAATGTCCGAGGCTGCCCTGCCCGATATTACCTTCTCCTTTACGAACGTAATTGTCTTGCAACTGGTTCATGTACTTCTGGCGGACGATAAACATTTCCGACAGATCGTACTCACCCTTACCCGTCCGGATCAGCTCCGATTCAAGAAACGAGACGGTGGCAAAGCACCAGCAGGTACCAGTCGATGCCTGGTTCTTCACCGGAGTAGCCGGCAACCTTTGTACATCCGTAAACTTGTATCCCTGTGCGAATGCGCTGCCTGCGGATAGAAGCAGCGCACAGATCATAAGGTGTGTTCTCATGGTATTACATTTACTTATAGGCTATTTCACTTCCCAGACTTCACCGCTCATCAGCAGGTCGTTCAGTTTGCGGATCGGATTCTTCGCCTGTACGGCTTCGATCTGTTCCGTCACTGCCTGGTCGTAGCAGGGAGCGTCGATATCGCGGATCACACCGATAGCGATCGGCATGTCGTCGCCCATCAACGCCAGCATCATATGCAGGGTGATGTCTTTCTCATGCGCATCGTGTACCAGTATATCGTCCAGCGTATACCCGTCTTCACCAATCGTAACGGCTTTCAGCTTGAGGCCTTCGAGCACGATACCCTTGTCGCTGTTCTTTCCGTAGACCATCTTTTCACCATGGCGGAGGAAGATGGTACGGTCGGCACGGTGTTCCTTTTCCGACAGATGACGGTGGATACCATCGTTGAAGATGACACAGTTCACCAATACTTCTACCACGGAACAGCCTTTGTGGCGTGCCGAGTCGGCCAGCACTTCGGTGGTGTTCTTCAGGTCGACATCAATCACACGGGCAAAGAAGTTACCCCGGGCACCCATCGCTAACTCGGCGGGGATAAACGGCTCTTCGACCGTTCCGAAAGGTGAGCTCTTCGTTACTACGCCACGATCTGACGTGGGCGAGTACTGTCCTTTGGTCAATCCGTATATCTTGTTGTTGAAAAGCACGATATTCATATCCACATTCCGGCGCACGGCGTGGATAAAATGGTTACCACCGATGGCCAGGCAGTCGCCATCGCCGGTCATCACCCATACGCTGAGGTCGGGGCGGGCGGTCTTTACGCCAGTGGCAATTGCTGCGGCACGTCCATGGATGGTATGGAAGCCATACGTATTCATATAATAGGGCAGACGCGACGAGCAGCCGATACCGGAGATCACGGCAATGTCTTTCGGATCTACACCTAACTCGGCCATGGCTTTGTGTACGCAATTCAATACGGCGTGGTCTCCACAGCCCGGGCACCAGCGTACGTACTGGTCGCTCTTATAATCTTTTGCCTGATATGTTGTTGTTTCTTCCATGAGTTATGCCTCCAGTAATTTGGTGAATTCTTCAACCAGTCTTGCTACCACAAACGGCTGTCCTTTCACGCGGTTAAACTTATAGGGATTGAATCCGGATATTTTGCTGCGGAGGAAGTTGGCAAACTGCCCCTTGTTCTGTTCCACCACCACTACTCTCTTATATTTGAGCAAGATGTCTTCCGTATTCTTCGGTAGCGGGTTGATAAACTTGAAGTGTGCCAAAGCTACCTTCTTGCCGTTTTCACGCATGGTTTCCATGGCTTCGTACAAGTGTCCGTAGGTACCACCCCAGCCTACCAGCAGCAGGTCGGCATCCGCATCTCCGATCACTTCCTGTTCGGGAATGAAATTGGCAATGTTGTCGATCTTTGCCTGACGTGTTTCCACCATCTTCTGGTGATTGAGGGCATCGGTAGAGATGGCGCTGGTATCGTAATCCTTTTCAAGGCCACCTACACGGTGGGCGAATCCTTCCGTACCCGGTACTGCCCAGTAACGTACGAGGCTATCCGGATTGCGGCGATACGGTTTCCAAGGCTTGTCACCCTCATATTGATCCACGTATTGCGGTGTAATGGCGGGGTAATCATCCATATTGGGTATCTTCCAGGCGGAAGAACCGTTGGCGATAAATGAATCGGTCAAGAGGATGACCGGCGTCATATGCTCGACAGCCAGTTTGCCCGACCAGAAGGCGGCATCAAAGCAGTCGGTTGGCGTAGAGGCGGCGATCACGACAGCAGGGCTTTCCCCGTTACGTCCGTATAGTGCCTGCATCAGGTCGGTCTGTTCGCTCTTGGTAGGCAGACCGGTAGACGGTCCTCCGCGTTGTACATCCACCACTACGAGGGGCAGTTCGGCGATAACTGCCAGGCCGATCGCTTCGCTTTTCAGCGCCAGGCCGGGGCCTGAAGTCGATGTAGCGGCGAGGTTACCGGCAAAGCTGGCGCCGATAGAGGTACAGATACCGGCTATTTCATCTTCAAATTGAAGTCCTTTTACGCCCAGTTCCTTACGTGCCGACAGTTCCTGGAGGATATCGGTAGCAGGTGTGATGGGGTAGCTGCCGAGGAAGAGTTTCAAACCTGCTTTTTCGGCAGCGCCGATCAAACCGTAGGCCGTAGCCTTGTTACCGTTGACGTCCATATAGAAACCCGGTTCGGCTTTCTTCGTTTCGATGCGGTAGGTAGATACGCTGGCCTGGATATTGTGACCGTAGTTGTAGCCATCGGTCAGCGCCTTGATATTGGCCTGGGCGATAGTCGGTTTCTTGGCAAACTTATTTTGCAGCATGTGCATGGCGCCTTCGAGCGGACGTTCGAACAACCAGCACACGAGACCGAGTGCAAACATATTCTTGCAACGGACGGCTGCTTTGTGGTCTAACCCAAACGCTTCCAAACCGTCGCGTACCATCGTAGAAATAGAAGCCGCTACCACCTGAACGGAGGTAAGGCCTAATTCCGTGAACGGATCGTCGGTCTTGAATTGGGCTTTGTCCAAATCACTCTTCTCGAACGAATCAGTGTCGATAATCACTATGGCATTGGGCTTGAGGGTCTTTACATTGACCTTCAAGGCTGCCGGATTCATAGCCACCAGTACATCTGCTTTGTCGCCCGGAGTCATCACGTTGCGCGAGCCCAGATGAACCTGGAAACCCGATACGCCACTGAGTGATCCCTGTGGGGCGCGGATCTCGGCGGGGAAGTCGGGAAATGTAGATATCTCATTTCCGAAGATAGCCGAGAGGTTGGAAAAGATCGTACCGCTTAACTGCATACCGTCCCCGGAGTCTCCCGAGAAACGGACTACCACTTTTTCCAAAGTGGTTACTTTTGTTTGATCTGCCATAACTACTTTTAGCTTATCGCTTTTATATGTTCAAATTGTCTGCAAAGGTAAGTATTTACCCTGCGGATGTTGGTAAAATACGCTAAAATGCTGCCAAATATATATCAATATTGTTGAATCGCATGTTAAAATGACTGGCGACGTACTCGTTGACCGGCTTGCCGGCATACATATATACGCCCGCCTTAATGCCGGGCATACTCTTGATCATGGCCTGTATCGTTCCCAGGTCGCTCAGTTGTATCAGTGTCGGGATAAAGATATTGCTCAACGCCATGGAGGTGGTGCGGGCTACCCGGTTACTGATATTCGGCTTGCAGTAATGCAGGATACCGAATTGCTCGAAGATGCCGGGATCGGAAGAGGAGAGGCCGCAGGTGGTTTCGAAGCATCCTCCCTGGCTCATGCGGAGGTCGATCACCAGCGCCCCCCGTTTCATGGAACGGATCAGTTCTTCGGCAATCACATACCGCTTATTGGTATTGATATAGCGCATGGCGCCAATCACCACATCGGCAGTGAGGAACGCGTTATGCAGCACATTCGGATGAAAAGTGGACGTGAACAACCCTTGCCCCAAGGTCAGTTGGATGGTACGCAATTTGTTGATATCATCGTCAAACACCTTCACACTGGCTCCCAATGAAAGGGCGGCACGGGCGGCTACGGTTCCGGCGCTGCCTGCACCAATGATTACCACCTCGGTAGGCGATACGCCCGGGATACCTCCCAGCAGGATACCTTTCCCTCCCAGGGTATTGCTCAGCATTTCGGAAGCGATCGTGATCGCGGCTGTTCCTTCGATCTCGGATATAACGGTCATGACGGGCAGTTTGCGCTGTTCGTCGGCAATCAGTTCATAGGCGATCCCATTGATGCGCTTGGCCATCATCAGTTCGAAGGCTTCCTGCGAAAGGGAACGGAGTTGCAACATGGAGAGCAGGGAACTGCGGGGTTTCATCAACGCCACTTCTTCCACCGTTGGCGGTAGTATTTTGAGTATGATATCCGCCTGGTAAACTTCGGCAGCCGTCTGCATAATCTCTGCGCCCGATTCGGCATAATGGTTGTCCGAATAGTTGATTCCTAACCCGGCGCCCGTCTCAATCCATACACGGTGGCCGCAACCGGTCAGTATATCTACCGCTTCGGGTGTCAATGCCAGGCGGCGTTCACACTCATCTATTTCACGCGGGATACCGATATGTAGCTGGTTCCCTGTCTTGTTTAGTTCAAGCAACAATTCCTGTGGGATATAGGCTCCTTGTGTTTGTTTGCTTCCGGCTGTATCCATAGTTATAATTTTTCTTCCAATGCTTTTGATATGGTAGCCACATCGGTGTCGGTTAGCATCACTTCGGCATCAAGGATGATGGTGGCTTGTGTATAGAAGGGTTCGCGCAGGGTCAGGCTTTCCTGCACAAAGGCTTTCAGCTCGTCTCCTTTACGCCCTTTCAGTACAGGGCGGGTTCCTTTACCTATTTCGAGGCGTTTGACCAATTCGTCGACCGATACCTTCAGGTAAACGGTGGTTCCCTGCTCATTCATAAAAGCCATATTGTCGGCATAGCAGGGGGCGCCACCACCGGTAGAGATCAGTATATCCTCAAACGTAGATACTTCATGCAACATACGGCGTTCGATCTCACGGAAAGCCGCTTCTCCTTTTTCTTCAAACAGTTGACGGACGCTTTTCAGATAACGTCCTTCGATATACAGATCCAAGTCGATAAACGAAAGACCCATCCGTTTGGAAAGGTCTTTTCCGACCGTCGTTTTACCGGCTCCCATATATCCTGTCAGAAAGATGCGCTTCATTACAAACCGTTTTCTGCAAATGTATGGTTTTTTGCGGTAGCACGCTATTTCTTACGCGCCTTTTCGCGTTCGCGAAGCTTCTTTTGGTATTCAGCTTCTTTCTGCTTGCGCTCTTTCTCCTTTTGCTTCAGGCGTGCCTTGTAGTCGCGTTCTTTCTGCTTCTGCAGTTCGGCACTGGCTTTTTCCTTGGCGGCGCGTTCGCGTTTCAGTTGCTTTTCACGTTCCTCGCGTGCTTTTTCCTTGGCCGCATCTTCGGCTTTCTTTTTCTTCAGAAGGGTGGCACGGTCGAGTTCTTCCTGTGCTTTCTGTTCTTTAAGCAACTGTTCTTTCGCTTGTTCCACCTCGGCTTCTTCCCCTTTGCGGATCGCTTCGACTTCAGCTTCACGTTTGCGTATCTCTTCTATTTCTTTGAGCGTCAGATCTCTTCTTACCACCGGAGTCGGCATAGCCGGTATACTGTCAGGCGACGAAACGGCTTCTTCCGTTGTGGCAGGCGGCTCGGTTTGCAACGTATCATCAGGGAGTACTGCAGGCGGCAGGATCAGGGTGGTATCCGGCAGGATAAGTTCGTTGAATACGGTATCCGGCTGGACGGTCACAACTTCTTTTTCTTGCCTGGGCTGTTGCTGGGCAGCAGGTTGCTCGGTAGATTGGGGTGCCGGTTGCTCTATCGGTTGTTCGACCGGCTGTTCAGTGCCCTGTTCTGTTGCTTGTCCCTCTTCCGCAGCCAGCATATCCGCTTCGCGGTGTGCCGACCAGCGGGCAAGCATTTCGGGAGCCAGCTCGGCAAAGTGTTCTTCGAAGAAATCGATATATTCGTCGATCGTTTTGCCGCGCAGCAGCGTTTCGTAGTTGTCGAGCGAAATCGGGATAACGGTCACCTCTTTGCTCAGCGCAGTGGCATAGCCGTCTTTACCATAGATCATCTTGTAGTAATGCAGCACCTCATTGAAGTTGTAGAAACCGTCGATGCTCAGGATGCTTACCGGCCCGTTCTCTTCTACATTCATATCAAATTCCTTCACCATAAAGTTGGCGAAGTTGTAGGCAGCTACGGTAAACAACAGATAGTTCTTATCCAGGCTTCCGGTAGGATAGAGCATCATCATCCGATAGGGGACATTCGTTTCCGGGCTGAATACCCTTGCCGAGTCGGCCGCTGAAATCTCGCCTTCTCCACCAAAGCGCATATTCCAGGTCATGCCGCGTACATTCCCCTGCACGAGGGTACGGCCACGGAGGACACCTTTCAACATCTCACCCGCCAGCTCGGTTACGTCGGCATCCGGATATTTATCGATCAGCGTTTTCAGCGTCGTCTTAAATCCTTCCACATCGCCGGTCTGCACATTGGTCAATGCGTCCAGGAACATGAACTTGGGCATCAGCTTGGCCAGCGGATACTTTTCGCTCATTGTCCGGAAGTTCTTCCGTACCTCGTCTACATTGCCATCCAGGTAAGCCTGGTAGGTGCGCTGATAGACGGAGTCCTGCACCTGATCCATCATGCTGATATTGTACAGATAGTTCGGGTCGGCCACTGCCACGGCGTAGTCGCTGCCGGGGAAAGCATTGATCAGCTTGTTCTTATATTCGTTGGCCAATGCCATATCTTCGAGGCGAAGCGCCATCAGGTAGATCTGGTAGTAGCTTTCGAGCAGGTGTTCATTCTCGGGGAAGCGATTGTCGAGTGTCTGGAATCCTTCGATCGACAGGGGCAGGTCTTCCAGCCGGTCTTTATAGATCATCGCCATCTGGTAGAGACCATCCACAATGATAATGTTCGACGCTTCCACATCTTCTGGGGTAAGCGGTAATTGCTGGATATAAAACTCCCGGGTCTTGGGATCATTTGAGATATCTTCCGGCTGATCGGTAGCATCAACTGTTGCCTGGACTACTCCGGTAGAATCAGTGACAGCCTGTTCGGCGACCATATCTGCTTCCATCGAGCCGAAGGTAGACATGGTTTTGTTGTTTCTCCGCCAGTTGTCTTCCAGTACCCGGCGACCCCAGAGGCGTTGGAACTGTGTCTTTCCCTGTGCGACGGTCTGTGGATTATAGAAATAGAAGGCACCGCCTCCGGTAGTGGGCAACGCGGCAACGGCTGTTTCCGTTCCCGGCCGGTTGATACCCTGGTTGCTGGCTTCGGCCTGGGCAAGGTAAGCCGCTTTTTCGGCTTCCGCCTTGGCTTCCTCTTCCTCCTTCTTGACTTTTTCGATGATCTTGTCGATCACGGCCAGCCGCTCGGCTTCCGGCATCCGTGCCAGGGTTTGCAGGCTGTCCTGTAATTGGACGGCCTCTACATGGACCACCAACTCATCCAATATCTCCGACAGTTTGGCTACCCGCTTATAGTCTTTGTGCTCTTTTTGTATGGCTGACAACGCACCGCTGTAGCAGGGTTGAGCATTGATATAGTCGCGCTGTGTAAAATAGATATCCCCCAGTTTGATCTGGCAGATGGCTTTGTCCAGCCCGTTCCGGGTACTCTTCTCAATCCCGAGGCGATAGTTATGAATGGCGTTGACCGTATCTTCGCGGTTCAGGTACATATTCCCGATGGCGTAGTAGACCTGATCGAGCAGTTCCTTGTTTTTCTCGCTTTTGGTCATCCGTTCCAGCTTCTTCACCTCTTTCAGGTAATTCCCGCCGGCAAACACTTCCGACTGGCGGATACGGGCGGCAAATTCCAACTCATAAGGCGGACTGGCCGATACCACCTGCCCGAACTGCGTATAGGCCAGTCCGTCTAATCCAAGTGTGGTATAGAGTTGTCCCAGCAAGTACTTCATACGTGTCCGCTGGAGTTTATTCTTTTCGGCTTTGATGGCAGTCTGTAGGTCGGGGATCGCTTCTTCAAACTTTCCTTCCTTGATCAACAGGTCGGCATTCACCGCTGCATACGTATTGAGATTAACTTTCGGGATTCCATTGATGTTCAGTTTATTCAACACATCTTCCGATTCATAGAACCAGCCCATCTCGGAGTAACAGCGCGCCTGCCAGATCCGTGCTTCGGAAGCCACGACCTCATCCGTCGCATAATGGCGGGAAATATAAGAGAAGGTGGCGGATGCCTGCAGGAAGTCTGCATTGTAGAACTGTGCTTGTCCCAGCATCAGCCAACTGTTTCTCAGGAACGGGTTGTATTCTTCCTGTGCCTGTAGTGCAACCTCTTTGGGATTGCTTCGCCATCCGGCTTTCTTGATGGGTTTTACCTGGATGGAATGAAGCTTGATCGCTTTATTACTCTTCTCGATCGCCCGGTCGAAAGGCCCACCTGGTGTCGCTTTGTCTTTCGGCTGTGCACTGATCGGATACATCAGGATCTGCTCGGAATAGTTCTCCCGGTAACCTTTCTGCATCGCATCCAACGACTCGTCGAACGAGACCTTGCCATTGTAATAAATATTATAGCGGGTAGTAAACGAATGATAGAAGCGGCTTGCTTTGGTGTTTTTCTGCGTACTGCACGATCCAAGCAAACAAGCCGATACAACTACGAATAGTATATAATAGAAACCTTTCTTCATCCTTTGATCCCGAATAGGGTCATATGCAAGGCTATACCTTGTCTGTATAGTAACGTTTCGTGACTGTTTTTATTGCTTTTGCCCCTAAAAAGAGAACCACCAGGACAAGGATAATAAATGCCCCCGAAGGCACATTGATCAGATAGGAGAGGATCAACCCCGCGATACAGGCCGCAAAACCCAGGACCACGCTGCCGATCATAATCTTTTTAAAGTCGGCCGTAAACAAATTTAAGGTAATCTGTGGCAATGTCAACATGCTCATCAATAGCATAATACCCACCAGTCGGATCGAGAGCACAATCGTAATGGCAATCAAACAAATCATCCCATATTCCACCAGTTTGACGGGTAACCCTTGCGTACGGGCAAAATCACGGTCGAATGCCACAAACACAATCTCCCGCAGGAATACCGAAAAGAGCACCAGCAGCACTACTGCCAACGCTGCCATCCAACAGATATCCGCCAACGAAATCGTCAATATATTCCCAAACAAATAGGCCGACAGATTCGGTGCATACCCCGGCGTAAGGAAAATAAAGATCACCCCCAGTGCCATACCCAGTGACCAGATCCCGGCAATGGCCGAATCTTCCCGCACATGCTGCGACTTACTCGCCCATTCCACCCCAAAGGCCGAGAGGACAGAGAATACCATCGCCATCAGCGTCGGATTCATCCCCAGGTAAAACCCCAGTCCCAGTCCGCCGAAAGAAGCGTGCGTAATCCCCCCGCTGATAAACACCAGCCGGCGTGCTACGATATACGTACCCACGACCCCGCAGGTAATGGCCGTCAGCAGGCTGCCAATCAGGGCATGTTGGAAGAAGGTATAGTGTAGGATCTCCATGCGTCGTTACTGTATCTGTGTCCGTCGTTTAATGTATCCGCCGTTCCCCGACGATCAGGAAGGCTTCATCCTTCAGCGCATCGGGCAGATTGATGGCACGTAGTTGCAGGCTGCGTAACCATCCGGCCACTTCCACATCCCGCAGGGTATAGAGCACTTCGCGGAATTCGCCAACCGCTGCTTCGTCGTAGGCCGCTGCCTCCGTGCCGCGGAAACGATCCAGGTCTTCGTCTTCGTAATAGTCAATCTGCTTGCTGACTGCCGCCAGTAGACTATCGCGTTCGCATAGTTCATGCTGCCCACAGCATACCTCAGGGATCTCCTGTGCTTCGGGTATGGTGTCAATCTCCCCGCGTTCCAGCATTTGCTGTAATCGCTTGTTGCGGAAATAACCGAATACGGCAGCCACGCAACCAAGGACTATCAGGCCAAGAATCAGATAAATCATCGTATGTATTCCTCTTTATACCTCTGTAATTGTAAAACCAGTTTTCTTCAAATCCTCCCAGTACCCGGGATAGCTTTTAGACACCACCTGCGGATCGGCAATTGTAATGCCTGCCGGACGCACCAGGGCCGCCGGCGCAAATGCCATTGCCATGCGGTGGTCTTCGTAGGTGGCAATCACCGGATCAGTATCCGGCGCACACCGTTCGCCGTTCCATGTTAGCGTGTCGGCGGTATCGGCCAACACATAGCCCAGCTTCTTCAATTCCGTCTTCAGTGCCAGGATACGGTCTGTCTCTTTAATACGCAAACTCTGTAAACCCGTAAAGTGGAAAGGAATCTCCTTCAATGCACAGGAAACGGCAAATGTCTGCGCCAGGTCAGGCGTCTCCATAAAATCATGTTCAAAAAGCGGACAGTTGGTTGCCGAACCCTTCAATGTCGCCCGGTTTCCGGATACGTTCATGCCTACCCCCAACTTCCGGAACAACGCCTGGCAAATGGCATCTCCCTGGAGGCTATCATTATTTAACTCCGGTATCTGATAGATTGTATCGGTCGATGACAAAGAAGCGATCTCAAACCAGTATGACGCCGCACTCCAGTCCGGTTCCACCGTAAAAGGAACAGGTGTATATTCACCCATCGGCACCGTAATCACATTGTCTTCGAATGTGCAATGCACGCCGAATATCTCCATCATCCCCAGCGTCAGCTCAATATACGGACGGGAAATCACCTCTCCTTCCAACTTGATCTGCAATCCTTTTTCCATCAACGGAGCAATCATCAACAAGGCGGATATATATTGTGAACTGATATTTCCCGGCACTGTGATTTCTCCCCCCTGCAAGGCACTGCCATAGATACGCAACGGCGGGAAGCCGGTTTTTTCCATATACTCAATCCGTCCACCCAGTGCATTCAATGCATCCACCAGCGGCCCGATCGGACGATTCTTCATCCGTGCAGACCCCGTAATCGTCCATTCTCCTACGATCTTTGCCAGGAACGCTGTTAGAAACCGCATGGCCGTCCCCGCTGCCCCGATATCGAAATGGTTGGTGTTGGAATTCAACGCCCGGTTAAGCACATTCGTATCATCGCAATCCGCCAGGTTCCGCACATCATACGGGCTATAACTCAACGCATTCAGAATAAGCGCCCTGTTACTGATACTCTTCGATGCCGGCAGGTTGATAACCGCCTCCTTTATGTCTTCCGTTTTCCGGATCAGGTACTTCATTGTCGATAGTATGTCTTCTTATAACACACAAAAGTAGGGATTTTATTGCATCCTGCGGCCATCCCGGTCAAAAACAACGGTAATCTGCGTAAAAAGAACTTATTCTTTTATCTTCATCTGACTTTTTTTTAAAATGGCTATCTTCGTAACAGATTAGGGTAAAACGCCAAATAGCGCTTAGGCTTATGAGATACTTGTTATTCATAGCAGAATCGTACCTATCAGGTTATATAAACCACAGCAGTTGGAGTATGCTGTTATGGGTGGTCATTTTCTTGTTTTTGGTATGTATTGGCCTTATTATTTATCTGCTACGTAAGAAGAAAGAGTGGTTAGCCGCTGAAAAAAGGCTTAATGAACTGAATAAAAACGTTCCAGGCAAGGAGTCACGGTCTGAGTGTGAGGAGCATGAAGTGGAAGTATTAGAACAATTGTCAGAAGAGGCGAAGGGATTGGGCGAAGAAAGAGAAAAAGCATTTTATACTTCTGATATATACATGCTATTTTATAACTATGCCCCTAATACAATTAGCAAAAAGGATATATTAGCCCTTATAAAAGCAATAGACAACACCTTTCCGGATTTTAATAAGCATCTCCTACAGGTTTTCCCTGGTATTGACTATCAGACAAAACTTACCCTATATATGACCAAAGCAAACCTAAACCCAAAAACAATCGGAATCTGTATAGCCGGATATGAGCAATACGCATCAACTAAACGAAGAAGACTTTGCAACTTGATCCTTGGAGAAGGCAAACCGCTTGATGTTTTCGATAGCTATATCCGCTCTTTGTGACGCTCTCCTTATGTTCACCTATTATCCGTTTGTTTAGGGAGGGGAAATGCCGCCCCATTTGTTTATTTTTGTTTAGTTAATTCCCGGATATTCTCGGAAAGAAAGCATAGCTTTGATTCGGAATGTATGTCATTACAAGACTTGTGGTACCAACTATCTGCCTCTAAAGGTTTATAGCAGTTGTAGATGCTTAGGCGGTAGCTTCTTATTGGACTTGTTTTTTCGCCAATACTATTTATCTCAAACTAGAAGTAAGAAGTAGCATGAACGTAAAAATCATTTTTATTATTACAACAATTACACTAGGTGTAATCGTTGCCGGATGTAGTGACAAATTTGACTCTCTCGGAAAAGAAGAGCCGGTGGTCACAAAGTCCGTTGATGAGCAAGAAAGTAAATTGGCATGGGATTATCCTGTGCGACCCGGAACTAATTAGCGATAATCCACAATTTTTGGATGCTTTTATCGAAATTTCAAAAAACAATTGAGTCATGAAAAAAACGAATGCATTTTTATCGGCTATGTTGATGATGTCCCTATTTGCCTGTCAATTGGCAAATGAAGACCTCCTCTTCAATGAAATATCAGATATAGAGGTTTCTAGCGATGACACAAACAGGAAATTGTCTCACAGCCCAACGGGAGTAGAATATGTGAAAATAGCAAGCAAATCTATTCAGATAGATTTTAGGCTGCATGAATACGCAGCTGAAAACATCAACTATCCTCTCGACGAAATTGATAATATAGATACGGTAGGTGAATTAATATCGGCTTGTAAAGCATATCGACCTCATTTTCAACTCGGATGGTCTAGCATAGCTTTCCCTCCTCAAGATGGGAACTATGTTTTGTCAAGATTTGCTTATAGACTTGCTCAGGAGTGTTTCCAGAAGAATTGCTCCGCACAGACGAGAAGAGCGGTCTTGCAACTGGCTATTGAGAAGCAGAAACAACTGTTCAATAGGGATTATCTAATTAATTTCACGGCAGTAAGATCCATCAATTTTTTAATATCCATCATTCTTATTAGAGAAAATGACGCCGATTTTCTTGCTGCCATACAGAAAAATAAAGATATGCAAACGGCTCTGAGTATGAATACGAATGACTCAAGGGTGGATAAAAAATTCAGCGATTTTGTTACTCAGTTTGGGATAAAATATCTGTTAAACAGTAAATGATAATACAATGAAGAGGCTATGTATAATGTTACTGTCAGTTATATTGCTACTAATGACATGTACATTGTTTGCACAAGTAGTTTACACGCCTAATGGCACATCGGTTGAGGCATATGCTTATTCAGCCGGGAATGTGGCTCTTTTTGAAAACCAAGCAGCAGAATACATTTCGTTAGCCGGATGGACAGGTCTTGTAACCAAAACAGGGAATGCTACCAGTGAATACAATTGTCATTCCTATGCATGGTAAAATCCGAAGGAGGAACCGGCGGCTATTGGATTAGCGCCTTCTCAAAATCCGATTGGCAACAATTTAATCCATATAGTAGTAGTTATACGCCCCCAGCCAATAATAATATCAAAAAATACTGGGAAGACGAAAGTTATATCGAAGTGTCAGAACCTTATGCGATAAAAGTTTACTATGGTTCATTATGGCTTTGGTCTCTCCATACTGGAGAGTGGATAAATCCCTATGATCATTCTGCAGTACGAATAACTTCAGGAGCAAATGCTGGAAAATACGAATCAAAATGGGGATCTTGGGGTCGTTATATACACTCGGCTGACAAATGTCCATATGAATTAGGTCGGCGACAATACTATATGAAATACCCTTCTATTTCAGGATTTGCCTTAGTCCCCTGTTCAGGTTCCTCCTCATTTTCTATACCGGAAGGTTCCACCTCAATCAGTTGGTCAGTCCCTTCCGGCTTACAAATTGTAAGTGGACAGGGGACAAGGACCGTTGTTATCAGTAAATCATCATCTGGCACTTCGCCAAGTGCGACAATTAGTGTAGCTTGTACTTACGGAGGGAATACATATAATCTTTCTACAATAGTTTCATTGGTGTTCTACCGGTGACATCCATCTCCGGCCCTTCGTCAATGAACCTTGGGACCAGTGCTGTTTATACCGCTTTGCCTTGGTCTTCAGATGGAAGTTACGAATGGATGGTGGGGCCTTTGACAGGAATTACACAGTACCCTTCGGGAAATACAAACCACATCACATTCAATGCTACCGGTCATTACACTATATTTTGTCGTTCAACCAGTTCGTGTGCTTCTCCTGGATTGTATGCTGTCCTAAGTGTTTCAGTTGATTGACTCCCAGTTACTCAATAGTAATTACATGCGGCACCACTGATGTGCCGCATGATAATTATTATTTATGCAGATATATGTAGTTGTAATTCAGTGATATATAATCGAAAAACAAAATAAGAGTATTTTTATGCTTATTTTGATACCTCATTAGGTGTGAGTAGTTGAATGCTCTTATTTTTATAAAGAAAAGCTGAAACCCAGTAGACATAAATCGCCGCAGGAATGAAAAGTATTAGTACCTATCCGTCCACTTAACCTCAGCCAGAGAGAAAACTTTTGTGTTGCAGGATCAGTCCAAACCATATCCACTTTTCCTTTTTTGTCGAGTAGGCCCGGGCATTTCAGCCCCAGCCTACTCGACAAAAAAGGAAGAGTCGCTGTAGCGAAGGATTTTTTTCCCCTATATTTGTATGGCAATCTCTAATATCATGTATATGAAAAAAATCTGTTGCTTTATCTGTTGTTTGTTTTGCGTGATGGCTGTCGTAGCACAGCATCAGGATCATGTAGTATGGTATAAACAACCTGCAAAGAATTGGGACGAGGCATTACCGGTTGGAAATGGGCGATTAGGAGCGATGGTGTTTGGCCATTATTATAAGGAAACCATCCAACTGAACGAAGAAAGCCTGTGGGCGGGATGTAAAAGCGAAGCCAATGCCGATGCAGCTTCCGCATTGCCTGAAATACAAAAGTTCTTGATCAACGGACAGATAGCCCAAGCGGTGGAAATGTCTGAAAAGAACCTGAAAAGCAATCCTTTGCGTATCCGTTCCTACCAGTCTTTCGGAAATATTTACATCGATTTTATTGACGACAGGAATCCATCGCAAAAGATTACGAACTATCAGCGTAGCCTGGATCTGGTAACGGGTATCACATCGGTATCGTACGAAATGGATGGGATACGGTATCGCCGGGAAGTCTTCGTCTCCGCCCCGGATAATTGCATGGTTATAAAACTCTCTTCGGAGACACCGGGTAAACTGACTTTCCGTTTACACTACAACCGGGAACAGGATGCCGTAGCCCATCCGGTTTCCGCGAACGAATTGGAAATAAACGGACAAATTATCGACCTGCCGGGGAAAGATACCGGGGAAAGTGGCCCTCACATGAAGTTTGCCGGACGGATAATCGGGAAAAACAAGGGCGGCAAGATGATCATCCTGGCCAATTCATTCTATGTGGAGCATGCGGATGAAGCTGTATTTTACTTCACGGCTGCCACGGATTATAACGTTGCCCGGTTAGATCTCGACCGGCGTATAGATCCGGCTGATCGCTGCAAAACGATCCTGGCTTCGGTGCAGAATCAATCCTATGAACAAGTGAAAGATAAACAGATAGCAGACCATAGCGCCCTATTCAACCGGGTGGTGTTTAATTTGGGAGACGCATCGTCCCTGCCCACCGATGAGCGGCTGAAACGGGTGAAAGAAGGTGAAAAAGACCTTTCGCTGGTCGCCCTCTATTTTCAATACGGGCGTTACCTGCTGATGGGTAGCTCACGTACGCCCGGGGTGCTGCCTGCCAACTTGCAGGGGATTTGGAATAAAGACATGGCGGCTGCATGGAGTTCCGATTTCCATACGAACATTAATATACAAATGAACTACTGGCCGGCCGAAGTATGTAACTTGTCCGAAACGGTTATTCCATTCTCCAACCTGATTAACGCCCTGCGTGAACCGGGGAGGGTGACAGCACGGAAAACATACAATTCAACCGGTTGGACCATGAATCATCTGACAGATCCTTTCGGGCGTACCGCTATCAGTGACGGCGTAGGGTGGGGGACATTCCCTATTGCCGGTTCCTGGCTGGTCTTGCATCAATGGGAGCATTACCTGTTTACAGGCGACAAGGAGTATCTGGAAAAAGAGGCCTATCCTTCCATGGTCGAGGCCGCCGAATTTATCATGGACTATCTGACCACGGATAAGAAGGGGTATCTGGTCACCGCTCCGTCCAATTCGCCCGAAAACAGATACCGGTTGCCGGATGGTGAAGTTTTTGCCTTGACGTATGGGGCTACGATGGATATTCAAATCATCATGGAACTATTCCAGGCTTGCCTCAAAGCCGGGAAAATAACCGGTGACAAAACAGATTTACCGAAAAGGCTTCAATCCACGTTGGCTAAATTGCCTCCTGTCCGCATCAGTGAAAGGTACAACACCATTCAGGAGTGGATCGAGGATTATGAGGAGGTGGAACCCGGCCATCGACATGTCTCGCATTTGTTTGGCCTCTATCCCGGAAAATCCATCAATCCCTCTCAAAAGGACTTGTTTGAAGCGGCACGCAGAACGATTGAGCGTCGCCGTTTCTATAACGAAAACGAAACCAACCGTCAAGGGTCATATACCGGATGGAGCCGTGCCTGGATGATCAATTTTTATGCCCGTTTGCTGGATGGCGAAGAGGCTGGGGCGAATGTGCAGGAGTTGCTTGCTAAAAACACCCAATATAACCTGTTCAATGTACACCCACCTTTCCAGATTGATGGAAATCTGGGCGGTACGGCCGGCATAGCGGAAATGTTGTTGCAAAGCCACATGGACGAAATTCACTTATTGCCCGCATTGCCTTCCGGATGGGAAGACGGAGAGATCAAAGGTCTCTGCGCACGTAATGGCCTGGTCGTGGATCTGAAATGGGAAAATGCAAAACTTGTCTCTGCCGGTATTCGGTCGAAAGAAGACAAAAAGGTAAAAATCAGATATAACGATCAGTCAAAGACAGTTACTATACGCCAGCATACAACATATATGTTTAAATAGCCTAATTAACTATTTCTAAACCAAATAATATATACTCATATGAAACAGTTATGCTACCTTGTTATCGTACTCCTGTTCTCCCTTCCGGTAAGCGGACAGGAGAATGAGATTGACCTGTCTGGTCAATGGGGGTTCCAATTGGACCTGATGGACTTCGGCGAAGCTCCTCTTTCTTGTATTTATAACCAACCCCGGTTACAAGATTCCATTATGTTACCTGCTATAACGGATGACTACCAATTGGGCATGAAATCGACTTACCGCCATTTGGACAGACTTACCCGTGCCTACGAATACATGGGCCCCGCCTGGTATCAGAAATACGTGACCATTCCCAAAGAATGGGCCGGGAAAAGGATATTTTTGTATATCGAACGTTGTCACTGGTTAAGCACTGTGTATGTGGAAAACAAACAAGCCGGGAAAAATGACTATGTAAGCGTTCCGCACCAGCACGACCTGACAGGGTTTCTTACTCCGGGACAGGAACATCGTATAACCGTTTGTGTCGATAACCGCTTTCAGTATCCTACCCATAAATGGGATCACGCCCATACTGAGTTTACACAGATCAATTGGAACGGTATGTTGGGCGACATCAAACTGATCGCCGTTGATCCTGTATACATAGATGATATGCAGGTGTATCCTTCTGTAAACGATAAAACGCTGCGGGTGAAAATGGCGATAGCAAACAAAACGAAAGCAGCCATAACTGGTAAAGCCGTTTTTAGAATCTCCGGTCAGGCGTATGAACTGAAAAAAGAGCTTCCTCTTGTAAATAGTAGTGATTCTACTATCCTGTTTGAAGGAACGATTGCGCTGGGTGAAAAGATAAAGTATTGGAACGAGTTTTCCCCGAACCTGTATCAAATAGCCTGCCGGTTGGAGACGAATACGGCGGATGCAGCTTATCTGGATACCCGTTCGGTTACCTTTGGTATGCGCGAAGTGACGCAAGGACGAAACCAGGTATTGATCAACGACCACCCGGTGCATATGAGGGGAACGGTGGAAAACGGCGTTTTCCCTGCCACAGGTCATGCTCCTGTTGACGATGCGTCCTGGGAACGTGTACTGACGATCCTGAAATCGTACGGTATGAACCACATGCGCTTTCATTCCTGGTGTCCTCCTGCGGCCGCTTTTCGCGCAGCAGATAAATTAGGGGTATATTTTCAGGTGGAACTGCCTTTCTGGGGAGAAGATGGTGATTACAATGAAGGCCATCGTTTCGATTTCTTCCGGAAGGAACAAAAAGCGATACTCAAAGAATATGGAAACCATCCCTCCTTTGTGTTGTATTGTAATGGGAATGAGATCAGGGGTGATTTTGATTTCATCGAAGATCTGACCCGCACGGGAAGGGAACTGGATTCCCGGCATCTCTACAGTGGTGCGACAGCTCGTAAAAGAGTCGTTTCCGACCAATATTATACGTCGCATGTCTCTAACAAAGGATCCATCACTGTTTATGATGGTAAACCCTCTACCAATTGGGATCGGAACAAAGAATCGGATATCGATGTGCCGGTCATCGCACACGAAGCCGGACAGCGTTGCATGTACCCCAACTTCAACGAAATGCCTAAATACACAGGCCCGGTAAAACCCCGGAACTTTGACGTATTCAGGGAATTGCTTACAGCCAACGGTATGGCTGATCAGGCGGATGCCTTTTTCCAGGCTTCCGGCGCCTTGACAGTGATCGAATACAAAGATGTGATTGAAGCCTTACTAAGGACATCGAAAGGAGGAGGTTTTCAATTATTATCCTTGAACGATTTCCCCGGGCAAGGGTATGCTTTTGTTGGTATCCTTGATCCTTTCTGGGATTCAAAAGGATTGGTTACGCCCGAAAGGTTCAGGGAGTCTTGTGCGCCTGTCGTGCCTTTGCTCCGCTTTGACAAACGTTCGTATACCAATGAGGAGGTATTCAAGGCAAAAGCAGAGATCTACCAATATGGCGAATCTGCGCTTAAGAAAGTAACCCCGCAGTGGACAATCAGTGATGAGTCAGGAAAGATCCTGGATACGGGGAAATTACCGTCACAGCGTATTCCGGCAGGCGGCGTGTTCGATCTGGGAGAAATCACTGTTCCGCTGAATAAGGTAAGTAGCCCTCAGAAACTGACGATCAGCCTGGCCGTTACGGATAAGATCCGGAACAGTTGGAATATTTGGGTGTATCCGCGTCTTCAGACACAACCTTTCCAATCGACAGACGAGATACTGTTTACCAAAGAGTTCAACGAGCAGGCCCGCACATACCTGTCTGAAGGGAAGAAAGTAGTTTTCTTACCGGAGCCTGCGAAAGTGAAAGGGCGCAAATCCGTATTCCACAATCATTTCTGGAATCCGATCATGTTCAAATGGCCGCCAATGACATTGGGCTGCCTGATCCATAACGAACATCCGGTATTTGCTCAATTTCCCACGGAAAGTCATACGAACTGGCAGTGGTGGGATATCCTGAATTATTCCAAAGTCATTGAAATGCCGGATACGCCGGATAATTTCAGGCCGTTTATCCAGGTGATCGACAGTCATGACCATAATCAGAAATTAGGTATTGCCTTTGAAGCGAAAGTAAACAAAGGCAAACTGTTGGTGCTTGTGTTAGACACGGAAACGGATATGGAAAACCGTCCGGCCGCCAGCCAATTGCTTCACAGCGTATATCAGTATGCCATAGGAGGAGATTTCAATCCTCAGGCTACGCTTGACGAATCGTTTATCGATACATTTATGTCAACGACTGATTGAGGTGAAATGCACTGACGCAATAAAAGACATACTAAAATAAGACTGAAAAATGAGAAGAATTATCGGGCTCGTTCTATGTATTTGTACCATACTGCCGGTTTTGGGGCAGGAGGGCACAATCCGGATGGATGCAGTGGCGTCATTGGATCAGGTGTATGGTACATCCCGTCAATCCGCTACGCTGTTAACAATGGGTGACCTGGATATGGAATCCGGATACGTCTTGTATGAAACGGAAATCGGATCGGAAGCCGGAGGAGAGGTCTTACTCCAGGTTGAAAATGTAAGGGATTATGCTGCGGTCTATTTGAATGGGGTATATGTGGGTTCGTTAAACGCTGAAAAGAATACCATTCCTCTGAATCTTCCTACGGGACAATCAACCCTGCAACTCTATGTAGAGAATATAGGCCGGATAACCTATGGCCCTGAAATTTTGGACAATTCAAGAGGTATTTTCGGCAATGTGTTACTGGGTGGGACGAGTATCCGTAAGTGGAAAATAACACCCCTGTGGATAAGGGATGCGGATGTCTCGAAACTACAGTTTGTCTCCAAAGAAAAACCGGCGACGCTTCCGTGCTTTCACCGGGGCTTGTTCTCGTTGGATGAGTTGAAAGATGTTTCATTGGATATCAAGGGATGGGGTATGGGCGAAGTGTGGGTCAATGGGCACTATCTAGGGGCTTATTGGGAGGAAGAAGCCATACAAACCCTGCGGATACGTGCCGCAGATCTGAAGAAAGGACAAAACGAATTGATCCTTTTTGACCTGAAAGCGAATGATCCCGGTAGTGTTCAACTACATATGTTATAATGTATATATCATGAATACACAATCGGGAAGGAAGGGGGCGCGTCCGACTATCGGTTAGTGCCCGGTATCAATATGATCACTCCTGAAAACTCCGGAAATGATTCCACTTCAGTGATTCAGAAAGCCGGACATGGCATGCTGGTCGAAACACCAGCCGGAGAATGGTATACTACGCATCTGGGTTCGCGGCCGTTGACTACTTATGGTAATTGCTCGCTGGGGCGTGAGACCTTCATACAACCCGTAACATGGACAAAAGACGGTTGGCCTGAGTTGGATACATTTGACAAGAATCCTCAGATGCAGGTCAAAGCACCTGTGGGTTAATTTTGACTATTTTAATTGATAAGTGAAATCGTAAATACCCAAGTCACAGTTTGTATTTCTGTAAACTACAGGAATACAAACTGCACTTTAGCCAGCCTTTAATCGTTTTTCTCCATCTCGGAAATTTCCCTTACATTTACGCCTTCGTAAATAATCTTATGAATAAACTCAAATCAATCTGTGTATGTATCTATTTTGTAGTATGACCGTGAAAACAATGGCAGTTGCTGCCGTATGCTTGTTGGCTAGCTGTGCGCCGCAAGAGAAACCCACTGTCTCTGTCATCCCCAAGCCCGTCAGTATGACGGTGAAGGATGGTTTTTATCCTATCGACAAACCCGAATTTACCCGGATAACCCCTGAGAACCAATTGCCACCCGAAGGTTATCAACTAACGGTAGATAAAAATGGCGTTGTAATAAAGGCCTCTGACGAGGCCGGCTTCTTCTATGCCGAACAAACCTTGCACCAGCTAATGACTCCCAATGGTATCCCTTACGTCACCATCCAGGATGCCCCCCGTTTCCGATACCGTGGCTTGATGCTCGACGTGTCGCGTCACTTCTTTCCGAAGGAGTTTGTACTCAAGTTGCTGACTGAAATGTCCTATTACAAACTAAACCGCCTGCATCTCCACCTTACCGACGGTGGCGGATGGCGACTCCAGATGGATCAATACCCGGAATTGACACAAAAAGCGGCTTTCCGTACCGAAAGCGACTGGACAGAATGGGCACATACCGGTCATCGTTACCTTCCCGAAGGGACGAAAGGAGCCTACGGAGGCTATTTTACCAAAGACGATATGCGTGAAATAATCGCTTACGCAGCCGAACGGCAGATCACCATCATCCCCGAAGTAGAGATGCCCGGTCATTCATCCGAAATCTTTGCCGCCTATCCGGAACTTTGCTGTGCCGGTGAAACCTATAAGGGAGAAGACTTTTGTATCGGTAACGAAAAAACGTTCACTTTCTTGCAGAATGTACTGACAGAAATCATGGAACTCTTCCCCTCGGAATATATCCATGTCGGTGGCGACGAAGCCAGCAAACGTCACTGGCGTACCTGCCCCAAATGTCAGGCCTTGATGAAGCGGGAAGGACTCAAAAATGTGGACGAACTACAAAGCTATATGATCCACCGCATGGATGAGTTCATCCATACCAAAGGCCGAAAACTGCTTGGTTGGGACGAGATTCTTGAAGGCGGACTGGCTCCTGAGGCTACCGTGATGTCATGGCAAGGTGAAGCCGGAGGTATCCAGGCTGCCCGGATGGGACACGATGTTGTGATGGTTCCCAACAGTTACCTCTATTTCGATTACTACCAGGCCGATCCGGCCACCCAACCTCCGGGCATCGGTGGTTACGTTCCCCCACGCCGGGTCTATAGTTTTAATCCGGTTCCAACGGACTCGCTGACAACCGAGCAACACAAGCATATCCTTGGTGTACAAGCCAACCTCTGGACTGAATATATACAAGATGAAGCCCATGTCGAATACATGTATTTCCCCCGTACCCTGGCCTTGGCTGAAGTCGCATGGACACCTCAGGATCAACGCGACTGGCAAGACTTTAAGCCCCGTATGAATGCTCATATCCCCGGCCTGCATGCCCGGGGTATCAATGCCTTCTCCCTTTCTGATGAGATTGATCTCACGATGACCGTGGATACTATCCATAAGAAGATAGAGGTAATGCTCGATGCCGAAAAATACCCGGCCGAAATACGTTATACCACCGACGGTAGTATCCCTACCGCCTCCTCCCACCTGTATACCAAGCCCATCGTCGTAAAGGATTCTGCCCATGTGGTAGCTGCTATTTTCCGCGACGGTAAGTTACAAGGGAAACCTTCCGACCGTAAAGTGGACTATCATCGTGGTATCAACAAGCCTATCCACTACAACAGCAACCTCTCCGCCAAATATATGGCAGGCGGGATGAATGCTTTGCTCGACGGCTACCGGGGTGGGCTGACTTATTTAGACAACCGCTGGCAGGGGTATACCAATACGCTGGATTGCATTGTCGATATGGGTGAAGTGACTACCATACATAAGGTATCGGCCCGCTTTATGCAGTTGATCGGCCCGCAGGTATTTCAACCGGGAAGTGTGGAGATACTGACATCGGAAGACGGTGTCTCCTTTACCTCACAGGGTGTTGTTCCGACCACTTATCCGAACGACGATCCCCTGTTGTCTTTTCAGGAATATGCTTTTCATGGCAATTGGATAGCACGATTTATCCGGGTAAAAGCGTATGAAGTAAACAAAGGTTGCTTTATCTTTACCGACGAAATCGTGATCTGGTAAAGAAGATGTAATTATAGTATGGAGAAACCCGTAAAGCAGCCCTCCCCCCTTGTGTCACTGATACCCCTTGTGGTATTGGTCGTGATGTTGTTTTTTACTATCCGTATCTTTGGCGCCGACGCGCTTGAAGGGGGAAGCCAGGTGTCGCTATTGGCTGCCTCGGCTGTTAGTGTGTTTATCGCCATCGTCTGTTGTAACGTTAAATGGAAACGGATTGAAGAGGCTATCGGCACAAACATATTGGGTGTATCCGTTGCTATTATTATCCTGATATTGATCGGGGCTTTATCGGGCAGTTGGATGGTTAGCGGGGTAGTACCCACATTGATCTATTATGGGATGAAGATCCTTCACCCGTCCTTCTTCCTGGTATCCTGTTGTGCCATTTGTTGCCTAGTATCGTTGATGACAGGCAGTTCATGGACAACGGTTGCTACGATCGGTATCGCCCTGATGGGAATCGGACAGACGCAGGGTTTTTCCGACGGCTGGATCGCAGGCGCAATTATCTCGGGCGCTTACTTTGGTGATAAGATGTCGCCCTTGTCAGATACTACCGTGCTGGCGTCGTCAGTGACGGGTACCCCCTTGTTCACCCATATCCGGTATATGATGATCACGACTGTTCCTACCATTCTGCTGACACTGCTGATTTTTGCTGTTGCCGGTTTTCTGCACACATCGACGGCCGCCGATCAGGCTACCATCTATTCCGCCTTATTGAAGGAACATTTCTATATCTCTCCCTGGTTGTTGCTTGTGCCGGTGCTGACGGGTGTCATGATTGCACGGAAATGGCCTACTCTGGTCACTCTCTTCCTCTCGGCAGCCCTGGCGGGTATATTTGCCTTGATTTTCCAACCTCATCTGTTGCAGGAGATCGCCGGTTCGCCGGTACTTGATGCTGCCGCCCGTTTCAAAGGTGCACTGATCATGTTCTACGGTAGTACGCAGATTGAGATGGGTAATGAGGTGCTTAACAGCCTTGTTTCTACCCGGGGCATGGGTGGTATGATGGTCACCATTTGGCTGATCCTCTGTGCCATGTGTTTTGGCGGGACAATGACGGCAAGTGGCATGCTGCAAAGCCTCACCTCCCAAATGGTGCGCTTTATGAAACGCCGGGTAAGCATGGTCACCTCCACTGTCTTCTCCGGTCTCTTCATGAATATCTGTACCGCCGACCAATATATGTCGATCATTCTCACCTGCAATATGTACAAGGATATCTACCGGGAAAAAGGCTATGAAAGCCGTCTGCTGAGTCGTACGACGGAAGACTCCGTCACCGTCACTTCTGTCCTTGTTCCCTGGAATACTTGTGGGATGACCCAGGCCACCGTGCTGGGCGTTGCTACCTGGACCTACCTCCCTTATTGCTTCTTCAACCTGATCAGTCCCCTGATGACAATCACTATGGCCGCCCTCGGCTACAAAATAACACAGCACCATGAAGAAGATAAAGATCTCCCTGTTAGGTAGGGTCATCATCGCGATCCTTGCCGGTATTCTGTTCGGACAATTCTTGCCCGGTGGCATCGCCCGTATCTTTGTAACGTTCAATTCCCTATTCGGCAACTTCCTGTCGTTTGCCATCCCGCTTATTATCTTGGGCTTGGTGGCTCCTGCTATTGGCGACCTGGGAAAAGGTGCCGGTCGACTGTTGCTTATCACGGTGTTGATTGCTTATGGATCAACCCTGTTCTCGGGTTTCTTTACCTACTTCAGCAGTATCGCGATATTCCCTCAAATTCTGCCGGTCAATGGTGAACTGACCGCGTTGGAAAATCCCGAGCAGTTCATGCTGTTACCTTATTTCAAGATCGGGATGCCTCCGTTGATGGATATCATGACGGCGTTGCTCCTGGCCTTCACCATTGGGCTTGGTTTGTCGCATATTGCCGGTTCCACGTTGCGGAATGGATTCAATGACTTTAAGGAGATCATCTCCAAACTGATCGAAGCGGTGATTATCCCGCTGCTGCCGTTGCATATCTTCGGTCTTTTCCTTAATATTACGGTGAGCGGACAGGTGACTATGATCATGGGGATGTTTGTGAAGGTGATCCTGGTTATCTTTGTATTACATGTTCTATTGTTGTTGATCCAGTTCCTGATTGCCGGAGCTGTCAGCGGGAAGAACCCCTTTAAACTGCTTCGTACCATGTTGACGGCCTATGCCACGGCACTGGGTACCCAATCGTCGGCAGCCACTATCCCGGTTACTTTGCGGCAGACATTGAAGAATGGGGTTCGCGAGAATATTGCTGTCTTCGTTATTCCCCTCTGCGCTACCATTCACTTGGCAGGTAGCACGATGAAGATCGTCGCTTGTGCCATGGCCATCATGATCATGGCCGGCGAGCCGGTTACACTGGCCCAATACGGTGGCTTTATCATGATGTTGGGTGTTGCCATGGTTGCCGCTCCCGGTGTGCCGGGTGGCGCCATTATGGCCGCATTAGGTTTGTTGCAAAGCATGCTTGGTTTCAATGAAACCCTCCAAGCCCTGATGATTGCCCTCTATATTGCGATGGACAGCTTCGGTACGGCTTGTAATGTTACAGGCGATGGCGCTATTGCTGTGGTGGTCGACAAGATTGCGGAGTAACGGCCACTGTCATTTGAAAATAAGCTACCCTCTCCATCTTCAGCGAACGTATCCGGACAATCTGAAAAGCAAAGGCTGAACACGATAGCGGGTTCAGCCTTTTGTTTATTGCAATTTTGTCGTTCTAATCAACGACGGTATTTCTTTTTTCGGTCTTCGCGTTCCGAAGCGCTGCGGCGCCAGGGCTTGTCGCTGTTGCCACCACCGCGTCTTTCGTAGCGGTCGTAGAAGGGCTTGTCTTTTTTGCCCGCATACTCCCGTTTGTCTTTCGGGGCGTTGTCGCCGCCGTCACTTTTCCGCACGGGCTTCTTCTTGTATTTGCTTTCAGCCTGTGCATTCTCTACAGAGATGCGGCGACCGTCAAGTTCGTAGCCGTTCATCTGCTCCATCACGCGTCGGGCGTCGCCATCTTCGATTTCGAAGAAGGAGAATTCTTTGCGCAGGTCGATCTTGCCGATGCGTACTTTACCGGCACAGCGTTTCACCAGTTCGATCAGGTTGTTCGGATACATGCCGTCGGCTTTCCCGAAGTTGATGAAAAAGCGCGTATAGCCTTCTTCGGCCTCGTAGGTACGACGACCACCGCGTTCGCCCCGATCACCGCGTTCGCCTTTTTCGCCTCTCTCTTTCCGGGCGGTGTATTCGTCTACTGCGTCGAGATCGTCGGCATCTCTATAGTAGTCGATCATACGGTTGAATTCGAGGGATACGACGCGTTTGATGATATCTTCTTTATCCAGCCATTCGAGTTTGCGGTAGATGGAAGGCATCATTTCGGCGATCTCTTCTTCACTCACCTTTACTTTCTCGATCTGGTCGACGAGGCTGAACAACTGCTTTTCGCAGATGGCCTTGCCGGTCGGCATCTCGCCTTTTTCAAACTGTTTGTTGATGGCCCGTTCGATGTCGCGGATCTTCCCTTTCTCCTTCACGTGGCAGATAGAGATGGAGATACCGGTTTTACCGGCACGTCCGGTACGTCCGCTGCGGTGGGTATAGGATTCTGTTTCGTCGGGCAGACCATAGTTGATCACATGGGTCAGATCGTCCACGTCCAGTCCGCGGGCGGCAACGTCGGTCGCAACCAGCAGTTGGATATTCTTGATGCGGAACTTCTGCATCACATAGTCACGCTGTGCCTGGCTCAATTCACCGTGTAGAGAGTCGGCATTATAGCCGTCTTGGATCAATTTGTCGGCAATCTCCTGCGTTTCCTTACGGGTACGGCAGAAGACGATGGCGTAGATATTGGGATAAAAGTCAGCGATACGCTTCAGTGCCAGGTATTTATCCTGTGCACGTACCATATAATAGGTATGCTTGATATTGCTGTTCCCTTCATTCTTGCGGCCGATCACGATCTCCTTCGGATTGTTCATATACTTCCGGGTGATCGAAGCGATACCCTGGGGCATGGTGGCCGAGAAGAGCAGCATATTGCGGGTGGCGGGCACTTCAGCCAGAATGGCATTGATGCTGTCGGTGAAACCCATGTTCAGCATTTCGTCGGCTTCGTCGAGGATCACGTTCTTTACTTCGGCCAGGTTAACGGTCTTCCTGTTCATCAGGTCGAGCAAACGTCCCGGTGTAGCCACGACTACGTGTACGCCCCGTTTCAACATCTTTATCTGGCTTTCGATACTTGAACCGCCGTATACGGGCAGTACTTTCAGATCGTCGATATACTTGGAATAATCGTTCAGGTCGTCTGCAATCTGCAGGCAAAGTTCGCGTGTGGGGCAGAGGATAAGCGCCTGTGGTGTGTAACGGTTGATCTCAATCTTCTGTAGGATGGGCAGACCGAATGCGGCGGTCTTACCGGTGCCTGTCTGTGCCAGGGCAATAACGTCGTTGTCTTCTCCCAGTAGAAAAGGAATCACTTCCTCCTGTACGGGCATGGGTTGTTCGTATCCCATTTCCTGGATTGCCTTCAATATAGGTGCGGCAACCCCTAATTCTTCAAATGTTTTCAAAAAAATATGATTTTAATTGTCTTAGAGGGCGCAAAGGTATGCAAATTAATCTGATACGCTTTTAGTTAAGCAGGATATCTTTTATTTTTTTACGCTTCTCTTCGGTCAGGTGCATCTTTTTGGTCAGGAAGTTGTCCATCGAGCCATACTCTTTCTTGATTTTGAGCAGGGTAGGGGTCAGCATGGCTTCCGGGGAAGAAAGGATGACGGTAAATGCTTCCTGCCCTTCGGTGTCGAGCTCGCGAGCCAGAGAGTCTACCTGGCTTGTACTGATATTGCCGGACGAAAGGGTATAATCCGAAAGGATGGTTTCTTCCGGTACACCTATGGCTGACAACAGGAGCATAGCCAGGTAACCGACACGGTCTTTGCCGAAAGAGCAATTAAACAGGATCGGATAATTATCCGGATTCTCGAACATGGAAAGTGCCTCGGCAAATTGTTCGCTGTAACGATCCATAAAGTTCAGGTACTGGTCTTGCATATACAACAACGCATCCCGCTTACGCATCTTCCCTTCGCGGATCAGATCGGGTATAGATTCCCGGTTTTCCAGAGAGATAGGAATGGAAACCAACCTGGCGCCACAACTGGGCATGGGAAGCTGTGCCACTTCGTCTGCTTCACGCAGGTCGATAATGGTTTTGATCCCCAGCTTGCAAAAACGGGTACTGTCCTGGCCGTTCATTCCGTTGAATTCGCCCGAACGGAAGACTTGTCCCCAGCGGATATGTTTCTCGCCGGAAACGTATCCGCCCATGTCACGGACATTGCGGGCATGGTCGAATTTCAAGACCCGGGCGCCGACTACCTGTGGATATTTATCGTTGAATGTGAGCATGAAATAGGTACGTGACACATTGTCTTTGGTCACATATGTCGTCACGCCATCGCGTATATTGGCATAAAGTACCGGATTTGAAGACAGAAAATTGTCAGGATCCTCAGACGCATACACTTTGACCATTCCTTCGAGCGCAGGATCAGTCTCCCACTTGATGATGTAATTGCCTACTGCATCACGTTCGCAAAGCGTATTGATTTCAGGGGCAGGTGCAGAACAACCGGCCAAAGTACATACACTAATGAGTAGGACATTTAATTTATCAAGCATGATCATATATTTCTATCCTTAGAACAAAGGTAGTAAAAAGCTATTTCAACGTTCTCCGGTTAATGATTTTTAATACTGCCCTTTCACTTTAGCCGCAAACGCGCGGGTGATATGGTTTTCGTAGGTCTGGCAGACGTCCGCTGCAAAATCGATTCCGCATTGGATAATATCCGCCCAGCGCTCTTTCTTCAAGGTGGCGAGGTCGTCGTGGCG
The DNA here is from genome assembly GCA_031555145.1 of Tannerellaceae bacterium. Classification (GTDB taxonomy): domain Bacteria; phylum Bacteroidota; class Bacteroidia; order Bacteroidales; family Tannerellaceae; genus JAJDIA01. The sequence continues at coordinate 4,641 of JAVBUR010000012.1, read as the reverse complement.
AACATGGTATTTCAACAGCCCGTAAATAATCCCGGCATTGAAATTATCGCCTGCCCCAACGGTGCTGATAGGTGTAATCTGCGGCACGTCAAAATGTTGCTGGTAAGCGCCATGATACAGGTTTACACCTGCAGCGCCATGCGTGGAGATAAACCGGTCGCAGTTGAAACGGACATGATCTTCGTAGACCCGTGGCATGTCTATCTTTCCGAAGAGGTTGAAGAAGTCTTCCTCTGATCCGCGGACGATATCGGCATATTCCATATTCTCGATCACCCACGGATGCAATCGGATGGCTTCGTGCGCATGCGGCTTGCGGAAGTTGGGATCATAGAATAGGATGGCTTTCCGCTCTTTGGCGTATTCCAGGAATTCAAGTATTTTCGGACGGATCGACGGATTGAGGGAATAATATGCGCCGAAAAGGAAGATATCGTCTTCTTCGATACGGGGAAGGGACACTTCCAGCCGTTCTGCCGGGTAGTCTTTATATACAAGGTATTGGGCGTTCTGCTGTTCATCGAGGAACACCAGGGAGATGGGACTTTTACCATCCGGATAGCAATCGACCAGTTCGGTACCCATATGGTTCTCTTCCATAAAGGAACGGATGATCTCACCGACCTTGTCATTGCCAAACTCGCTGATAAAGGATACATCCACGCCGGCGCGAGCCAGTGAGACAAGCCCGTTGAATGCCGAACCGCCCGGCACTGCCGTGTGCGGTTGATTATCCTTGAATATAATATCCAGGATTGTTTCTCCTATGCCGTAAACTTTTCTCATATATTTTTTACTCCTTACTCCGCTTCTTTCTCGCTTTGGGCACGGCTCTTGGAACCGAGATAGCCACCGTGATGCCGCTTGGCATATTCAGTGTAGTTGAAATGAATGCATTTCATGGTACCTACCACCAGGATATCCCCGATAACGGTCATCATCGTTGTGGAGGTAGTAGGCGTTAATCCCAGCGGACATACTTCTGCCGGATTACCGGTCAGCAGGCAAACCGTGGCCGCTGAAGCCAGTGGGCTATCCGGATTGCCGGTGATCACAATGAAAGGCATGTCGGGTACCAGCCCGTGCGTCAGTTCGGTCAATTCCACCAATTCGCGGGTCTTGCCCGAATTGGAGATCAATAACATCACGTCGTTGGCACAAACAATCCCCAGATCACCATGTTGCGCTTCACTGGGATGCAGGAAGAAGGCAGGGGTACCGGTCGAACTGAAGGTCGTGGCAATGTTCATCGCGATCTGTCCGGCTTTACCCATACCACTGGTGATGAGTTTGCCGCCCCGTTTATGTACATATTCAACAATGAGTGAAACGGCTTCCTCATAACCGGCGGTAATGGGGATGTTTCTCACTGCAGTGGCCTCCTGGTCAAGGATGGCGGCTATCTCTTCATGTGTCATACTACGCGGTTGCTTTTAATCCAGTTACAAAAGTAGGCATTTAAATAAAAACAGGACAGATTCGGGCGATAAAAAAGGAAATATACGCCCCGTGAGCCAAATCTTTCGTATTTTTGCCTCATTACAAATATAAACGAACCGAATAAATGACGACGCGCAGAAATTTCTTAAAAAACAGTGGCCTTTCCCTGGCAGGCCTGGTGGTAGGACAACATTCGTTTGCTCATCTTGCTTCCCCGTCTGCCGACCAGCCTTTGGTAGCTTCCGCCTTACAGTATGAGAGCAAACGCCCTCCGCTGGATAAACGGCAGTTTACTTCACCGGTTGTTGAGAAAGCCATTGCTACCACTAAAGCCAAACTGAAAGATCCCAAGCTGGCCTGGATGTTTGAAAACTGTTTTCCTAATACACTGGATACAACCTGTGAACACAAAATGCTGAACGGCAAGCCCGACACCTTTGTGCTGACAGGCGATATCCACGCCATGTGGTTGCGCGACTCGTCAGCTCAGGTTTTTCCCCATATCATCTTTGCCAAGGAAGACCCGAAGGTAAAGACCATGCTTGCCGGTGTGATCAACCGCCAGGTGAAATGTATCCTGATCGATCCCTATGCGAATGCTTTCAACGAAGGGCCGACCGGCAGCGAATGGGAAAGTGACCGCACCAAGATGTTGCCCGAGCTGCACGAACGCAAATGGGAGATTGACTCCCTCTGCTATCCGGTTCGTCTGGCGTATCACTACTGGAAGAAGACCGGCGACACTTCGCCTTTCGACGCTGATTGGGAAAAAGCGATCGGGCTGATCCACCAGACATTCGTCGAACAGCAACGCAAGGAGAATCTCGGCCCGTACGTCTTCTCCCGCGTGACCGACCGTCAGGGCGATACGTTGTTGAACGACGGTTATGGCAGTCCGGTGAATCCGGTGGGATTGATCGTGTCTTCTTTCCGCCCGTCGGACGACGCCACGTTGTTCAACTTCCTGGTTCCGTCGAACCTGTTTGCCGTTACCTCGCTGCGTCAGGCGGCCGAAATGCTGCGCGCCATTCGCAAGAACAACACCCTGGCCGCCAAGTGCGAAGCCCTGGCCGCCGAAGTGGATGCCGCCATCCAGCAATACGCCGTCGTAGAACATCCTACCTTCGGCAAGGTATATGCTTTCGAAGTAGATGGTTTCTATAACAGCACCTTTATGGACGACGCCAATGTGCCCAGTCTGTTGGCGCTGCCTTACCTGGGTTGCGTAGACGTGAAAGACCCGATCTACCAGAATACCCGTAAGCTCGTACTCAGCGATAAGAACCCTTATTTCTTCAAAGGAAAAGCCGGCGAAGGCATCGGTGGTCCGCATATCGGTTTCAACTTCATCTGGCCGATGAGTATCATTATGCGTTGTAACACTACGAGCGATGCCGAAGAGATCCGCTTCTGCGTGAAGATGCTTCGTGATACCGACGGCGACACCGGCTTCATGCACGAATCCTTCCACAAAGACGATGCAACGAAATTCACCCGCAAATGGTTCGCCTGGGTAAACACCTTGTTCGGTGAAATGATCTACCGCCTCGTACAGGAAGGCAAAGTCGATATCCTGAACAACCTGGATAAATGATCAATCAAGCACAGTTACTGAGCGACTTGGCCCTTGTCAGAGCCAAGTCGCCGCTGATTCATAATATCACCAACTATGTGGTAATGAATAATACGGCCAACGCCTTGCTGGCCGTTGGTGCCTCGCCTGTGATGGCGCATGCCATTGATGAAGTGGTTGAAATGGCCGGTATTGCTTCGGCCGTCGTACTGAATATCGGTACGCTCGAACCCGATTGGGTGAAAGCGATGCTGCAAGCCGGCAAGACAGCACTGGGTAAAGGCATCCCTGTCGTGTTCGATCCCGTAGGCGCCGGTGCCACTTCGTACCGTACCCGGGTATGCAAAGAAATCATCACCACCTGCAAACCTACGATCATCCGGGGAAATGCCTCCGAGATCATGGCGCTATGCAATGCCAATGTACAGACAAAAGGCGTGGATAGCACCGACTCGTCGGACGATGCCCTCGAATCGGCCCAACGGCTGGCTACTCAGACAGGCGCTGTGGTGGTGATCAGCGGGCAAACCGACTATATTACCGACGGCCGTCGGACGGAAACCGTACAGAACGGTGACCCGATGATGGCGCGCGTTACCGGTATGGGTTGTACCGCCACCGCTATGGTTGCTACCTTTGCCGCCATCAACGCGAACCCGTTGGAAGCAGCCCTGCACGGCATGGCCATTATGGGTATTGCCGGTGAGATCGCCGTCCGTCGTTCTCCCGGAACAGGCTCTCTGCAACTGAACTTCCTCGATGAACTCTATCGTCTCGACGAAGCAGCCATCATCGCTACCTTGCGTCTCCATTAATCAGTAAATAGCCATCATTCATCCTTTCCGCCATGCCTGCCATCGACTTGAGCCTCTACCTGGTGACCGATCGTTCTCTTTCACTCAACCGTCCATTGGAGGAGGTAGTGGAAGCGGCGGTAAAAGGAGGAGTTACCGTTGTCCAACTGCGGGAAAAAGACTGTTCTTCGCGTACTTTTTTCGATCTGGCGATGCAACTGAAGAAGGTATTAGCCCCCTATCAGGTGCCGTTGATCATCAACGACCGTCTCGATATCGCCTTGGCCTGTGATGCCGAAGGACTGCATATCGGGCAGAGCGACCTGCCTTATCCCGTTGCCCGTAAGTTATTGGGCAAGGACAAGATCATTGGTCTCTCCGTCGAAAGCCTGGAAGATGCCCTTGCCGCCAATGCGTGGGACGTAGACTATATCGGCCTCTCCCCCGTCTTCAGTACCCCGACCAAGACTGACACTGCTCCGGCACTCGGACTCGAAGGCGTACGTGCCATCACCCGCATCTCCCGTCACCCCAGTGTCGGTATCGGAGGTATCCACCTCGATAACGCCGCCAGTATCCTGCAAGCCGGCGCCAACGGCATCGCCGTCGTCTCCGCCCTCATGTCAGCCGCCGATCCCCGCGAATCAGCCCGTCTGTTGCGGGAACGAATAGGAAAGAAGTTATAAGGAGACATTCATATTTGTCCGAATCTGAAGCTATTTGCCACGACACAGCTACCAGCAATAGTTTCATTAGGATGAAACTGTTTGTTTCACCTATTGAAACTGCCTGTTTCACCGTTTGGAACTCGGAGTTTCACCCTATGAAACTAAA
>JAVBUR010000127.1:0-13608 GCA_031555145.1 Tannerellaceae bacterium | reverse complement strand
TTTCTTTTTTATTTTTTCTCTTTTTTTTTTTTTTTGGGGGGGGTTTCTGCCCTTTTCCCCTCAAACCACCGCCGCTTTCAAGTCTGGTTACATTTGAATACCGCCGTTAGGCGTTATCCGGCATATTTTCGTGCTTGGGGCGAAGGACAAGGAGTTGGAGGAGGATCACGAGGAAGACGACGATGCTCATCAACATAAAGTCGCGTCCCAAGTGTCCGGCATCGACCGAGCGACCCAGCAGGCTGGTGATAAAGGCGCCGGCACAGATGCCGGTCATATTCATCAACCCATAGGCTGTAGCCCGGTAACGGTAAGACACGAACTGGCAGATGATCGGCATATTGTTTGCATCGAAAATACCGAAGCCCAGTCCGAAGCAAAGCCCTCCCAGGATAATGCCTGCGAATGATTGGCCGAAGCCCAGCAGGACAAGCGCCGGGATGGTCAGCCCCAGCCCGATGGCCCCGGTATAGACACGTCCGCGGATATTGCGACGTACCCAACGGTCGGACAACAGCCCTCCGGCAATGACACCGACCAAAGAGGCGCCGGCCGTGGTAATCGTAGCCATCGGCCCGGCCGTCGACATGTCGATCGACAAGCTGTCGGAAAACAACGTCGGCAACCAGTTCTTGACCGCCCAGCCCGGCAGGCTCGGCACCGTGAAATAAAGCAGGATCACCCAGAAGGAGATATTGGACAGTAACAGCGTAAGCCCCTTGAATACCGGAGGATGAACGTTGGCTACGGCCGGTTGGGAAAGATCCGCCGGCCGCTTATAGTCTTTGAGCGCCACGATCAGCACCAGGCTATAGGTAATACCCACCAGCCCAAACGAATGAAACACTGTATGCCAGGCTGTCATCGACGCCAGCGTGGCGCCGAATCCCCCCAATGCTTGTCCGGCATAGAGCCCCGTCATATGCAGGCCCACCGCCAGCGAACGGGTCTTATCCTGATGATAGTCGGCGATAAGCGACAGTCCGGCAGGGATATACAGCGCCTCACTTACACCCATCAGTCCACGCAGTACATACACTTCGTTGAACGTGGTGGCATAACCCATCAGGAAAGTCACGAATGACCAAACGAACAGGCTTCCAACAATCAGCCGTTTCCGGCTGATCCTATCGCCTATCATCCCCGCCACCGGGCTCATCAACCCATAGATCCACAAGAAGATGGCCATCAGCCGCCCGAAATTGGCGGCTGAATTGAGTTCTACGATATCAATCATCATGGAATCGCGCATGGTTGCCAGCATCTGCCGATCCAAATAATTCAGCAGCGCCACAAACCACAGCAGCCCCACTACCACCCAGGGATAATACTTACCTGTTCTCATCCAGTATCTCTTTTAGTGTAAAGCGTTGGAAGACCATGTCGGCCTGGCTGCTTTCATACAAAATCCCGATATTCTCCTCGTCGACCGATGTGATGCAGGAGTAGCCCCTTCCGGTGTATTCGTCCAACAGTATCCAATATTTCTCAGGCCAGGTCTGTCCGTCGTCCAGGCTGACTTTAAGCGTGATGTCGTTTCGTTTCGATATCGAACTGGGATTGACAAACAGGAGAATGCTTTTTTCTTCCCCGTTCTGCTGGTAGGTGTGCCGGTGGATACTGGCCATGCAGGTCGGCTCGATCAGGGCATTGCGCGAGGTGGGGTGCTCCGTCCAGGTTTCTCCCAGGTCGGTGGTCACACAGATGCGGCGGCCGTTGTTCTCGGCTTTCCCCCGGTTGCGGTTATCACGCATATTGAGCATGACACTGCCGTCGGATAATTCCACAGCCATACATTCCGTCACATTCGTATAGGCCGGCTTACTGGCATGCCAGGTTTTCCCGCCGTCCTTACTCCAGGTGATGTTGGAGAACGGTTCTCCGGTTTTGTCGCGTCCCTGTGTGGGGAACAGCAGGGTGCCGTCGCGCAACGTAATGCCGTGTCCCGGCGCCGGGGCATAGAGCCACCATGCGGGGTTCTTGGTCTCCTTCGTGATATTAAGGGGTTCACTCCAGGTTTGTCCATCGTCCGAACTGCGGGCGATCAGGAACTGAGATGTTTGTTTGACATCCAGACCCGGCTGCGAACCTTTCCGCTGCCATTGATGTATCCAACGGGTACTGTCGGCGGTCATGCCCGGCACCCATTTGCCGGTTTCGCCATCCAGTACGCCATACATCCACAGTCCGGCCACGTAGATATCGCCCGAACGATCGTCGACCAGGATACCGGCATCACTCACACCGTTATACTTTTCGGCCAACCCACCCCATTCTTTCATGTCGAGGACGATCTGCATGGGCTCCCAGGTAAGGCCGCCGTCGAAGCTGCGGTTCAGTGCGATATCGATATCGCCCTGTAGGTCACGGCTCATATCCCAGCGGGCATCGTATATCGCGAGTAACGTCCCTTTTTTGCTGGTGGCTAATCCCGGAATACGGGAGGTATGCACACCATCCTGACCGGCTTGGCGCAGAGCGACTCCCATACGCAGGCAGGACGATTTCTGAACGGGCAAAGGCAATACCCCTTTTTCTGTTTCCACCCGTTTGCAGGCGATGGAAAGGGTGTGGTTCAAGTCGACCATCGGTTTCAGGCTGGCGGCAATCCATACCGAGCAGGTATCTTCCTGTATGGAAAGCGCCAGCAGGAAGGAAAGGTCGACCTTGGGCTGCGTGACCACCTCGATCAGTTGTTGTGGGTCGCACAAGCCGTTCTTGCCGGCTCTATACAGGCCAATGGATGCAATATCATTCAAGTCGGTAGTACCGAGCAGCGAGACGTCGATCTTCCGGACTTCATATGCTTCGTCCGACTGACGAATAAGGTCCAGCCGTATCAGGGGATTCACCTCTTTTTTCACTAATACCGGTAAAACCGGCTGTTCGAGTTTCAGCTTCACCCGGGTATCTTCGGACATCCCACAGGCTTGGAGCAGGCTGATAAACAGCACAGCAAGTAAGTATTTTTTCATAAAATAATATATTTAAGGGCAGAAGGCCCGAAAGCCCCCTGCCTCGGTATTCGCTTTTACTTATCGTATCCCGGTGTTTGCTTGATATTCGGATTCTTATTGATCGAAGCAGCCGCCACCGGCCAAAGTAATACATTTTGTTCATTCTCACGTCCTTTGAGGTAAGGATTCATCTCAAAAGCCACACCCATACGGATATAATCCCACCACAATTTGCCTTCGGCAGCAAATTCCTTCAGACGTTCGTTCAGGATGGCTTTATTCAACTGGTCGGCCGACAGGGTAGACGCGTAGAAGCCGGCTACACCGTAGGCGCGTTCGGCGATCTTATTCAGCGAAGCGACGGCGCCCGAAAGGTTACCCTTCGCCACCTTGATCTCCGCATCGAAAAGCAAAGCGTCGGCATAGCGGTAGAGGACGATATCCGAATCGAACACCCGGGTGCCATTCACCCAACTGCCCGCATATTTATTGATCCACTGGAAGGAGGCCTTCTTGGGTTCATCGTAGAATGTTTCGAAACTGACGATGGTTCGCTGGTCGGATTCATTTTCTGACAGGATCGCTTTATAGTCCTCCGTATAGAAGCACCATTGTTGGTGGCTACCTACTTTCACCGGACTTTCGATATACTGGGAAGACACATACTGCGACGGCACCAGATAATCGGCCGGGGCACCCCCCGTATATTCATCCTGGATATAACTCCAGGCCTGGATAATCTCCCGTCCCAATTCATTCTCAAAAACATTGGCAAAGTTAGCCTCCAACCCATAATTGGCATCACTGAGGATAGTCGCTACGGCTTTTTCCGCATTCTCCAACGCGGTGCTGCCACCATTAGACACCTTATACACCCATAGATAATAATCCGTCTTCAGTATCTGGATCGAAGCGGCCGAGGCCATATTGCGATCGGTTACGGAAGTCGGCATGAAAGACGCCGCCATATCCAGGTCACTTCCTACCTGCTGAAGCACTTTGTCGACCGGCTCACGGGATGGGAAAAGCCCCTCCTGCTTATCCGATTCAAAACCTTCCAGCAAAATAGGCGCGTCGCCCCAAACCCGGGCAATCCAGTAATAGCAATAAGCACGGACAAAATAAGCATTCGCCAACACCTTGCCCTTGGTCAGTTCACTATTAAAGGGAATATTCGGCGTATACTTCAGGATCAGGTTGGCATCGTTGATTGTGGTATACACATCGCCCCAGTTGGCAGATCCATGGTCAGGGTTCAACTGGTTCTGATAGACCTGGTCGCGGGCTGTCTGTGTAGTCATACCGTCGCCCCACAGGCCGGTGCGATATTCGCCCCAATACATATAGTTGCTATTAAAGGTCGAACGGAATTTATTATACATGCCATACATGGCGGATGTGGCATCGTTCTCATCCTGCCACATGGAGTTGGCTGTGATCTCACTGGTTTGCTTCACATTCAAATCGCCGTGGCAAGAAGATAATGCAAAGAAAGCGCATACTACAAGACAAATATATTTTGTTTTCATAACAACATTATTTAGGTGATTAGAAGGTTAACTTAGCTCCAATTGCATACCGGCGAATAGGAGGATAATTATAGTAAGAAGCATTGTAGGTGGTCGAAGCTCCTACTTCAGGAGAGACGCCCTTGACTGCGGTAAAATAATGCAGGTTATTTCCCGAAAGCGTGAAAGCCAGATTAGCAACGCCCAGTCTAGACAACAGGTTGGTCGGCACATTGTATTGCAGGCTGACTTCGCGGATACACAAATAATCGCCCTTATAGTTGAAGATATTGGATGTACGGCTGAAGTTGGAGTTTCCATCATCCGGGTCGTTTGCCGTAAAACGGGCATATTTGGTCTTATCGCCCGGCTGTGTCCAGCATTGCTTTACTTCGTCGATCAGCGTGTAGTTGTTGGCGAATGTATTCATGAAGTAGCGCATCTCCGAGTTATTGTTAATGGAATGTCCCAACGCCCAGTCAACGAAAATATTCAGATTGAAATGCTTATATGTGAAGCTGTTATTCAAACCGCCCGTTGAATGTGGAACGGTATAACCCAGCAAGAACTGGTCCTGATCGTCGATATAATCTTTACCATCCCGTTGTAAGCTGCCGTCACGGTTTTTCCATTCGTAGTCGCCCACTTCCTTACGGCCAGCCACTTTCTTGCCATCCGAAGGTCTGTAGCCTTTGGCCTTGCTGTCATACAGTGCATTGTCGGCATCGCTCTGTGTTTCCAGGATACGGTCTACCATAAAACCATAGTAACGATAGAGCGACTCGCCTTCGGCCGTTCCGCCAAAAGCGGTACCGTCGGCCAGGGTGATCCCACCGATCCGGTTTCCTTCACGACCGTTATCGGGAAGTTCGAGCACCTTATTCTTCACAAAACTCCAGGTAAATTTGGACGACCAGTTAAAGTCTTTTGTTTCAATGTTGACCGTATTGACCTCCACATCAAAGCCATAGAACCGTACTTTACCGACATTCGTCTGCACATTGGCATAGCCGCTCGTATTCGGCAATTCCTTACTGAACAACAGGTTATCCGTGATCTTATTGAAATAGTCACCGCTGAACATGATCCGTCCGTCGAACAACGACAAATCCAAACCGGCATCCAACTGTGTGGAAACCTCCCAGGTTAAGTCCATATTGGGCATGGTGGAAGGCACGATCCCGGCATTACCACTATACTTGGCACTGGTAGAATACTTTCCATAGGCGTCATACAGGCCAATGGAGTTATTCCCGGTCTGTCCATAGCTGACACGGAACTTCAGGTTACTGATGCTCTGGATATTTTCCATAAATGCTTCGTCAGACATGACCCAACCGGCAGATACACCCGGGAAGAAACCCCATTGGTTGCCTGTGGCAAAACGGGAAGAAGCATCTTCACGGAAAGTAGCCGAGAAAAGATATTTCTTTTGAAAGTCGTACGACAGACGGCCAAAGTAGCCGATCGTCACGTCTTCCGTCAGACTACTGGTGGCATTCGTTTTCGTCGGACCGGCAGTCAGCGTAGGTGTCTTATCCGAACTGGCTCCGGATACGGAAGCAGAAAGCGCCTTGTTCTTATCGCTTTGGTAAGAATACCCACCCATGACAGACAAGGAATGGTCGTTGAATGATTTCACATACGTAGCATAGGCATCCAACTTGTAGCGGTTGAGTTCACCAAAAGAAGAGGTTGCTGGTCGCAGGCCGTTGAACTCATTGGCTTTTTGGAAACTGTCACTGGTCCAATGATGGTTGTATGTAGACATCTGGAGGTCGGCTTTCAGACCATCAATGATGTTGTAAGTCAGTTTACCGAAAGCAGACAAACGTTTCTGAAGATTGCTTTGGTCGTTATAGTAGGCATACCACAGCGGATTAGGCGAAGTAGCGTTATACCCTTTGGTAGGCGTTCCGTCTTCGTTGTATTTCTTCTGTGTCGGGGGTGTAGCCAATCCACGGGAAATGATATTCATTTGGTTGTCATACTGATGGGAATCGGTGGATGAATAATCGAAGCCGGCCTGAAAAGACAGCTGCTTATTGATCTTGACATCCATATTACTCCGCATGCTAATACGGGAATAATCCGTAGCAATAGCCACACCGCCATCATCGGTATACCCCACGCTGGCATTGTACTTGACCTCTTCACTTCCACCATTTACGCCGACATAGTAATTCTGCCACAATGCCTTACTATAAATCTCATCCTGGAAGTTATTATCCTGGAAGATCAACGTCTTGGTCGGGTCGAGCGGATCGGGCATGGACTGGTAGCCTGCCGGAACGCTTTCGCCGTCTTTCAGGTAACGGGAAGAATAAATGGAAGTGGCTGTATTGCCTGAACTGGCAGAATAACCATCCATGGTATTGAATTTCGCATTCGGACCTACAGCCACTGCGGGACGGACAATACTCAGATAGTCACGCGCATTCATGAAATCGTATAACGTCTCCGGTTCCTGTAAGGCAACATTCGCCTCGAATGTGATTTGGGGGCCTTTACCGACAGTACCTTTTTTGGTGGTAATCAGTACGACGCCATTGGAAGCACGTGACCCGTAAATAGCCGTTGAAGCCGCATCCTTCAACACTTCAATGGAAGCGATGTCGTTCGGATTCAATCCGGAGAAAGCTCTCTCCACACCATCAACCAGGATAAGCGGGTCGTTCGACTTATTGATAGACGACCCACCACGTATGCGAATAGTCGTTTCGGCTCCCGGGGTATTATTATCTGAAAAGAAACGCACACCAGCGACCTTCCCTTTCAACCCTTCACCAATGGTATTGATCGGAATGTTCTGGATCTCCTCGCCTCCTACCTTGGTAATGGCGGAAGTGATGGTACGCCTCGATTGTGTTCCATATCCGACTACCACCAGTTCACTTAATCCTAATGTAGCATCCTGCATCACCAGGTTCAGCGTACGACTGGCGTTTACCGTCATTTCCTGTGAAGTAAAACCGACATACGAAAAAGCCAGTATAGCTGCTTTTTGCAGGTTAATTGTATATTTTCCGTCTAAATCCGTAATCGTCCCATTCGTTGTTCCCTTTTCAGAAACAGAGACGCCAATGAGTGGTTCGTTATGGGAATCAGTGATGATTCCTGTGATTTTTATTTCTTGCGCGATCATCAAAGCGGGGATAAATAAGGCAAGAATAATGGTATAGATTCGATATATTTTGTTCATCTTTGTATGTTTTTATGCAAATAAAAATAGGATGGTATCGGCAAGTAACTTTGGTAGAGTGGGCTTGCCTTTACCATTTACTGAATAAGGCCAACACTTTTTAAGTCATTCTTTAGAGAAGAGTACTCATCCTCCGCAAAGGGGGTAAAAGGAGGACGGCAAGACCCACAATCGTATCCAAGTAGTTCCATGATTGCTTTTCCGCCACGAACACCACCACCATACTTAATAATAATTTCAACTACCTTGATGGAAACCAGTTGACTCTCGCGAGCCTTTTCCACCTCTTTCGCTTCGAATGCATCGAAAATACGCTGGTATACCTCCGGGATATAGTTATACGTACTTCCAACACCGGCCTGTGCACCCATGGCCAGTCCGGAGATCAGCATTTCATCGTAGCCGTGAAGGATTTCAAATTCCCCGTTATTCAAATGGATACAAGTACCCATTTCCATCAGGTTGTTATGTGTAAACTTGATGCCGGCCAACGTAGGTATCTCTTTCTTCGCTTCCAGCAAAAACTGATCGACCGCCAGGTTTACACCTGTCATAGCCGGCATATGATAGTAATAGAAGGGAAGTCGGGGTGCCTCAGCAGCTACCGGTTTAAAATAATTGACAAGCTCTTTCACCGACGAAGGCTTGAAGAAAGAAGGGGCGATGGATGCAATGGCATCTGCTCCCATGTCTTGTGCATGTTTGGCCAGGGCGACTGAATCTTGCTGGCAATTGCTTCCCACATGGGCAAAAATAAGAAAACGTCCTTGTGCCGCTGTAATCCATCGTTCAAGGATTTCTTTTCTTTCCGTGAGTGTAAGAGAACTAAATTCTCCTGTTGTTCCACATACAAAAACGCCCTTAATGGTTGTTTTCGCAATCCAGTCCGCATATTTATCTATGGCTGATAAATAGACGTTTCCGTCTTTATCCATCGGAGTAAAGGCGGCAGCGATCATGCCTTCCAGTTTTTTTCTCATATCTACTAATTAAATGTATAATGTTCCTGATTGGTATCAGAATGTTGCTTCAAGTATATGGGGGGTACGGATGCCCGGTTTGACCTCGCCACTGGTGATATACACCTTGTCTTTGGATACCACCAGGTTGGTAGTTACCGGAATAGCAGTGTGTTGTTCGATCAGAGCCGTATTTCCCGCTATAGGTTCATATGCGCAGATCGTATTGGAAAAGCCCGGATGGGCATCAGAGCCGGGAAGTATTTGGGTAGACCCTCCTATCAGATAGATGGTATGTCGATCACTGAATCCGGTACCCGCCATGACCGGAAACTCTCCTTTTACAACGTTCCACGCGGCCATGGCCGGATCATACACATAGCCATCGGTCAGTATAGAGGTCGTTTCGCCGGGCGAATAATCCCGTCCGCTGAACAGGTAAAATTTATCCAGGTGTGCGACGCTTACGGCATAACTGCGTTTGGGTCCGGGCCAAGCGTCCAGCTTCTTCCATTCCCTCACGGCTTGGTCTAAATCCAACACGTAGAAAGAAAAGGATGCCGCTTCCTGTTGCATACTGGTCTGGCCTCCGGCTATATATACTTTGTTATGAATCATACAACCGGTCGCATTAGCCAACGGAACAGGCAGTAAAGGATAGTTTGAGTCCATATACAGCCGGCCTTGGTGCATCTTCAGTTCAAAGACCGCACGCGAACAACTATCTTTCGAACAGCCTCCGATACACAAAATCCCATCCTGAAGTTGAATGGACACACCATATCCCAAAGGAGTCGGCAATACGTCCTCGATAGTCATCCATTGATTGGTGACAAAATCAAGCACATAGGCCGTCTTCCACCATGTTTTGTGTCCACCCAGCCAAGGAGCTGCATCCGGAAAGTTTGCTCCCCCAGCTATGACCAGTTTGTGATTAATCATACCGGAAAAAGCACCTGCCACACCCGGATTCTCCGCTTTATTATCCATCACAGGCAGTTTATACCTGACTTCAAAAGACAAGCGGTCCGTTGATTGGCAACTTATATGCATAATAGTAAAGAGCAAGAGTAACACAACCTTCATATCCGGCAGTTTATTAATTCTTGGAACTTCTTACATGTTCGCGGATAAATAATCGATAGACTTTAAAATGGTTCTCAATGGCTTTTTTGTATCCCTTCTCATCCCGTGCCTTCAGGAAATTGAGTAGATCCGAGTGTGTCACCAACTCGCCTTTTTCCTTCAGTTCGATGTTTATCGGCTCAATGCAGTCCTTAAACCGGTCTTTCACAAAGATCATAACGGGATGGATAATGTGCTGAAATTCACTGATCATCTTATTACCGGTGATGGCATAGAGTTTGGAGTGAAAAGAGTATTCGCTGATCGGTGCATATTCGTTATTATCAAACATCTCTCCGGCATTCACAATCTGCTCCAAATCGGACAAGTCTCTTGCTGTAATATTATAGAAAAGACTATCGCTGATTCCTATTTCCAATGCGATTCGGAATTCCAATAAGTTTAATAAGGCTTCCTCTCCTAAAATATGGGGATCTACTGTAATTTTCAAACCGTTTAATATGGCAGGTTCGCACAATACCATACCTCTTCGGGGGCGGGTTTCAATCATACCTAACATCCGCAACCGGCTCAAGGCCTCCCGCACCACACTGCGTGCAACTCCTAATGACTCGGATAAAGCATTTTCATTGGGGATAGAATCACCTACCCTAAACTTCTTCTCTCTAAGAAATAAAAGTAAACGTTCTTGTACCTGGTCAACAAGCGTAGGAGTATGTTCTATTATCTTTAAGGTATCCATAATATCAGTATTATCTTATTTGTCTGACAAATATGAAGAGTTTATTTTATTTAGCAAAATAGAATTGGCAGAAAAACACAAGATCATGTTGTTAAACATCTAAGCAACTGCAAAATCCTTTGCTGTAAACAAGCAAAAAAGGCTACCCGACTCATCGGACAGCCCTTCATTTATTCATTAACAATACAGTTATTACTTATACCCATATACCGCCAGTGCGCCCAACTCTTCTTCAATGCGGAGTAGTTGGTTGTACTTGGCCATACGATCGGAGCGGCTCAACGAACCGGTCTTGATCTGGCCGGAGTTGGTGGCTACGGCGATATCGGCAATCGTGCTGTCTTCGGTTTCACCGGAACGGTGTGAAGTAACAGAGGTATAACCGCTACGATGAGCCATTTCGATGGCATCGAGCGTTTCCGTCAGTGTACCGATCTGATTGACCTTGATGAGGATGGAATTGGCGCACTTCTTGGTGATACCTTTATGCAGAAATGCGACATTGGTCACAAACAGGTCGTCGCCGACCAACTGGCATTTGTCGCCCAGGGCGGCAGTCAGCATCTGCCAACCATCCCAGTCGTTCTCGCTCATACCATCTTCGATGGAGTCGATCGGGTAATTCTTTACCAACTCACTCAGATAGGATATCTGTTCTGTCGCATTGCGCTTGGCACCTTTTTCGCCTTCAAACTTGGTATAGTCGTAGATACCTTTACTGTAGAATTCGGAAGCGGCACAGTCCATGGCGATGGTCACATCCTTGCCTGGCTTATAACCAGCTGCTTTGATGGCAGCCATAATGGAGTTGAGGGCATCTTCGGTGCCATCGAGACCAGGGGCAAAACCACCTTCGTCGCCGACAGCCGTACTCAGGCCGCGATCATGCAACACTTTCTTCAAAGCATGGAATACTTCGGCACCCATTCGCAGGCCTTCCCGGAAACTACCGGCACCAATGGGACGGATCATAAATTCCTGAAAAGCGATTGGAGCATCCGAGTGTGAACCACCATTGATGATATTCATCATCGGAACAGGCATAACATACGCATTGGTTCCACCGATGTAACGATACAAGGGAAGATCCAGGTAGTTGGCTGCTGCTTTGGCTACAGCCAGCGACACACCCAACAGGGCGTTGGCGCCGAGCTTCGATTTGGTTTTCGTACCGTCAAGGGCGATCAGTTTGTGGTCGATCTCCCGCTGGTTCAGGGCACTCATTCCGAGCACGGCCGGTGCAATGACCTTGTTGATGTTCTCAACGGCATGCAATACACCCTTTCCACCGTAGCGTTTCTTATCACCATCGCGCAATTCGATCGCTTCGTTTTCACCCGTCGATGCACCCGATGGAACAGCGGCGCGTCCAAAGGCGCCTGATTCCAACCACACATCCACTTCCACGGTCGGGTTACCACGTGAATCCAATATCTCTCTTCCTATAACTTTACTGATTTGCATATCGTATACTGATTTATGTTTGTACTATATGATATAACAACTAACGTTGTCCGAATGTTGCCGTACTTCCCCTTTTCTTACCTATATAGATTTTTACTCATACATATGTAATTTACGCGCATATATAACAAGCAAAAGGCGCCTTATGACGGGCGCCTTTTCCAATGGTATACTGTATCTCTGATATTATTCAGCAGTTTCCGGAGCAGCAGCTTCAACAACAGGTGCTTCTGCAGTCGTTTTCTTACGAGAACGTCTTGTTGCTTTTGCTTTTGTAGCTGTTTCCTTCTTCATGTTTTCATTGAAGTCTACTAATTCAATGAAGCACATGGCAGCATTATCACCCAGACGGTTGCCGGTCTTGATAATACGAGTGTAACCACCCGGACGATCGCCGATCTTCTGAGCTACTTCGTTAAACAGTTCTGTTACAACGTTCTTATCCTGCAGGTTGCTGAATACAACACGTCTTGAGTGAGTTGTATCTTCTTTGCATTTGGAGATAAGCGGTTCTACATACTTACGAAGGGCTTTGGCCTTTGCTGTCGTGGTAAAGATTCTCTTATGTTTGATCAGAGAACATGCCATGTTCGAAAGCATTGCCGCACGGTGTGAGTGGGTACGACCTAAATGGTTGAATTTTTTATTATGTCTCATCGTTCACTTACTCTTTATCTAATTTATACTTCGTGATATCCATACCGAATGAAAGATTCAGGCTGTCCAGCAATTCATCAAGTTCGGTCAGTGATTTCTTTCCGAAGTTACGGAACTTCAACAGATCGTTCTTATTGAATTTAACCAGTTCGCCCAGTGTTTCCACGTCGGCAGCCTTCAAGCAGTTCAAGGCACGAACGGACAAGTCCATTTCAGCCAACTTGCTCTTCAGCAACTGACGCATGTGAAGCACTTCTTCATCGAATTCTTCATTGCCTTCCGCATCCACAGTTTCCATAGCAATCTTCTCGTCAGAGAAGAGCATGAAGTGGTGGATAAGGATCTTGGCAGCTTCCTTCAAAGCTTCCTTCGGATGAATAGAACCGTCGGTTGCGATTTCAAGAATCAGCTTTTCGTAGTCAGTCTTCTGCTCAACACGGAAATTCTCAACCGTGTATTTCACATTACGGATCGGTGTGAAGATAGAGTCGATAGCTACTACCTGCGTATCAGCGTTCGGATCTCTGTTTTCATCAGCCGGGATATATCCGCGACCTTTATCAATAGTCAATTCGATATGGAAACTGGCACTCGGGTTGATCCGGCAAATAAGCAATTCGGGGTTCAATACTTCAAATCCCGTCAGTTGTTTACCGATATCACCGGCTTTGAACACTTCCGAACCCGAAACAGTAATACTTACTTTTTCATTCTCGATATCGTCAACCACATGTTTCAATCTTACTTGCTTCAGATTCAGGATAACGTTCTGCACATCCTCAATCACGCCGGGGATCGTACCAAATTCATGGTCTACGCCGTCGATCTTAATGGATGTAATAGCAAAACCTTCAAGTGACGATAAGAGAATACGACGCAAAGCATTACCTACTGTAATACCATAGCCGGGTTCTAACGGACGAAATTCGAACTTCCCATAGAAGTTGTCCGCTTCCAACATCAATACTTTATCGGGTTTTTGAAATGCTAATATCGCCATGGAAATCAATTATTATTTAGAATACAATTCTAC
>JAVBUR010000078.1:0-22720 GCA_031555145.1 Tannerellaceae bacterium | reverse complement strand
GGGTAGGTTGCATACGCGTTACTCACCCGTGCGCCGGTCGCCACCATCGTATTGCTACTCATGTGCTGCCCCTCGACTTGCATGTGTTAAGCCTGTCGCTAGCGTTCATCCTGAGCCAGGATCAAACTCTTCCTTGTTGAAATTGTTTTTTTATCTTTTTCCTCGCTCTTTTGATGACTTATTGTGTCCAATTGACGGTATTAATTCAACCTACTTCAACAGGCTTCGCAGCCGTTGAGTAAGTACGTCTCTTGTACTACTTTGTTGTTCAATGTTTCAAAGATCGTTCGCAATGCCCGAAAAATATAGCCGCTCAGGGGCGGCGTTTTCGTTGAATGCGGATGCAAAGATAAGGGCAATAGCTAGAACACTCCAAACATTCCTCAAACTATTTTTCTTAATTTATCATTCATTAACAAATGAGTCCGTAAGCAGGGCAAGCAGCATCTGCATGGCTGTAACAGCGGATTGACGGATAACCTCCTCACGATCACCAACAAAGTGACACAAGACAGCCTCTATCCTATCTTTTACGGCGACTGCGACCCATACAGTACCAACCGGTTTCTCAGGAGTACCACCGGTTGGTCCGGCAACACCGGAAGTAGCCATTGCACACTCACAGCCCAGTACTCGGATTGCGCCAAGCGCCATTTGTTCGACCACTGGGTGGCTTACGGCACCATATACTATAAGATCATCGGGTAATACACCCAGGATGTTTTCCTTTACCTGATTACTATAAGCAACGATTCCACCTGTGAAATAGGCCGAACTACCCGGCACTGCCGTCAGTAAGGATGCAATACGCCCACCGGTACAGCTCTCGGCCGTACCGACAGTCCAACCTTTAAGCAACAAGGCTTTACCTAATTGAATCGATAATTGATTATCCATATGTTTTCACGTACATTATAATATTACGCGAGAAAAGGGCACCGCATCCATCGGGCAAAAGTCACGATCGAGGTACTTATAGTAGCCCGTAATCGCTACCATCGCCGCATTATCAGTGGTAAAAGCAAAGGTTGGAACATAGACTTTCCAACCATACCGGCGGGCATGATCAAGAAAAGCATCACGCAACCCTGAATTAGCAGAAACTCCTCCGGCAACTGCCACTTCACGGATACCCAGGTCTTTCGCTGCTTTCCGCAACTTATTCATCAGGATATCAACGACTGTAGCCTGCAAAGAAGCGCACAGATCTTTCTTATTTTCTTCGATGAAATCGGGATTTTCTTTCAGATGATCGCGCAAGGTATACAGGAAAGAAGTCTTCAAACCGCTGAAACTATAGTCATATCCTTGTATATGAGGCTTGCTGAAAGTAAACGCCTTCGGGTTTCCTTCGTTGGCAAGTCTATTGACTACCGGACCACCCGGATAGCCCAGCCCCATCACCTTGGCACATTTATCGAATGCTTCACCGGCGGCATCGTCGATTGTCTGCCCGATCACCTCCATATCCTTATAACTATTCACTTTGATAATTTGTGAATTGCCACCCGACACCAGCAGGCAGAGGAATGGGAACAACGGTTGGTCATGATCTTCGGGCGTCGCTTTAATGAAATGCGCCAACACATGAGCCTGCAGGTGATTAACCTCGATCATCGGGATATCCAGTGACAAAGCCAGTCCCTTGGCAAACGAGGTCCCTACAAGCAACGAGCCCAACAAGCCTGGCCCCCGTGTAAAAGCGATGGCATCCAATTCTTTACGATCAATCCCGGCACGCTTAATCGCCTCCGAAACCACCGGGATAATATTCTGTTGATGGGCACGCGAAGCCAACTCTGGAACCACCCCACCGTACGCCTCGTGTACAGCCTGTCCTGCAATCACATTAGAAAGCATTACACCGTCGCGAATCACAGCCGCCGACGTATCGTCGCAGGAAGACTCAATACCCAGTATCGTTACACTCATTCTCTTTCTATTTTTTCTGCAAAATTAGTGATTTCTACGGCGATATTGCGTAGTTTTGTGCCTAAAATACAAGGAGAAGGTTATCAGAGGGCTCAAGTACATAATCATCGTGCTACTGGCAGGTTTCTGGATATTCTACGCCGTCCCGGTTATCTTGGTGAACATACCATATGTGCAACGCAAAATAGCCGCGGTCGCTGTTGATGAATTATCCGACCGGCTAGGTGTTCCCGTTCGCCTGGATCGCGTGGACATAGCCTGGCTCAACCGCTTGGTATTGGAAGGCATATCCCTGGAAGACGAATCGGGCGAGTTGTTATTTGAGGCCAACCACGTCTCTGCCGGATTCGAGTTAATGCCGTTGCTTCGCGGTAAAATTGTGTTCACGACCACTCGCCTGTTCGGTTTTTCGTTGAACCTGCGGAAAGCGACGCCTGAAAAACCACTCAACCTCCAGTTCGTACTTGATGCCTTCGCGAGTCGCGATACCCTTAAGCCATCGCCCGACATCGACCTTCGTATCAGCACCGTCCTGCTTCGTAAAGGACATGTCACCTATCATGTTGCCAGCGAGGATTCCACTCCGAAGAAATTCAACCCCGCGCACATCGATATTCGCAATATCAGTGCGAACCTCTCATTAAAGGCATTCAACAAAGATAGCCTCAACGCCTACGTCAAACGATTGAGTTTCGATGAGGCATCCGGTTTCAAACTCGACCGCCTCTCAATGAACCTTATCGGTAACCACGACAGCGCCTATATTGACAACTTCGAGGTACGTTTGCCCCAAACCCGCATCCATATTGACCGGGCGGCCATGGATATCTCGGCTGTTGATGGTATCTCCTCATTGCTGAATAGCGCACCTCTGGAACTGAGCATCGCCCCGTCGCAAGTCTATCTCCAGGAACTGAGTCCCTTCATTCCTGCCTTTGCCAACTTCACCGATACTGTACAACTGGCCGCCCTGGCCACTGGAACGATCAACCATATCGCGATGCAAAGACTCACTATCCGGCAAAGTAGTAAACTCTACTTCAGCGGCATGATGGATCTGAGGGGGATCACCAGTCCTGGTGAAGCTTACCTGTTCGGGCGGGTGAATCAGCTACATGTTACCACCGATGGAATCAGAGATTTGGTGAATAACTTCAGCAAGCAACCCATCGACCTGCCCAGCGCTGTAGCTGAACTGGGGACAGTAAACTTCACCGGCGAAATATCCGGTTTCTTCGACAACCTTGTGGCCTTCGGTAAGTTCAATACCGCCGTAGGCTCGATCCAGACAGATATGATCTTCGGGAGCAACCGGGAGCAACACATCGACGCTTACCTCAAAGGACATCTTTCAACCTCCAACCTGGCCATCGACCGCCTGTTCGGTGTCGGAAACCCCTATGGTAACGCCCGCTTCCAATTGAAACTCGACGCCACGAAACCTGTCGGCGGCCGCTTTGCCGGAAATATCGAGGGAGATGTCGAACAGTTTGAATACAAAAAGTATCTATACGAAAACATCCGCCTGGCTGGTCATTTTCAACCCAACGGCTTCGACGGATATGTACAGATGGACGATCCTAATGGCCAGATACACGCTGAAGGTATGATCCGGAATGAAGGGCAACAGTCCGTCTTCAACTTTACCGCGAATGTCCGCCATCTGCGCCCCGACATGCTTTTCCTGACCGATCGTTACGAATCGCCCGATATATCGTTTTCGCTAAATGCCGATTTCACCGGCAATCATATCGACAACGTCGTAGGCAGCCTTCGGCTCGACAGCCTGGCATTCCTCACCGAACCCGACAGTTTCTACCTCAAACGGATGGAGATCGCTGCCTCCGGGCGTGATGAAGAACGCAAGCTCACCATCACCTCCGATTTGCTGAATGGGGAGATCGATGGTGCTTACTCGTTCACCACTATCTACCCTAGCCTGTTCCAGACCCTGGATTTATACCTCCCTTCGGTAGCCAGGGTGACACAAGCCAAATCGCCGGTAAAAGAAAACAATTTCTCCATCTTCCTCACCCTGGAGAACACAGAGACATTGTCGCACACGCTGAAGCTACCATTCGCTGTTCTCACACCAGGACGTATCACCGGTCATTATAACAACCGCTACAACAAATTCCGCCTCGAAGCCTTCCTGCCTCAATTCAAACTGGGAGGTTCATCGTTCGATGGCGGTATGTTCACCTGTGAGAATTCGGGCGACAAAGCCACATTGCGCCTCAAAGCAACCAACTACAACAACAGCGGCCTGCGCAACCAGATCGATCTCACAGCCGATGCCGCCGACAACCGGATCAACACCCTGCTCAACTGGCATAACAACAAGACGCGAACGTTCAAGGCCAACCTGGCTGCCTCCGCCTTTTTTGCCAACGATACTGACGAACGAGGTAATTCGTCACTTCGCACCGAGATTTCCGTCAACAACAGCTCGCTGATCGTAAACGACACACTCTGGCGGATTGATCCGGCGGCCATCACCCTTAATAAGGGGAAGATCAACGTCGATCATTTCCATGTCAGCAACGACCACCAGTATGCTACAATCAACGGCGTTGTCTCGCCCGATCCACTCGATACCCTTAACCTCCAGCTCAATGAGATTGAGTTGAGCTATATCTTCGAAACGCTCAACATCCCTGTCCTCCAGTTCGGCGGACGTGCCACAGGTTTATTCCACATCTCCGACCTCTACGGCAGCCGGATGCTGAATACCGACCTGGAAGTACAAAACTTCTCATTCAACCAGGTAGAGCTCGGTCGCCTCAACCTCTATAGCGAATGGGACGATGCCCAGCGAGGCATCCTTATGTTGGGAAGTATCTATAAGAACGACAGTACCTTTACCGACGTAAGCGGCTACATCTTCCCCGTCAAGCCCAACGAAGGCCTCTCGCTTTATTTTGATGCAAACGATATCAACATTGCCTTCCTCCAACCGTTCCTCGACCAGGTTGTATCCAATTTGCAAGGGCATGGCTTCGGAAAGGTACACCTCTTCGGACCGTTCAAGGAACTGACTGTAGAAGGGCAAGCATATGTTGAAAACGCCGGTATGGGCGTCGACTTCCTTAACACCTACTACACTTTTTCAGATTCGGTCTATCTTACGCCCACAGCTGTCAAGCTGAACAACGTCACTGTATACGATAAGTTTGGCAATACCGGGCGAGCCAATCTGCAATTCAACCACCGGTATTTCAAAGATTACAGCTTCGACGCCCGTTTCCAATCCAACAACCTGCTTGTCTACGATCAGTCGCAGCGCAATAGCCCCATGATATACGGAACGGTATTCGGCAGTGGTTCGGTCGATATCAAAGGAAATGGTAATCTGGTAGACTTCGATATCAATATGCAGAGCGGGCCGAAAACCAATATCGGCTTCAACTTCATGACCAATACGGCATCCGACGAATACAGTTTTATCACCTTTGTAGATAAGAGCAAGCCAACAGGGATCGACAGCCTGCTCAGCGGTGGAAACGGTGCAACTCCGGTAAGTTATGTCACCGACGAAGGAACCGAACTACGGATGAACTTCCTCGTCGACGTTACCCCCGACGCCACCATCGAACTGGTGATGGACCCTACTGCCGGCGACCGCATCAAAGGTAATGCCAGCGGTAGCCTGCGGGTGGAATACGGTACAAAGACCGATCTCCGCATGTATGGCAATGTCGATATCGTGGACGGCAGTTACAACTTCAGCCTCCAGAAACTTATACACCGCGACTTTAAGATACGCGAAGGCAGCACCATCAGTTTCAATGGCGACCCCTTCAATGCAAATATGCAGGTCAATGCCATCTACAACCTGACAGCCAACCTAGGCGACCTCGACCAGGAACTGTTGCGTGAAAGTTCACGCGCCAATGTGCCCGTCAACTGTGTGCTGAACCTCGACGGCATGCTGCGCAATCCCAGTATCTCATTTGCGATCGAGCTTCCCAGTTCCAACGAAGAGTTGCAACGCCAGGTTCGCAGCTTCATCGACACGGAAGACATGATGACGCGCCAGGTGGTCTATCTATTGGTGTTGAACAAGTTCTATACGCCCGACTATACAAGTAACACCGGCCAGCGATCGAGCGAATTCAGCGCTGCTGCTTCATCGGCTATTTCCTCACAGTTGTCAAGCATCCTGAACAGTATCACTGACAAGGTTCAGATCGGAACCAATATCCGCTCCGGGCAATATGGATTCACGGAAGATACGGAAGTGGAGATGCTCCTTTCGAGCCAGTTGCTCGACAACCGGCTGATATTCAATGGGAACTTCGGCTACCGTAATAGTCTTATGCAGCAACGCAATGTATTTGTCGGGGAGTTCGACCTTGAGTACAAGCTCACCCGTAGTGGTGAAGTCCGCCTCAAGGCCTACAACCATGCCAACGATATGTACCAGTCGCTCAAACAGTCGCTCACCACACAGGGTGTCGGTATCATGTACAAAAAAGACTTCTCGAATCTCTTCGACCTCTTCCTGCGGAAACGGCGGATCATCGTGCCTCAGGCGCATGATAGTATTCCAGGAGAGGATCGGTTACCGTCATTCACGCCTTAGGGCTTCCACCGGATTGCGGCGGGCGGCGTGGTATACTTGTAGTGCAATCGTGACTATTGTTAGCAGCCACACCCCTACCGGTATCAGGATAAACACCCACCATCCCATCGACGTGCGGTAGACATACTGTTCCATCCAGCGATGCATCAGTAGCCAGGCTACAGGTAAGGCAACCAACGAAGCTAATCCGACCAATGCAGCCTGCTCACGGAAGAAGAGCGTCAGGATATCCTTCACCTTCGCCCCGTTGATCTTGCGGAGGGCAATCTCGCGGGTACGTCGTTCCAACTGGAAAGAAATCATACCGAAAATACCCATACAGCTCAGGAAGACAGATAGGATGGAGAAGAACACCAGTAGTTTTTCCAGCCGGATTTCCTTGTGATAAAGCCGCTCATAGACAGTATCCAGCGACGTGATCATATACGGAATACGCTTACCTACCTCATCCGTACGCATCTTGTAGTACATTTCTTTAATATACGCCAATGTTTCCGCCCGTTTCTCCGGTCGGATCTTCACATACATCTTAGTTGTGATCTCGGGATTGAAATTGATGATCAGCGGGATCATTTCTTCCTGTAACGGTTTGAAGAAGAAGTCCCTGACAACACCGACCACTTTCCCCTCCTGTTCCCATTCTCCGCCATCCGGACGATACCTGACCACTGCCCCGATTGGATTCTCCAACTTCAACTGCCTGACAAACGTTTCATTGATCACGATCGAGAGCGATTTGTCTTCTATATCCTGCCACCAGGTATAACCTGACTGGAGAAATTCGCCTGCCGTTACCTGCAAACCGAAGGTTGTCGCAAACCGATAGTCGCACGAAAGCATAGCGACAGGCATTTCTTTTACCACCTCATCACACCCTTCCCAACTGATTCCCCGGTAGCCGACCTCCACATCAAAAGGAGGAGAAGCCGCCATGGTGGTATGGATGACATATGGGTTCTCACACAATACCTGCTGATAGGCTTCAGACTCATACCACAAGCCGGTAGCCAACTCATATACATTTTCCCGGTCAAATCCCAGGTCTTTGTGCAGCATATAGTCCAACTGCCGATAGATCACCGCCGTACAGATCAGCACTCCGATCGACAAGACAAACTGAATGCCGGTAAGCCATTTCCGCAGTGTCTCCCTCGATCCGGTTTGTGTTCCTCCCTTCAATGCCGCCATCGGATGAAACGAAGACAGGTAGAAAGCCGCATACCCACCCGAAAGCAATGTGGTTCCCACACACATAGCAGCGGCCACAGCCAGCATCTCTCCGTTCATCAGAAAAGGGAACGCATTTCCCATCACATCCTCAAAGGCTGGCAGCATCCACTTCGCCGCATCAATGGCCAATACAACCGCCACGACCGACAACAGGAACGACTCAATCAGAAACCGTGCGACCAGTTGTTTACGCTGTGCCCCGGCCACCTTCCGCACACCCACTTCCTTGCTACGGCTCATTGCCCGTGCCGTGGAGGTATTCACATAGTTAATAATGGCAAGTAGGAGGACAAAGAAGGCCACCCAGGCAAAAAGGCGTACCTCCCGGTAATCACCGTAATAGACCACCTCCGACCGCCCGAACCGTTCCGTCACCGAATCAGTATATAGATGCACATCTTTCAGCGGTTGTAGCAAGTAAGTTTTGCGAATGTCTGTACGATTAGCCATCAGATCGCGGATATCGGTCTGCTTTTTTTCGTCCAGATAGACATTATTGGATTGCAGTTTATAGCCTTTTTTGACCAACAGATAGTGAAGACCTCCTCCAAACTCCATCCAGCCTTCTTCGTGTGAAGCAATTCGCAGCATTTCAAACCGGATATGCGAATTGGCCGGCAAAGATATGACTCCCTGGATCGTGTGCCCCGAGTTAGATTGCTCGGAGGCGTAATCAGACATTTGTTTGCCTACCGCGTTGACAGCACTCCCAAAATATCGTCGCGCCACCTCTTCCGTGAGAAAGACAGTCCACTGTCCACTACCCACCTCCAAGGTACCCGCCACACACTTCAAAGGGAAAAGCGTGAGAAACTCCCGGTAAGTAAAAGCCGTTAACAGATTTAACCGATCGTTTTGTTCGGTATTGTAATGCCCATTTTCAATGGACATAAAGACTCCTTCTTCTACAAACGGATACTTCTCTTTCATCTTCCAGATCGCCGGAGGTTGTAGCCATACATTCTTCTTTATCCGGTTCGGATGTATCTCCGCTTCAATCACCTGATAGATCCGGTCAGCATTCGGATGATCCTTTTCAAAAGAATATTCATACCGTATCCAGAACACCAGCAGGAAGCAGCAGGCCATCGCCACTGTCAACCCCACCAGATTAATCAATGAATACACTTTATCCTTCCAGATACTCCGGAACGAGATTTTGAAATAATGACCCAATAATGCAAACATATCCAATTTGGTTTACAGGCATTGATGATAAAGATAACGGGAAAATACGCTTCCTGATCTTCCAACGCATAACAAATCGCATGCCACTTCAGTAAAGCACTCACTATCAACACATCCTCTCCGCTATCCAATCGCCACACCCCATTTCCATACCAAAACATGTGTGTATCCGCACGGCACGCGTGCGAGTTCGCACAAACGGGTAAAAACCTCATCTCTTAAAATGTTAAATATATCTTATACACAAAGAAATACCACTTTTACGTAGTAAAATAGTTGTTTTTATGAGACAGCACTACTATATTTGCGTAGACTAAACAATTATTTCGTAACATTCATTATATGAGAACCATAAATACCATTCACAGATACAAACTGCTGTGTTTTGCTTCATGCCTCATCGTAGTGGCAGGATGTAAAGCGCCAACCGAAAAAAGGGAGACAAAACAACCGCCGGTATCCGGCAGTTATGTGGAAACGGATAAAGGATTAGCCGATGAAGAGGAAAGAAAACGAAAGAGTAAGACTCAGAATGAAGTATGGATCAACAAACATGTGGATAAGGATTTCCTGTTAGGTAAGGTCAAACGCAAAAACAATCCCCTGTTTATTAAAGTAGAAGCAATGCATACCGAACGTGATATCTACCTGATCCCCCCAGTTTATGAAGCTTATAAGAAGATGTATGAAGCGGCGTTGGCCGACAATGTCAAACTGGTCATCACTTCCGGCCATCGTACCTTCGTGGAGCAAGTGTGTGAATGGCAGCTTCGATGGAATAATCCCGGAACAGATATGGCATTTCCCAACGACATTGAAAAGGCACGATTTGTATTACAATACCGCGCCATGCCCGGTACATCGCGCCACCATTGGGGTACGGACATTGACTTGAACAGTTTTAAACTCTCCTACTTCGAAACGGAAGAAGGACAGGCAGTATACAATTGGCTCACAAAAAATGCGGCAACGTATGGTTTTTACCAGTCATATACCCCGTTAGATGAAAAACGCCCTGCCGGTTACCAGGAAGAAAAATGGCATTGGAGTTATAAACCACTGGCACGAGGAATGCTCAGCAAGTACCTTGAATTAATCTCCACGGATGATATTGGTGGGTTCAAAGGAGATGTCGCCGCCCGAAAACTCCCGCTCATCGCTGAATGGGTCTGTGGTATCAATCCACGGCTAAAAGAGGAAGAGGAAACATCCGGGAGCATCCGGCTGATCTTTGCCGGCGATGTGATGGGACACAGTACGCAGATAGAAGGCGCCTGGCATGAGGGTGGCGACAGTTGCTACCATTTCATGCCGAACTTCCAATGGGTCAAAGCGTATATTTCTTCAGCCGACCTTGCGATAGCCAACCTGGAAGTAACACTTGCCGGCGAGCCGTATACAGGTTACCCAACCTTTTCGAGTCCCGTTACGCTCGCCGTCGCCTTACAGGATGCCGGATTTAACCTACTGACAACGGCCAACAACCATATTATGGACCGGGGAGCCAACGGGCTGGCACGTACGCTCGACGTATTAGACAGTCTGGAAATCTCGCATACCGGTTCATTCAGAGATTCGATCAGTTGGCAAAAAGCATACCCACTAATCATTGAAAGAAACGGCTTTCGTCTGGCGTTGCTTAATTATACATACGGTACGACGCATACCACCCCCAAACCACCCACCATTGTCAATCGCATTGACACCCTGCGAATGGCGGCCGACCTGGACAAGGCGCGCCAATTGAAAGCCGACTACATCATTACCTGTATCCATTGGGGCGAAGAATACCAGAACCAAGAAAATCAAACACAACACCAACTGGCCAATTTCCTCACACGCAATGGTTGCCACCTGATCGTCGGAACACATCCCCATGTCGTGCAGCCCATCCGGAAAATAGCCGGAAACACAGCTGACTCCGCACTGGTCGCCTATTCATTGGGAAATTTCGTATCGAACCAACGCTGGCGATACAGCGACGGCGGTATTATGCTTGATGTCACGTTAACCAAAGCCAACGGCATGGTCAGTCTCGACTCCTACCATTACGAGCCCTTCTGGGTGCATCGTTATCCCGATCAAAACGCCCAGGTGTACAGGTTAATCCCCATCAACGACTACATCGCCAATGCCCATCACTATCCCCCCATCACCGACGAAGACAAAACCCAAATGATGCAATTTCACGACGATACTAAAAAGATTATACGCAATTAATCGTAACGCCAAGAACACCATGATCTCATGAAAAAAACATCATGATGATCCAAATCGATCGTCATCGCGTTCGTTTACAAACATAATGACGATCGATTTGGATCATCATGGTCTTTTTTTTTGGGGGGGCTGTATCAAGGCAAAAAGGCTGCTACATTCACATGCAACAGCCTACAAATTACTTTTTTAACTTTTGAGCGGTAGGCGAGGCTCGAACTCGTGACCCTCAGCTTGGGAAGCTGATGCTCTACCAACTGAGCTACTACCGCATTCCCTTAGTGTGGATGCAAAGGTAGAAAAATATTTGTTTTAACAGAGAAAGAAGGGCGTATTTTTACACGTTCTTCTTACCTTTGCCGACTGAAAAAGGCAGAAATGAAGATGGATAAACTGACATTGATCAAAGTAGGTGGCAAGATCGTGGAGGAAGAGGCTACATTACATAGCCTGTTGCGCGACTTCGCAGCTATCGAAGGATATAAAGTGCTTGTACATGGCGGAGGACGATCAGCCACGAAACTGGCTGAAAAGTTAGGTATCGAAAGCCAGATGGTAAACGGACGACGGATCACCGACGCAAACACACTACAAGTCGTAACCATGGTATATGGCGGCCTGGTAAACAAAAATATTGTGGCCGGCCTGCAAGCCCTGGATGTGAATGCACTCGGACTGACCGGCGCCGATATGAACCTGATCCGTTCGGACAAACGGCCTGTCGGCGAAATAGACTACGGCTACGTGGGCGACGTCAAGGAAGTGAATGCCGATCTACTGGCCTCGTTGATTCGCCAGGGAATCGTCCCTGTACTGGCTCCGCTTACCCACGACAAACAGGGACATATCCTCAATACCAACGCCGATACCATTGCCGGCGAAACGGCCAAAGCGCTGGCCCGTCATTTCGACGTCACGCTGGTGTTCTGCTTTGAGAAGAAAGGCGTACTGATGGATGAAAACGACGACGAGAGCGTTATCCCTGAACTCGACCGAACGGCTTTTGCCCGTTATGTACAGGAAGGTATCATCCAGGGAGGCATGATCCCCAAACTCGAAAATGCGTATCAGGCCATTGATGCCGGAGTCGACCAGGTGATCATCACCCAGGCTTCGGAGATCCATCAGGGAAAAGGTACACGCGTACATTAAATAACGCATCAACCCGTTAGCTATGCAATCCATCGAATGGTTCCCGCTGGTAGATGAAGACGGTCACATGACCGGCAAAGCTACCCGAACAGAATGCCACAGCGGCAGCAAGTTGCTACACCCGGTCGTCCACCTGCATGTATTCAACACGGCAGGAGAACTGTATCTGCAACTACGCGCACTGACCAAAGATATCCAACCCGGAAAATGGGATACAGCCGTTGGCGGACATATCGACTATGGCGAACCGGTAGAAGAAGCGCTACGCCGGGAAGCCCGGGAAGAACTTGGCATTACGGCCTTCACTCCTCGCCTACTCGCTCGTTATGTATTCGAATCGTCTGTTGAAAAGGA
Organism: Tannerellaceae bacterium; assembly: GCA_031555145.1. Classification (GTDB taxonomy): domain Bacteria; phylum Bacteroidota; class Bacteroidia; order Bacteroidales; family Tannerellaceae; genus JAJDIA01. Next base: position 10,062 of record JAVBUR010000078.1, on the reverse strand, counting down.
ATTGGTTCACTCCTACTCAACTGTGTATGAAGGCCTGATCACGCCGGATGAGGAAGAGTTGGATGGCGGACGGTTCTGGCCGGTCGACGAGATATGCGCCAACCTGGGCAAGGGCATCTTCACGCCCAATTTCGAGGGAGAATTCCAAAAGGTAGTATTACCAGCATTATAATAAAAAAGCGCCGCAGGAGGAAAACGCAATCATACGTTTCGCACCTACGGCGCTTACTATTTTTTATACATTCCGACCAGGCACTTACGCCCCTACCATCTCACGGATGATCTGGATGATCTCGCCGCCTAAGGCATCGGCTTCGGGCATGGAATGGGCTTCGGCGTAGATGCGGATGATGGGTTCGGTGTTGCTTTTGCGGAGGTGCACCCACTTCTCGGGGAAGTCGATCTTCACGCCGTCGATGTCGGTAATATCGTATTGGGCAAATTTCTGTTTTACTTTTTCCAGAATAGCGTCTACATCAATATCCGGTGTGAGTTCGATCTTCTGTTTGGAGATGGAATAAGCCGGATAAGAGGCGCGGAGTTCACTGACTTTCATCTTCTTCTTGGCCAAGTGGGTCAGGAAGAGCGCGATACCTACCAGTGCGTCGCGGCCGTAGTGGCTGGCGGGATAGATCACGCCTCCATTACCTTCGCCTCCGATGACGGCATTGGTCTCCTTCATCTTTGTCACTACGTTGACTTCACCCACGGCAGCGGCTGTATATTCACCCCCATGCGAACGGGTGACATCGCGCAAGGCACGGCTTGAGCTCAGGTTGCTGACCGTATTACCGGGCGTATGACTCAGCACATAATCGCTTACGGCAACCAGTGTATATTCTTCGCCAAACATCTCGCCATTCTCGCATACAATCGCCAGACGATCCACATCGGGATCCACCACAAAGCCGACATCGGCTTTTGCCTGTGTCATCAGTTGGGAGATTTCGGTAAGATTTTCGGGCAGAGGCTCCGGGTTATGGGCAAACTTGCCGTGAGGTGAACAGTGCAGTTTAGCCAATTCTTTTACACCCAAGGCATATAATAATTCAGGAATAACAACGCCTCCCACCGAGTTTACGGCATCTACCGCTACACGGAAATTGGCTGCCTTGATAGCGGCAACATCTACCAGATCAAGTGAAAGCACACTCTGGATATGACGGTCCCGATACGACGCATCTTCGACCACCTTCCCCAGATGATCCACATCGGCAAAGACAAAATCTTCCGATTCGGCCAGTGCCAACACTTCGGCACCTTCGGCGGCATTGAGGAATTCACCCCGTTCGTTCAGGAGTTTCAATGCGTTCCATTGTTTCGGGTTATGGCTGGCGGTCAGGATAATACCCCCGCAGGCCTTTTCCCATACAACGGCCAGTTCGGTGGTCGGCGTAGTAGCCAGGTCGATATCCACGACATCGAAGCCCATACCGGTCAGTGTTCCCAGAACGATTTGTTTCACCATCGGCCCCGACATACGCGCATCGCGTCCAACCACGATCTTGTTCGTGCGGACGGGAGTGTGTTTCCTGATAAATGTAGCGTAAGCGGCTGTGAATTTTACAATAGCCAATGGGTTTAAGCCATCTTCAGGTGTACCTCCAATCGTGCCTCGGATACCTGAAATAGATTTGATCAGCGTCATAATGATTATTCAAATTTATATTCTACGATGTCATAATATATAGGATTGCCACTGCTCAGGTCATTAGCAGAGCCTATCTGGAAGGGAACAATAATCTTCACCTTCGCACGGTCGCCTACGTATTGCAAGGGGGTTTGAAAGCCTTCACTCACCAATTCGGCCAGGCTTTCATCCAACGTACTCGCACCGGCGCCCAGAATGCCCGTATAGTAACCGTATTTGAATTCCACCGGGGCATACCCGTTACTATGCGGCCCATAAATGGAGAATGAGGTTGTGTCTCCCATAAAATACCGGAAAGAGAACCGGGTCAATACGTTGGTTTTATACATCACCGCCCGCGTTTTATCACCCGGATCGATCACGTTCAGATATACGCCATTATCCAACTTGACAAACTGGTTAGGCCCGAACACACTGTCGGCGGGATAGCTATTCAGCACCTGAATATTTTCCTGATCAATCAGTTTGTCAATTGCTTTCCGTTGGTCTTTCAACATATCGGTGTACGACTTTCTCGACTTGCTGCACGACAGCACCGCCAAGACAGCGCACATAATCATCAGGATATTAAAACCTTTCTTCATTGCTTCTTCCTAAATTAAATATATGATTAAGCGACAAAAATACGTATTATCTGTCAGTTTATCAGTCTTCTTTCGGTATTTCTTCCATCCGGAGGGGATTAAATACCTTTAAACCCTCTTCAAATTTGTTAACTGCATCACACAAAGGTCCGAAGTATTCGCCGCCAGAAGCATTTCGATGGCCGCCACCATTAAAATAACGAGAGGCAAATTCGTTGCACGGGAAATCGCCTACCGAACGCAGGGACACCTTTACATAATCGTCATCTTCACGCAGGAAAACGGTAAAGACAACACCTTCGATCTGCAGGGGGAGATTCACAAAACCTTCCGTATCACCTGTTTCGTAGGAAAACCGGTCGAGTTCCTCTTTTGTCAACGTAATCAGCGCCGCTTGTTGTTCAGGATACAGTTTCATCTTTTCATACAGGGCGTAGCCCATCAGGCGCAGACGACATTCGGAATAGACCTGGTTCACACGACGGTATATCAAGTCTTTGTCGATGCCTTTACGGATCAGTTCGCAGACGATGGTATAAATCTCCGGTTTGTTGGAATTGTAAGTAAACGATCCCGTATCGGTCATCATACCGGTATAAATACATTCGGCGCCCTTTTTATCGATCAGGTCGAACAAGCCCATGCGGCAGATAAAGCGGAACACCATCTCGCTGGTCGACGACATCTCGGGATACGACATCACCACCCGGCAAAAGTCGCCCGGATCAAGGTGATGGTCGATCATCACCTTTCGCCCTTCTGAAGCCAGTACGGCAGATGCCATCTTACCGATCCGCTTCGGCGAATTAAAATCAAGACAGAAGATCACGTCGGCATCGGCAATCAGTTTCTCGGCAAATTCGGTATATTTTTCATGGATCACCACATCTTCCGCTCCGGGCATCCATTTATAGTAGGAAGGGAACTCATTAGGGACAATCACATTCACATTATCCTTACCATACTTAAAAAGGAAATGATACAAGCCAAGCGCCGAGCCCAAGGCATCTCCGTCGGGCGAGACATGGGTGACAATCACAAAGCTGTCGCCTTTTTCAATATATTTATGAGCCTTTTGAATTTTTTCTTCCTGAATGATCTTTGTAAGCATACGACTGTTTTTATTGGTTGTGCAAAGTTAGCACTTTTTCAGCACCAAAAGGGTCAACAGCCAAATAAAACAAAGCGTCAACGCCAGCAACAACATCCATGGCCGACGCTTATGATAGCCCAGAAAAAGGAACAACAGGGTATATCCAACCAACAGGGACAAGAAGCCAAAATCAAACGTCACCACTGCCAGCGGAAACGCACTGAACCGCTCGACGATCCAGAGCATCCCCCGTACCGATTCTTCTACAATACCTTGCAACATTCCGTATCCCGGACATACGGGAGGCAAGAGGCTAAAAAGCAATCCGCAGGGGATCAGCAAACCTGAGATAAGTGTCAATGGCAGATTGGTCAACAGAAAGACAGTAGAGAATTGCCCGAAATAATACAAACAGAGGAAGGTAGTCCCCACCTGGGCCGCCACTGTGGTCGTGACCCAGCCCCAGGGAGTGGCCAGCAATGGATTCCGCACGTCGATCAGGCTATTAAGCCGAGGTTGCAGATAAAGCAGAAACCAGACTGCCACATAGCTTAGTTGGAAACCAATATCAAACAGCCAGAAGGGCTGATACACCAGCATGCAGAATGCCGAAGCTGCCAGTGTATTGTATCGGTCGCCATCGCGGTTCAGGATACCTCCCAACAGGAAAAAGGTCATCATCAGCCCGGCACGAACAGCCGGGATAGACAGACCCGTGATCCAGACATACCACCATAGCAAGATAATCATCAGCGGATTGCGGATTCGATTGCCCCACCCATTACGTGGGATGAATCCCAGCAGCAGCGAAATAAACCCGCAGGCGACCATTATATGGTATCCGCTAACCGAAAGTATATGGACGACACCCGTCGCAATGAACTGGCGGTTCATCTCCCGATCCATGGCTTGCCGGTAACCCAGCGTAAGGGTAGCCAGTACGTTCTTCCCCGAATCGTTGAGACGAAGGCGGTCAAAAGTTTCCACCAATTTTTGTTGCTGTATCTGCGCCTGCCGTTCCCATGCACCTACCGATCGGGGCTGACCCAGTCGCTTCTCGGCATATCCCGTGACCAATACCGACAACGCCAGCAAAAGCCACAAGAAGGTGGCCCCCCACATCCAACGCCCACTGTAATCAGATCGTTGATACACGTACAAAGAAGCCACCAGCAAACCAAGGGACAGCACACATGCGATCCCCGCCAACAACGGATATGAAAAGAATGAGTATAACAGGATACCTCCTATCCAAATCAACAGCGGCCGTGCAAAGGGTCGCTTTTGTAGTTCGTTAATCATGTTAGGTTCTGGTTAGAAAAAGTATCGGATTATAGCATTTTCAGTGTACGAATAGCGGCCAACGGATCAGGCGCTTTGAATACATAATTACCGGCCACCAGCACATCAGCCCCCGCTTCCACCAACCGCCGGCCGATTTCTTCGTTTACTCCGCCATCCACTTCAATCAGGGTATGTAGGCCTTTGGTAAGAACCATCTCTTTCAGACGGGCCACTTTGGTAACCGAATGTTCGATAAAACGCTGCCCACCAAAGCCGGGATTCACCGACATCAGTAATACCATATCCAGGTCTTGCAGAATATCCTCCAGCAGGTAGATCGGTGTGTGAGGGTTCAGGGTAACGGCGGCCTTCATTCCAGCCTCTTTGATCGAAGCTATCGTACGGTGCAAGTGCGTACATGCCTCATAGTGTACATTCATCAGATAAGCGCCCAACGCAGCTACTTCGGGTACGAACTTCTGGGGTTCCACGATCATCAGGTGTACATCCAGTGGTTTGGTACACACATCTTTCAATGCTTGCATGACAGGGAATCCGAAGGAGATATTGGGGACGAATACCCCGTCCATCACATCCAGATGCAACCAGTCGGCATCACTGTTGTTGATCATCTCTATATCCCGTCGGAGATGGAGAAAGTCGGCCGAAAGCAAAGAAGGAGCTATCAAATGTTTCATAGAGTTGAATGTTTCCTGCAAATGTAACAAAAAAGAAGAGAACTTCACTGGTGAAATCCTCTTCCTCTAATGCTTTAATTCAAAATGTAACCGCAAAGTTCAGGTTTCAATACAGGCTCAGCCTGGTAGACCCTTGCAAACTGCTTCAGGAAATCCATTGTTTCCCGGCGGGGTGAACACTCATTGCGTTCAGGGTGTTGTCTCGTTTTACGGTTAATTGCATTCATACATGGTGTAGAAAGTCTCTTCATAGGCACTTCTATTTTTCGTTCTGCTAATAGAACGTGCCCGGTCACCTTTTTAGTATATGGATGCGTATCTTTTTTTCGACAATTGTCAGGCCAGTGACAGTTCGATGCGGTTTTCATCCGCCATCCGGCGCATATTCAGGATGGCATAGCGCATACGACCCAGTGCGGTATTGATGCTGACACCTGTAATCTCGGCTATTTCCTTAAAGCTGAGATCCTGGTAGTAACGCATCTCCAACACTTCGCGCTGGCTGTCTGGCAGGTTGCGAACCAGCTTCTGCACGTCCGACATCACCTGGGTGCGTACCAGATCGTCTTCGATGGTACCGTCGCACAACTTAACATTGTTAAACAGGTCCACTTCCACATCGTCGTTCGACAAGGTGTTTTCGCTCCGTTCCTGACGGAAATTATCAATGATGAGATTATGGGCGATGCGTGTAATCCAGGCCTTGAATTTACCGTTCTCGGTATATCGACCCTGTTTGATGGTCATAATCACTTTAACAAAAGTTTCCTGAAAGATATCTTCTGTCAAGTCGCGATTACGAACGATAAAGTAAATATAGGAATGAATGGAACTTTTATAACGATTCAGAAGAACGTCAAAAGCAGCATTATCACCTTCTGCATAACGAACGACCAACTGCTCGTCGGTCATCGATTTCAATGTGTTCATTACTTCTCAAAAATTGGTTTATCGAGTAATGGTATGCAATAGGCAATTAGTTTTAGAAGTGATACAATATTATTTTATGATTGCAAAAAAACAAAAAGTATTTGAGATGAGCAAGCATTTCCGAGCTTTTCATAACGAAATGTCCCCTATCCATACGTTTTATGTACAAACAGGGGACATTCCGGGACAAAACCGGTTATTTCGATCAGAACTTATAACCCAGTGTCAAAGCCACGCGGGTAGTCTTCGTATTCATGCTGGCGGATTGGGATTCCAGGAATACAACACCATTATCATTCACCATGGGAGAGAAGGCATACACATCTTCTTTACGGTTAGTGAAGACGCAAGCCAGGTCGGTATAGAAATGAGGCGTAAAACGATACCCCAGACCGATCGTATAGTTAGACACACCCTTATCCAACGTATAGTTGGGGATGGTTCCTACCGTATACACTTCCTGGAGGCCATTCTTCAGATCAGACTTCAGCGGCGAATTGCTCCAGGCGCCACCGGCACGGACGGCAAACTGCGGGGTTACTTTTACTTCAGCACCGATACGCAGGGTGCTTCCCATGCCATAGCCGGCTTTGACATCATCGTTCTTATTCTCATTACTGCTGCCGTAGCTGTTATACAGGCGCATGTTGTGATAGTTTGTCAACTCATAGTCTACGCTAACGAGAGCCGATTGTCCCAAAACAGCGGCCACGCTAAACAACCATTTGTCAGGCGAACGGAATTCATAATCCGTATAGGCGCCATCGACTGGAGTGTTGTCGGCATATTCTTCCAGCACCAACTGATTATGTTCATTATAGTAGGTCACCGAAGAGGCAGCCTCTCCGTAATAATAATCGGTCAACTTATACCAGGTAGGCGAATTGTAAGCCAATCCGAAACGCAGATAATCACCGGCACGCACGATCGCACCCAGGTTGAAACCATACCCCGTACCGTCGGTACTGAGGCCGTTATCCAGGAACAGGTCGTTATCCTCGTATTCGAAAAATTCATCATACCACGACTGATAATCGTAATTGATATCTGTTACGGTCAGTGTACCGCCCAACATAAACACGTCGGAGAAGTTCAATCCGAACGAAACGTCATACTGGTCGATGGCGCCGCTTTCATGTACTTCTAGTGTAGCCTGGTCGATCGCATAGGGATGATCGATATCCTGTTCAAACCGGCTATAATAATAACCGGGATTATTCTGTTCCACATCAATATAGCCGGCGTTGTAACCTAATACAGACAACCAGTCGTCGTTATACCGGTAGGGGTCAGGCGTCACAGTCTTGTCAATACTCGGTGCATCCAATCCGGTGGCACGGACAGCGATATAATCGGACAAAGATTTACTCATCCCGCCATAATTGGTCATCGTATAGTTCCGGCGAAAGTTCTTCAGGCGGTTATAGGCAAAGCCGGCGGTCCAGCTTACCAACCCATCATAATTGCCGGTAGGGAAATAACCGACATAGGCAAAGTTGTCGAACGATACATTCGTTTTATTCATGCTTTGCTTATTACCCAGCCAACTGCTCTCGGCATTCACCATATTCAGGCTGAGCGTTGAGACAATTTCCGAGCTGCGGTACACACCCAGACCAGCCGGGTTGCTTTTCATGGCCGAAACATCGCCCCCCAGCGCACCGAACGCTCCGGCCATACCGAGGGAACGGGCTGTACCCGTCAGATCGGTCTGCGAATAGTTGTATGCGCTTGTTATTCCCTGAGAATAAGCAACGCCGCCACAGAGTGCCAGCGTTACTATTGTTACTATTACTTTCTTCATCATTTTCGTATTAATTCAACCTACTAAACGTTTACTCCTCTTCACGTACATTAATCTATTATCTGCGGCCACCGCTTGAACGGCCACCGCCGCCACCACTACTGCTACTGCTACTGCTGCCTGAACTATAGCTACCACCGCTTGAACGGCTGCTACTGCTGCTCGAAGGCGACGAGTAGGAAGAAGACGAACTGCTTCGTGTGGCCGGAGCGGAATAAGACGGTTGTGAAGAACGGCTGCTGCTGGAAGAGCGGCTGCTCGAATTATAACTACCCGAAGCACTGCTGCTACGTGAGGAACTGCTGCCTGAAGAATACTGGCGTGAGCTACTGTTTTCCCTGGAAGGAGCGACCACCCGTGTACGGTTATTGACACGGCTGTTGGCTGAGCGTTCGGTCGGTGAAACCGAACCCTGGCGGGTCGTCACGCTTCTGTCGATCGAGCGCCTGTTTACACTGGCTGCACTGGAGTTCTCACGTCTTACCGTAGAACGATCCACACTTGTTCCACGTGTTGTACCGGCCGAAGCGTCACGCATCGACGTAGCCCCTCCGCCTACATACGAACGACTGCCCGAAGAGCGCCCGGCTGCATAATTCCGTGAATGGGAAGAACGTCCGTTAGGATAATGTGTGGCCGGATTGTAATACCTGCCGTGGGAATGGGCATAATAACCGCCACCGTAGTAGCCGCCGCCCCAATAGCCTCCGTAGTAGCCGCCCCAGCCGCCACCATAATACCAGGGATCATACCAGCCACCGCCGTAATACCAAGGATTATAATAACCTGCATAGAAGCCGCCCCAGCCCCAGCCGAAGCCCCAACCCGGACGTCCCCAGGGTGAATAGCCGTATCCCCAAGAGCTTCCATAGTAGCACCAGGGATCATACCAACTGCCATACGTATAGGGATATCCCCAACTGTTTCCGATATTAACATTGAAGCTGACATTGGCGCCACCGTTCGAATAATCCGTATCATAGCCATAACCATAGTAACCGTCGCTCAGGTACAGATCTACCTGGTCGGCTCCTACAATCGTTATTTTACTGGGCGAATGATAGCGGATAATACGTTCGGAATATTCTGAGTCCGAACGACGTTCCTTCTTTTCAGAGATCGCCACCGTGTCGTCTTGCTGCTGTTCATCTTCATAGTAATAGGGCTCATCCACTTCCACACCCGAATAGCGACGATTATACTCGTCTACATCACGGGTTTCTTCATACGAAGAAGCCTTTTCTGTTGATGCAACAGCATACGTGGTCTGGGTGGGTTTGGTCACAACCTTCTCTTCTGCCTGTTCTTTCTTTTTGTTCTTGGAAGAGAAATACACATCATCAAAAAACTCTTCCTGGGCAGCCACATTGAAAGCCACCAGAAGCATAACGATCAAAGATGTTAATTTCATGGGTTTCATTTCTGTTTCTCCTCTTTATTTATAAGTTCGTTCATATATCACACATTTTGTCTCTTTCTTTGACTTTCCGAGTGGAATAAGGTTTAATCCTTTCCCCGGTTATCAGCATAGTTTTATGCATTCTATGTACAAATATAGTGACAATCCTATAAACCGTACATCTTTACAGATACTTTAACTATGTTAACACACGGTGCGCGCCTCTAACAGAGGCACTCATCCCATCCTCATCTTACTATAGATGATGCAAAACGCCTGCCAAACGCTGCAACCCAATTGCCAAAAAAACAAAACGCCCTGGACACATCCAAGTGCAACCAGATTTACTCCATAAAAAGACGCTTTTATATTGGGGAGTGTGCAAATCGGGACATCTCCATGAATGGTTGAAGATGGCCTAGTTTCAAGCTCAACGAAATTTGAAAGCGGCGGTGAATGCCCGGTCACGGGCATCGTGTTCGTAGATACTATGTTTGCCAATGAATAGGCCAGCCGAGTCTATCGGGTACATATTTTTTCTTTTCAAACCCCTTGTAGGGTTTTGTGTAAGGGGATTTGAAAAGAAAAAATATGGCTGGGGCGAGGTGACAATGAAATA
>JAVBUR010000089.1:0-14297 GCA_031555145.1 Tannerellaceae bacterium | reverse complement strand
ACCTCTTCCCATTCCGAACAGAGAAGTTAAGCCCGGCCACGTCGATGGTACTGCGTAAGTGGGAGAGTAGATAGCTGCCGTTTTAAGAAAGAGCCGGTTTTCCGAAAGGGAGACCGGCTTCTTTGTTTTATCCAACTCATTTGAAGGAGCGTAAGCACTCATTGCTTGGCTATCGGCGCACAAAAAGCGCCGATAGCCAAGCAATGAGTGCTTACAATGTTCTTGTGCCGCGTCAGCGGTACCGGACTATTGCATACGGCACCACTGACGTGGCGCTGTTTATATATGAAATTCACATTATTCCAGGGGCTTACACCCCTGGCTACGAATACGATCCCCCTAACGGGGCATTCGGGGTCGAGGATTATTATATCTTACCGTATTGCTATAAATAGGTGATCCCTTCAGGATCAAGATGCGGTGCAATCACCCTCAATTACCAGGGGCTTACACCCCTGGCTACGAACACGATACCCATGACGGGGTATTCGCATGCGCCACAAAAAGATGTGTATTGTTTTTATTTCCCTCCTTTCCCTTCTCCTACAAAATACTGTGATTTGTTCTTGAAGAGGATGTTGAAGGAGGTGAGGCTGCCGTAGCATTTGGTGATGTATTGCTGAAGGACGATCTTCTCTTCGTCGCAGATCGAACTGGTGTTGATCTTTTGCTCCATTACCCTGAGTCTGTCGCGAAGCATGATGATCTTGTTGAAGAAATTGGCGATAGGCATTTCATAGGGTTTCATCTCTGCATTGGAAGGTTGGAGGGTCAGTGTTCCACCCGACCATTTGTCTGCAATCGGGACTATCTCCTGAATATCGGAATAGGTACGCAGGATACGGATCAATGAGTTTTCGATCATTTCAAGGCTGATCAGGTCATCATCCGGTTCCATCAGGTCAATGATTTCCAACCCCTGATAACTCCGGGCGATCTCCCGGTTGCCATAATCGATAAATGTAATGGTATAACTTTTGGCTTTAACCTGAACAACGACGCCTACACCATATTCTTTATGCTGAACGCGTGATCCGATCCCTAATACTTCGTTTTCCATAACTGAGAAAAATGATTTATTGATTAAACATGTATACTACTGATTAGCTGACCGCATGACCCGCTCAATGGCATCGTCCATTTGGGCGATTGATTCGAGCCCCAATGTCATACAGTGTATATTCCCTTGTGTGAGCGCATATCGGATGGACTGTTCACGTTCCTCGTCTTTGACGAACTTCCCTTCACCGAATATTTTCATGCCGATAACACCTTTTCCGTTTTTCTTTGCACGGCCGAGCAGCTCACTTACGGCTTCGGGGGTATTGTCCATACTGGCCTGGAAAGGATTGATGCGTGCGAGGATTACATCCACCCAGGGCGAATCCACCGCTTCGACCATGGCCTCCCAGTTATGGCAGGAGACACCGACGGCTTTGACGATCCCATCCTGTTTGGCTTTCGAGAAACCATCCATATAGTATTTGCGCGTTTCCGACCAATTCCCCTTCATCAGGCAGTGCATCAGCAAGATATCGAAATAGTCACTGCCTGTTTCCTGCCGGAAACGGTCGAGTGTTTTTTCCACCGGCACGATCTTGTCTGATCCGGGCTCCTGTGTCCATATTTTCGACATCAGAGTGACCTTTTCGCGGGGAATGTTTTTCAGGGCTTCCCGTACATAGGTATGCGAACCATAGCCGTCGGCCATGTCATAGAATGTGATACCCCGCTCGTAGGCATGATGTGCCAGGCGGACGAAATTATCCATTCCCAGGCGGGTCTGGTTCGAACTGTTATTATAGCCAACGGAGCCTGTCCCCATGGCAACCCGGGAAACCGTCAGGCTGGTATTACCCAGTTTTACTTTATCTACGACTACGTTTGCCGGGATCATGTGCGAGATAGCAGCCATTCCCGAACCAATCGCAGAGACACTCACCATTCCGGCAATCCCTGTCTTGATAAACCTGCGTCTGTTAATCTTATTCATAATGGATAATTCTGAAAACAGTTTGCAATATAGGTATTTTACCTCGAATGAAAGTCATATCTTTGTCTTTCTTTCATGGATAGATAGTATGGATGAAGCAAAAGTAAGGCAACATGTATTAATACGCACTTCATGGATCAGCACGATCGGGAATGCGATCTTGTCATTGTCGAAGATCACCGTCGGCTTGATGGCTGGTAGTTTGGCTGTGTTGGGCGACGGTATTGACTCGGCGACCGATGTGGTCATTTCGATTGTCATGATTTTTACGGCGAAGATTGTCAGTAAGCCCCCTTCCCGGAAATATGTGTATGGGTATGAGAAGGCAGAAGGAATTGCAACGAAAATCCTTTCCCTGATCATTTTCTATGCAGGTATCCAGATGCTGATCTCATCGGGAGGCCATTTGTTGTCGGACGAACCGCGGGAGATGCCGGGAATGATCGCGATCTGGGTGACTGTCTTCTCGATTGCCGGGAAGTTAGGTCTGGCATGGTATCAATACCGGCAGGGGAAGAAAGTAAACAGCCCGTTGCTTACGGCCAATGCGGTGAATATGCGCAATGATGTGCTGATCTCTACCGGTGTGCTGATCGGTTTGTTCTTTACCTTTATCCTTAAAATGCCGGTGTTGGATGCTGTCACGGGGTTACTGATCAGCCTCTTTATCATCAAATCGTCAATCTCCATCTTTATGGAATCGAATATCGAACTGATGGACGGGGTGAAGGATGAGAGTATTTATAGCAAGATATTTGAGGCGGTCGAGCGTGTGCCGGGTGCCTGTAACCCGCATCGTGTCCGTTCGCGTCAGATGGGCAGTATGTACCTGATCGTACTGGATGTCGAAGCGGATGGCACTATCACCCTGAATCAGGCGCATGAAATAGCCGAGGCTGTAGAAGACAGCATCAAGGCCTCCATCGAGAACGTGTACGACATTGTGGTACATGTTGAGCCGAAAGGCGTGCATCATGATGCGGAGGCTTTCGGTATCAATCCCAAAATGATCTGATCGGCGTTATTTCAAAAAGCCCTGGTCCTGCAACACCTTCAGTAAAACGTCCGAAAAGTATTCGTTATTCTTTTTAGTATAGCGGATATCGGTGAATACCTGCGCCAGTGTTTCCTTATTGTTTTCTTTCGTGTATTGGCGATTCACTTCCAATGTTTCCTTTTCGTGATATACTTCGTCGATGATCGACGGGGTGAAATCGCGGTATGTTTCCTGGTGTACAATGGCGGTGAGGGGTAACCGTTCGACTTGGGTGGGTAGTGGATCGGCCGGATAACCGACGGTGACCGATACAATCGGTACGACGAGGCGGGGGAGGGAAAGTGCTTCGATGATCTTGTCGGCATTATAGGCCGTTGTTCCCAGGTAACAGATACCTAATCCGATGGCTTCGGCTGCATCGCAGAAGGCTTGGGCAAAGAGCATGGCGTCGATAGTGGCGGCTATGAAGGTCTGCAGGTTATCGAATCCCGGTTCGGCATTCCGTTGTTCCGCCCATTTCACAAACCGGTTGGCGTCGGCACAGAACGTAAGCAGGACGGGTGCTTCGGTCACCATACGCTGGTTAAAGTGCATGGGGGCTTGTCTTTCTTTACTTGCCTGGTCGCGGGTGACGACTACGCTATACAACTGCATATTCCCCGTGTTAGATGCCCGTGCCGCTATCTCGAACAGCTCATTTAATACGGATTCCGGGATGTCTTGCTGTGTATATTGACGAATACTCCTTCTGTTTTTCATGCTTTCCGGCCACATAATTGTCTTTTTTTGATTGCTTTTCGCAAAGATAAGGGCTTTTTCTCTACATTTGTAAGAATAAGTAAACCTTTGGTAACATGAAAGCGTCTGTATATGCTATGCATACACTCAAATACCTGCCTGTAGTTTTGTGTTTAACCGTGGCGTTTGCCTGTAATGGCAAACAGCGTGGTGCGACGCAAGATACGGATAAGCCTGTGCGTACATTTGAAATGGTGACGGTGCCGGTTATGATCTCTGATCCGGAGCAACGAATCGGCTATGCGGTAACCCATTACTGGGATAAGTTTGATTTTACGGATACAGCCTACGTCCATTTGCCGGAGGTAACTGAGCAGGCTTTTTCGAATTATATCGCCCTTGTATCCAATTCCACCCCTGAGGTGGCGGCTGCCTCCATCAAGGGGATGCTGAAGAAAGCCGAGGTAGACAGTGCAATGTATACTTATTTTACGGGTATGTTTGAAAAGTACCTGTATGATCCTAATGCGCCGACGCGCAACGAAGCATTATATATCTATGTCCTGGAGGCCGTGCTGGCATCGCCCCTGACCGATGAAGTACATAAGATACGCCCAACCCACCTGCTCGAACTGGCCTTGAAGAACCGGGTGGGTGAAAAGGCGGCGGATTTTACCTATACGCTGGCGAGCGGTCAGACCGGCCGGATGTCTCAGGTAAAAACTGATTATCTGCTGCTTTTCTTTTATAACCCGGATTGTGAAGCCTGCAAGGAATTGACAGGGCAACTTTCCAACTCATTATTTGTAGGGAAAATGATGAAGGAAGGGCGTTTGACGGTTTTGGCTGTGTATTCGGACGAGGATATACACTTATGGAAAGAACAGTTAGGGCATCTTCCGGCCGACTGGATTGTAGGGTATGATGCAGCCTTCACCCTGAAGAATGATGAGGTATATGATCTGAAAGCTATCCCTTGTTTATATCTGCTTGATAAAGAAAAGAAAGTGATATTGAAGGATGCATCATTCAACCAATTGATGGATTACTTCTCGCTGATTAATTAATCATATGTCCGAATATAGCGTTATATTTGCGACTATATAAATCGCTTATTGTGAATAGTTCAAGAATTAAACTCAGGGTACAAGGCCTGACAAACAGCCAGATACAATCGGGCGCTTATGCGTTGATCCTGGCCGAAGAAGGCGGGCCGCGCCGGATACCGATCATCGTGGGTACTGCCGAAGCCCAATCGATAGCCATTGCTTTGGAAAGTATTACTCCTCCCCGCCCGTTAACGCATGATTTGTTTGTGTCGTTTGGCCGGGCTTTTGGCGTTACGTTGCGGGATGTTTTTATCTATAAGTTTGAAGACGGTGTTTTTTACTCTGAATTGTGTTTTCAGGATGAAGGCAGGGAAATCCGTCTTGATTCGCGGACATCTGATGCTATTGCCATTGCCTTACGCGTAAAATGTACTATTTATACAACGGAAGAAATCGTGCAGGAATGCGGTGTGGTACTGGAAGAGAGCATGGCTACCACAGAAGAAGAACCAACGGAGGATGATTTCCTGCTGGAGTTGGAACCGGAAGATATCGATGATGAAGTGAAACTGAAGAAATGGCTTAGCCTGCTGGATGCGGACGAACTGAAGGAACGCTTAGAAGAGGCGATTGCCAATGAGAATTATGAATATGCCAAATTATACAAAGACGAATTACAACGTCGGAATGTGGGAGGAACGATAGCATGATGGAAGAGCAAGTGGGATTTGGGTTGATTTCTTTGCTGCGTGGATTATTGGGAGTGGTCGTGGTGATCGGGATCGCCTGGTTATTCAGTTCTAACCGCAAGCATATTGACTGGAAGCTGGTTGGGGGCGGATTGATTATGCAATTGCTCTTTGCCCTGGCCGTACTGTATATCCCTTTTGTCGGCGGATTGTTCGAAGGAATGGGCAAGGGATTTGTGAAGCTGATGGATTTCACCCAAGCCGGACTCAACTTCCTGCTGGGGCCGCTGGCTACCCGGGCGAATGGGTTTGTATTCCTCGTTCATTCCTTACCGATCGTAATATTCTTCTCTGCGCTTGTCTCCATGTTGTATCATTGGGGAGTTATCCAATGGATTGTGGGATCCTTTTCCTGGGTGTTGCGCAAGTTTATGAATGTATCGGGGTCTGAAGGACTGGTGGTTTCGGGCAATATCTTTATGGGCATGACCGAATCGCCGGTATTGATTAAAAACTATATGCCTCAGATGACCCGGTCGGAGATTCTGCTGATCATGGTCTCCGGGATGGGAACCATTGCCGGTTCGCTAATGGGAACGTATATCGGGATGCTGGCCGGAGATAATCCGGTGGAACGTCTCCTGTTTGCCAAGCATCTGCTGTCGGCATCGGTTATGGCTGCTCCGGGAGCGATTGTGATAGCTAAGATGTTATGTCCGCAGACAGAAGAAGCGGTCGATCATCTGGCCAAGAAAGCGGGAGAGGAGAAGAAAGGAACGGTGCTGGATGCGTTAGCCGAAGGTACTTCCACCGGTGTACGGCTGATGGTGAATATTGCGGCCATGCTGTTGGTATTCATTTCGCTGATGGCTTTGCTGAACTACATCACTTCCGATATTATCGGTCGTTATACGGGACTGAATGATTGGATTGTGCAGGTAACCGACGGTCGGGCGCAGGGCCTCACCTTCCAATTTATCCTGGGCGTGATCACCGCTCCGTTTATGTGGTTGATCGGAGTTCCTGCACCGGATATCATGGTGGTAGGTTCATTGCTTGGGCAGAAAACGATTTTGAACGAGTTTGTCGCCTATTCGCAAATGCAGGTATGGAAAGATGCCGGTATATTTGTCTCCCAGAAATCAATTGTCATGGCGACTTACCTGTTATGCGGATTTGCCAATATCAGCTCGATTGGTATCCTATTGGGTGGACTGGGTGTATTGGCGCCTGAAAAGCGAAGTACCATTGTCCGACTGGGGATACCTGCCTTGCTGGGAGGTACACTCGTCTCTGTGTTGTCGGCTACGATTATCGGAATGATTTTAGGTTAGCCATGCAGCTATTTTATGCGCCGGATATTTCCGTGAACTTGGAACTGCCGGAAGAAGAATCCGGCCATTGTGCCCGCGTGCTCCGTTTACGGGAGGGTGATGAGATCCTGATCACTGATGGGAAAGGTCTCTTCTATAAGGCGCTACTCACATCTGTCCATCCGAAGCATTGCGGGGTAGAGGTACTGGAAAGTTGGACGCAACCACCTTTGTGGAAAGGGAATGTACATATAGCCGTGGCTCCTACCAAGCATATGGATCGAATGGAGTGGTTTGTGGAAAAGGCGACTGAGATTGGAGTGGATGCGATCACTTTCCTCAATTGCCGTTTTTCCGAACGTAGGGAGATTAAAGTGCCACGCGTGGAGAAGATCATGGTCAGTGCCATGAAGCAGTCGCAAAAGGCTTCCTTGCCTGTCATTACAGGAATGACCGACTTCAAAGATTTTATTCGCTCGCCATTCGCAGGACAGAAGTTTATCGCTCATTGTGAGGACGAGGAAAAATACGTATTAGGGAACTGTTATCATCCGGGCGACGATGTAGTGGTATTGATAGGCCCTGAAGGTGATTTTAGTCCGGAAGAAATCAAGCAGGCTCAGGAGAATGGATTTGTTGGTGTTTCTTTAGGCGCGAGCAGGCTGCGAACGGAAACGGCAGCATTAGTCGCTTGTCACACCATTCAATTACTACAGGCTAAATAAAAGAATAAAAAAACCGGATAAAGCATTGTTGCTGTATCCGGCTTTACTGTTTTTGGCAATCTCAGTACTACAAGTTTACTTCCGTATCCGCATCTTTCAGTTTCTTCAACTGCAGATCCAATACTTCTTTTTCTTTGATAAGGCGTAATTCCTCATCTCCCATTTTCTCTTTCCTGAAGCGATTTGCCAAAGCAATGGCGTTGTTTAATTCAAAATAAGTGAGATGCTTTAAGTTAGTGACTACGAGGCGGAAAGCAGTTTCTTTCCCCGTTCTGTTGGCTAATCTGTTAGCCCTCATAGCAGCCTTCTGTTCTTCGGTCATTTTGACCCCTTTTTTTCTAGCCATGATTAAGAGTTTTTAATTCTGGTTTATAATGAATAATTAATAATGATACAAATATACGCAAAAATGGAAAAAGACAAGGCGTTTAATATATCCATTTTCGAAAATATATGAAAATAAGGACGAATTAATATCTTTTATAAGTTATCCCTGCGTTTTGTCAGTGAAAACAAAGCGCAGGGATAATATATAAGTTAATTAGTTATTCCCATTCGATCGTTGCCGGTGGCTTGGAGCTGATATCATATACAACGCGGTTGACACCTTTTACCTTATTAATGATTTCGTTGGAAACTTTGGCCAGGAATTCATAAGGCAGTTGTGCCCAGTCGGCTGTCATGGCATCGGTAGAGGTCACGGCACGCAGAGTCACCGCATTTTCATACGTACGCTCATCGCCCATCACGCCTACAGATTGGATAGGCAACAGGATTGCACCGGCCTGCCATACCTTGTCGTACAAATCCCATTCGCGCAGCAGGGAGATATAAATATCGTCGGCATCCTGCAGGACACGTACCTTTTCAGGGGTGATGTCTCCCAAGATACGGATACCCAGACCGGGACCCGGGAACGGATGACGTTTCAACAGATGCGACTGCATACCCAGTTCTTGCCCGATGCGGCGAACTTCGTCTTTGAACAGGAGACGGAGAGGCTCTACCAGTTTCAGGTGCATCTTCTCGGGCAGACCGCCTACGTTGTGGTGGCTCTTGATTACTGTGCCGGTGATGGAGAGTGACTCGATGACGTCGGGGTAGATCGTACCCTGCCCCAACCACTTGATATCTTTCAACTTGTGTGCTTCTTCGTCGAATACGTCGATGAAGCCTTTACCGATAATCTTACGTTTGGTTTCCGGATCTGTTACGCCGGCCAGTTGGTCGTAGAAACGTTTCTTGGCATCGATACCGATCACGTTCAGGCCAAGGTGCTCGTAGTCGCGGAGTACATTTTCAAATTCGTATTTGCGGAGCAAACCATGATCCACGAATATACAGGTCAGGTTCTGCCCGATGGCTTTGTGTAGCAATACGGCTGTGACCGAAGAGTCCACACCGCCCGACAGCGCCAGGATCACTTTGTCGTCGCCCAGTTGCGCCTTCAGTTCGGCTACGGTCGATTCGATAAATGAGGCTGGTGTCCAGTCTTTGGCACATCCGCAGATGGTGAGGAAGTTATCGAGTAGTTTTGTGCCGTCGGTCGTATGGAATACTTCCGGGTGGAACTGTACGCCCCAGGTTTGTTCGCCTTCGATGCGATAGGCGGCAGCGGCCACATCGTCGGAGCTGGCGATGATGTTGAAGTTGGCGGGCAGGGAGGTGATGGTGTCACCGTGCGACATCCATATCTGGCTTCCGGCGCCAATGCCATTGAACAACGGATCGGCGGCGTTGATTTGTGTCAGGTTAGCGCGGCCATATTCGCGTGAGTTAGCCGGTTCTACTTTACCTCCTGAGGTATACGCAATAAACTGTGCACCGTAGCAGATACCCAATACCGGGAATTTACCACGGATCTCGTCCAGCTCGGTTTTGAAAGCATTCGCGTCATACACCGAATAAGGGCTGCCTGAAAGGATGACACCTTTCACGTTGGCTGCTTCCTGATAGGGGAACTTATTGAAAGGAACAATTTCGCAATAAGTGTTCAACTCCCTGACCCTGCGTCCGATCAACTGGGTAGTCTGTGAACCGAAATCCAAGATGATAATTTTCTCGTGCATATGTTTACTGTTGAGTTTTTGAGTGGCACAAAGGTAGTAATAAATCTTTTTTCCATAGGAACGCTTGGCGTATATCCCTCTTAAAAAATGTATAAAAGACGTGAATCGCTTCTTTGATACTGATTAAATAGTACTTTTGTATGTTTATTTGCTTAAGTGTATATGAATACGGAAAAGAAAGAAACAAAAGAGATAAATAAGTTGTCGCTCCTGATCGTCGCTGTGATTGTGTTGATCTTGGTTATCGGGGGAGGCCTCTATTACATCTTTCACCAGAAGAAGCAGATGCAAGATCTCGTCGAAGGCTATGCGCTCGATAAGGAAATGCTGGCAGATGAATATAACGACCTTTCCCTCCAGTACGAAGGATACAAGTTCAGCGTCAGCAACGACTCCCTGGTAGCGATGCTCTCTACCGAACAAGCCAAGGTGCAACGACTGATGGAAGAACTCCGCACGGTAAAAGCCTCTGACGCCAAGCGCATTAACGAACTGAAGAAGGAGTTGGAAACGCTGCGTAAGATCATGCGCGGCTATGTGATTCAGATCGACTCACTCAACCGTGAGAACGAGCAACTGAAAACCACGAACAAGCAGGTCACCGCCCAATACCGCCAGGCTACCACCCAAGCAGCCAATCTCCAGAAAGAAAAGGAAAAACTGACCGAACGTGTCACGATGGCAAGCCGTCTGGATGCGACCGATATCTCCGTAGCACCCGTCAACAAACGCGGCAAGGCAGCCAAGAAGATCAAAGACATGATGCAGTTTGTCGTCACCTTCAAGATATCCAAGAACATCACTGCACCCGTAGGCGAGAAGATGATCTATGTCCGGATCATGAAACCCGACGATGACGTGCTGGTCAAGAGCCGTGCCGACGTCTTCGCTTTCGAGGGTAAGGACCTCAACTTCTCTATGCGGAAGCTGATCGAATACGACGGCGAAGAAATCCCGATGACCCTCTACTGGGACATCGAAGAGTTCCTCTCTCCCGGAACCTACCGGGTGGACGTTTTTGCCGACGGAAACCTGATCGGCAAACGTACGTTCGCACTCGCCGAATAGCGCTTATACATTATTATATATAGCAACGGAAGTGGGCATATTGTAAATAGCCCACTTTTTTTGTGTTTATCCCCAATTCGGCACTAAGGTAATGCCTACTTTTGCAGCATGACTGTTATATGTATATATCTGAAATAATAGGTGTTATGCTAAAGATAAAAGGATTGGACAAAAGACGGATCATGGGATTGCTGGTTTGCCTCTCGGCCACCCTCTCCCTCGGGGCGCAGCAGACGCTCACATTGGAAGAGTGCCGCGACCTGGCTATCCAAAACAACAAAGAACTGCGCATCTCGGCCGAAAAGGTAAAGATCGCCGCCAACGAACGGAAGGCCGCCCTCACCAAATACTTCCCCCAACTCTCTGCCATGGGCGGGTATATGTGGAACGAGAAAGACCTGAACCTGATCGACTTCGGCCAACTGGGTACGATCGGATCGATTCTTCCCGCCACGATCAAAGACATGTTTCGTCTCGACATTGAGAACATTTGGCTGGGGAATGTCTCCCTGGTGCAACCTGTCTTTATGGGAGGTAAGATCATCGCCTACAACCAGATCACTTCCTACGCCCGTCAACTGGCCGAGTCGATGAACGACCAGCAACTGCAAGACGTGATCTACCAGACCGACGAGGCCTACTGGCAAGTCATCTCCCTGGTCAACAAAAAGAAGTTGGCCGATGCCTACACCGATCTCCTCCACCGGATGGACAGTGATGTGACCGAAATGGTCAGCGAAGGTGTCGCTACGAAGGCCGATGGCCTCTCCGTCAAAGTCAAACTGAACGAAGCCGAAATGACGCAGACCAAAGTCGATAACGGCCTCGCCCTTACACGCATGCTGCTTGCGCAACTCTGTGGATTGCCACTCGAACAGCTCGTCACGCTCGCCGACGAGAACATCGAGTCCCTGCCCGTTTCTTCAACCACCACCGCATCGGTGGACATGAACGAAGCCTTTGCTAACCGCAACGAACTGCGCAGCGTCGAACTGGCGACCGAAATCTATAAACGGAAAGAACGCATCGTACTGGCCGACATGCTACCCAACGTCGCCCTTTCGGCCAAGTACCTGGTGACGAATCCCAACGGTTTTAACGGTTTCAAGAACGACTTCGCCGGCATGTTCAACGTCGGCGTCATGGTCAAGGTGCCCCTTTCCGGCTGGTGGGAGGGAAGCTACAAGCGCAACTCCGCCCGCGCCGAGACTACCATCAAGCGGCTCGAACTGGAAGATGCCCGCGAGAAGATCGAACTACAGGTCAACCAGTCGGTCTATAAAGTAAATGAGGCCGGCAAGAAGCTAACCGCCTCCACCCGCAATATGGAGAGTGCCGAGGAGAACCTCCGCTATGCCGACCTGGGTTTTAAGGAAGGCGTCATCCCCGCCCTCAACCTGATGGAGGCGCAAACCGCCTGGGTATCGGCTCGTTCGAGACTGATCGACGCCCAGATTGAAGTAAAGTTAACCGAAGTTTACCTCACCAAAGCGTTAGGTAAGCTCACTACCAACGGACAAAAACAATAAAACATACAACCATGGACGAGAAGAAGAAGTTTTCGATCAATAACATGTTGCTGGCTTTCATCGCCTTCCTTGTAGTCGTTGGACTGGTGGCGCTGGCCGGATTCTTTGTGCTCACGCCTCCCGACGATGTGATCATGGGGCAGGCCGAAGCCACACAGGTACGTATCTCCGGCAAAGTGCCCGGGCGTATCGAAGCCTACCGCGCCGCCGAAGGCGACCGTGTACAGAAAGGGGACACCCTTGTCTTCCTCTACACCCCTGAGGTACAGGCCAAACTGCAACAGGCCGAAGCTGCCCGTCAGGCTGCCGAAGCCCAGAGCGCCAAGGCTCGCCGCGGAGCCCGCGAACAGGAAGTGATCGGCGCCTACGAACTGTGGCAGAAGTCACTCGCCGGACTCGAGATCGCCCGCAAATCGAACATCCGCGTGCAGAACCTCTTCGAGAAAGGCGTCATGTCCGCCCAGAAGCGTGACGAAGCCGAAGCCAACTACAACGCCTCGGTAGCCACCGAAAAGGCCGCCCGCTCGCAATATGAAATGGCCAAAGAAGGTGCTCGCCAGGAAGACAAAGCCGCTGCCGCCGCCCTCGTACAACAAGCCTCCGGCGCTGTGGCCGAAGTCGAATCCTACATCGGCGAAAGCATTCTCTTCTCGCCCATCGACGGCGAAGTAGCCGAACGCTTCCCGCAGGTGGGTGAGCTGGTCGGCACTGGCGCACCGATCATGAACATCCTGGATATGAACGATATGTGGATCACCTTCAGCATCCGTGAAGACCTGCTCAACAGCGTCCGCATCTGTGCTGAACTCAACGCCTTTATCCCCGCTCTGGACAATAAAACTGTCCGCCTGAAAGTATATTACATGAAAGACATGGGAACTTACGCCGCCTGGAAAGCAACGAAGACCACCGGACAATTCGACGCAAAAACCTTCGAAGTGCGCGCCCGTCCCCTCGAAGTCATCGACGGCCTTCGTCCCGGTATGTCAGTCATCATGAAGAAAAAAGGCAAAGAGATCCTATGACATTCCTTCAAGGCATACGGTTGTTGCCTGGCCTCATGACCCGGGAGATGCGTAGATTGGCGTCAAAGCCACTCTACTTTATTAGTATGCTGCTGGTGCCGGTGGTAAGCATCGTCTTTTTCCTCCACCTGATGCACGAGGGACTGCCCACCAACCTGCCTATCGCCGTGGTGGATCTGGACAATACCGCTACCTCACGTAACCTGATCCGCCAGCTCGACGCCTTTGAACAGACTGAAGTCACAGTCAAGACGATGTCGTTCACCGAAGCCCGGCAGGAGATGCAGAAGGGCAACGTCTATGGCATTTTCTACATCCCCGACGGGTTTTCGGTCGAAGCCGCTTCAGGCAAGCAACCCAAGCTGTCGTTCTATACAAACAGCACCTACCTGATCGCCGGCTCACTACTCTTCCGCGACATGAAGACGATGTCCGTGCTGGCTGGAGCCTCCGTCGGCTTGCAGACCGGGCAAGCCAAAGGACAGACCATGGAGCAGATCATGGGACAGGTGCAACCGATCACGATCGATTCCCACGTGCTGGGTAATCCGTGGCTCAACTACTCCGTCTATCTCAACAACACGATCCTCCCCGGACTGCTGCAACTGATCATCTTCCTGGCTACAGTTTTCACCATCGGGAGTGAGATCAAATTCCGTACCTCCCGCGAGTGGCTCAACCGCGGAGGTGGTTCGCTCATCGTCAGTCTGTTGGGCAAGTTGCTGCCGCATACGATCATCTTTACGCTGTTAGGCTTTATGCTCTGCGCGCTGCTATATGGCTATAACGCCTTCCCGCTACAAAGAGGCTGGGGATCGATGTTGTCGGCTATCTTCCTGCTGGTCATTGCTTCGCAGGCGGTGGGTGTGTTTATGATCGGTGTGCTGCCGACGTTGCGGTTGGGACTGAGCTTCGCCAGCCTTTTCGGCATGTTGGCCTTTTCGGTAGTCGGCTTTTCCTTTCCGGTACAAGCCATGCACCCGTCGCTCCATGCGCTGTCGAACCTCTTTCCGCTCAGGCATTACTACCTGATCTATATCGACCAGGCGCTGAACGGGCGTGCCCTGTTCTACACCTGGAGCGAGTATCTCTGGTTGGCCGC
>JAVBUR010000019.1:0-16137 GCA_031555145.1 Tannerellaceae bacterium | reverse complement strand
ATCACCGTTATGATTTTTTCAAACGTCATCGTGTTTGTGAACGAACGCGATGATGATCGTTCAGTAACGTCATTCTCTTTTTTGTGGCGATTCGTCGATTGGGAGATATCGGAAGCAGACCTCGTCAAATCCAGGCCTGCGTCTCACCTTCGCGAGGCCTGCATGTCAGCCGACTGAGGCCTGCGCCTCGCGGTATTGACTCGTGCGTCTCGCCGGGGTGAGGCCTGCGCCTCGATTCGCCACTTTCAGATTCGGCCAGAATTGAAGAGTTGTCGATCAGTTGGTGGATAGTTGGTAGCCGAAGACGAGGCCGATGGTGAAGGTGCGGTCGTGCACGGCAGTTCCGTCGATGCAGTGGGTGAAGCTGGGGAGCCAGGCGGCATTGACCCCGATCTGGTAGCCGCCGATAATAGTATAGTTGAAGCCTACTTCGCATTTGAGGCCGGCTACCAGTGGATTGCCTTTAGGGAGCGTGGAGAGATTTGAACCGTTCATGCGAGGATTCGATGTCTCGTGTTTTTTCAATAAGATATCCAGACGGGGACCCACGCCAGCATAAAAGGTGTATTTGTCTGATGAGGTTCCTTTGATACGGCAGGTCGTATTAAGAGTCAGATAATCGAGTGCGATTGTTTGTTCGGTTTGGACAATATCTGTTATTCCCGGAAAGTAAAGATCATCTCTGCCTCCTTTGCGGATGCAACCGATGTTGCTTGATAGGACGTACCAACCTTTGTCCATGTAATCCAATCCGATGGATGTCTGATAGGGGCAGATCCATTTGTATAGATCGATATCCTTGAGTGTAAGGGAAGTTAAAGCCATGCCGTGTTCGACCTTTATTACCTGGGATTTTGTTGAAGACGCGTTACACACGAAAGCGAAGGTGAGGACCACGACGACCCACAGGTTTTGTCTTGTTCTCATAGTCTGTTATTTATTTACGTTTACAGTCTTTAGAACGGACAAAACCTGTGTTTCGTATGCCGGGGAGGGCTTATTCTTCTTCGAATTCCTTGAGCTCTTCCAGCCCTTGTTCGATGGCGGAGATACGCAGCGTATGGCGGCGGTATATCCAGATGCCGGTGATAAAGGTAACAGCAATTATGGCTACTGCCATCACATATTTCCAGGCTTCGTGGGTGAGCGCTCCGTTTTGTAGGATCAGGAATCCGGCAAATCCGGCTATTGCGAGAACGATCCCTGATATAATTCCTAATTTTCGTTGTTGTTTGTAGCCGAGGATGAGCCGTTTGAGTTCGCAGAGACTCTTCGACTCCAGGTTGAAACGCGCCAGAAACGAAAAAAGGTAGAGTTGGTGGATCGCGCTGATGGCGATGATGCTTTCAAGCCAGATAAACGATCCGGTGGTCACCGTTGGAGCCTGGCTTCGCATGAAGGGGAAAAATAGGACGAAGAAGGTGATGATAAGCACCCCCATCAGTTCGTGGCGGTATTGCAGGGCGTAGGCAGACTTTGTACGGTTGCTGATCATCTCGCGGATGATGCGTTTGTTGAGTATTTCCTGTTCCCGGAGGCGTTCGTTGAGGACGTTCCATCCGGCTTTGAGTTCGTCGAGTTCCATATCGATGTAATGGGATTAACTGTTTGACATTGTTTTGAGTTTCTCTTTGATACGGTTGAGCTTGACGGCTACATTAGCGCGGGTGATGCCGGTGATATCGGCCATCTCCTGATAGCTCTTTTCTTCGAGCCAGAGGAGGATGAGGGCGCGTTCGAGTTGTCCGAGGCGGTTGATCATCCGGTAGAGTTCGCGCAGTTGAGCGGTGGTGTCTTCTTCGGCAATGGCTTCGAGGTCGACCGTGATCGGTACCACTTCCGGTCGCGACTTGGCTTTGCGCATAAAGGAGATGCAGGTGTTGAGGCTGATCCGGTATACCCATGTCGATTCCTTACTCTCGCCCCGGAAGCGGGGAAAGGCTTTCCACAGGTTGATAACGGTTTCCTGGTAGAGGTCGTTCAGGTTATCGGCGTCGGTGGCGTACATGTAGCATACCTTGTAAATTACCTGTTTGTACGTTTCCGCCAGGGCGATAAACGCCTGCTCTTGCTGTTTTGCATCCATCTTGTTCATCATATCTACAACATATGTCGCACCGATGAACGGAAAATTACATTTACCGGATCAAATTCATGAATTCTTCGCGCGTCTTGGCTTGTTGGAAGAAACCGGTGAAGTCGGAGGTGGTGGTGAGGGAGTTTTGTTTTTCGACGCCGCGCATTTGCATGCACATATGCTGGGCTTCGACAACGACCATGACGCCGAGTGGGTCGAGGGTCTGCTGGATACAGTCTTTGATCTGCATCGTGAGGCGTTCCTGGATCTGGAGGCGGCGGGCGAAGATGTCGACGACGCGGGGTATCTTGCTCAGGCCGGTGATATAATGCTTGGGGATATACGCCACGTGTGCCTTACCGAAGAAAGGCAGCATGTGGTGCTCGCAGAGCGAGAAGAAATCGATGTCTTTGACGATCACCATCTGTTTGTAGCCTTCTTCCTTGAACATGGCTGAGCGGAGGACGGCTTCCGGGTCTTCGTGATAGCCTTTGGTGAGGAACTGCATGGCTTTGGCTACGCGTTCGGGGGTCTTGATGAGGCCTTCGCGTGCGGGGTCTTCGCCCAGTAGTTCGATAATGCTTCCGTAGTGGGATACCAGTTGCTGGTCGGCTGTGATGTTCGATTCGGTGATGCGGGGCATGATGGTCTGTTGTTTTTCTCGTTTAACACCCGGTGGCCTGTTCAGTACAGGGGGATGCGTATTTCTTCGCGGACGATATACATCTCCTTGCCGTAGGAAGGAAACGCTTTGGCGAGTTCGAGTTTCATGTGATAGGCTTCCTCGTGCGAACGGAAATCGCCTACGCGTACTTTCCAGAAAGGAGCGGCGTAGGTGGTGTAGATAGGCACATCGGGATAACGGTCTTTGATTTCCTTCTCGCGTTTGAAGGCTTCGTCTTTCGAGGTGCGCTGGTTGTTGCCCGAAAATACCTGGGTGCGATAGCCTTGCATCTTGAGGTAGGTAACGCCCTCGATCTGTTCGATGTCGCCTACGCGGCGGGTACCTACCAGTTTACGCACGGCGTCGGATTGATGAATGATCACTTCACCCTGCCCCGGTTGGTAACTTTCGAGTGCGTTGAAGATGGAAGTGCCCTGCCCGTCGATGGCGTTTTGTGCCGACAGGGAGGCCGATAGTCCGGCAAACAGCAGTAGTATGTAAGTGAATCGCTTCATGATGAGGTGGGGAATATCTTTTGCCCCGGGTTTCAACCCGGGGACTCTTGAATATGTATAAATGATTATCTTCCTGGCAGCCCCCGGGTTGAAGCCCGGGGCAAAAGATAGGGCAGAAGCCCGGAGGTTAGGATCAGAATGCTTCGATGATCGGCATAAATTTGTCGACAGCCAGGGAAGCGCCACCGATCAGACCACCGTCTACGTTCGGTTTGGCAACCAGTTCCTGTGCGTTACCACCGTTCATGCTACCACCGTAGAGGATGGTGCAGTTGTCGGCGATTTCAGCACCGTATTTAGCGGCGAGTACGCCACGGATAAAGGCATGCATTTCTTCTGCCTGGTCGGCTGTAGCGGTTACGCCGGTGCCGATGGCCCAAACAGGTTCGTAAGCCAGGACGATCTTCGAGAAGTCTTCAGCAGAGAGGTCGAAGAGGGAGTCTTTGATCTGTGCTTCTACGACGGCAAAGTGGGTGCCTGCATTTCGTTCGTCCAATACTTCGCCGATACAGAAGATCGGGGTCAGGCCGTTAGCCAGCGCCAAACCGGTCTTTGTCTTCAGCGTAGCGGCTGTTTCATGGTAATACTGGCGACGTTCAGAGTGGCCGAGGATCACGTATTTAGCGCCTGTAGAGGCAACCATAGCTGCGGAAACTTCGCCGGTGTAGGCCCCTTTTTCCATATCAGCACAGTTCTGGGCGGCTACGCCGATGGTGTCGGTATCGATAGCAGCGGCTACGCTGGCAAGGTGGATGAAGGGGGTACCGATGATTACGTCGCATTTCAGTGTTTTACCTTTCAGGGCTTCATTCAAGCCTTTTGCGAGTTCGAGGCCTTCGGCCAACGTTGTGTTCATCTTCCAGTTTCCTGCAATAATATTCTTTCTCATGATGGAATAAATAATTAAATATGTGTTATAGACTAATCTCCTTTTTCGTTTTACGTCGCCGGTTACGCAGTACGTCGTATACCCAAACGAGCAGCAAAGGTACGGCAAAAGTACATAAGATGGCCGCGAACAGGCCGGTTTCTTTTGGGGCGACGTGTTTTCCGTCGAGGGCTTCGGTCACAAAGGCCGCGAGGCGGGTCTCATCGGGTATGTCGCGATAGTTCCATTTGCCGAGGATGGTACCGCCTTTCAGCAGTATCAGCCCGGGGTTGGAACGGACGATGGTCTTCAGCAGCACCTCGTCGGCTTGTAGGAAGGGGTATTCGGCGCCGGTATAGTCGGTCCAGTAGTTGATCTCTTCGAGCGACGAGCCGGTTACGGCGTAGAAGGCGATGCCGGGATGGTCGAGGGTGTATTCGAACAGGTTGTTGATCTCGTCGATCCGGTTGTCGCGGGCTTTTTCCAGCTTTGGGACGATGAGGAGGAAGACGGCGCCGGTATCAGTCAATATGTCGTCGGTCATATCGATTCCCAGTGTGTTGTAGAGATTGAAGGCTTCGACGGGCGGGCGGTAGCCTTCATGGATCAGTTCAGTGGTCGACTCGACGAATACCCAACTGCTGTCGGTCGGCAAATGATCGATGTCGAACTCCTTGCGTATGCCATCGTTCTCATAGATAAATGCGTAGCGATAGATGTCTTCGTCGGCACCTTCGGGGATTACCATCAGCGACGGGATATTGGCGCCCACCTTGTAGGGACGGAAGTCGACGATGGGCTGATGGATGTAGTTGAAATAAGCAAACCCGTTGCAGAACAGGTAGGCAAACAGTGCCACAAACCAAATCACCTTGTAACTATACAGCGGATAGATGCGTTTATGATTGATATACACCACCACGGCGGCAGCCGTCAGGAAGACGTTCTTTCCGAAGGTTTCCCAGTTGGTGATCACTACTGCGTCGCCGAAGCATCCGCAGTCGTGCACGGGATTGAACAGCGCCAGGTAAAGCGTGAGCGGTGTCATAAAGGCCATGAACAGCAACGTGAGCAGTGACGCATAGTTGCGGTACGCCCCCAGCAACAGGCAGACGCCGAGCATAAATTCGATGGAGCAAAGGTTGAAAGCTGCCAGCGTGGAGACAGACATAAAGCTCTCCAACCCGAAGGAGGCGAGATATTCGCCGATCTTGATGGCGAAGCCTACGGGGTCGATCGCTTTGACGAAGCCGGAGAAGATGAATACGGCTCCGAGTACAACACGACAGCATTCTGTGCTGACTTTCAGGATGGTCTCCTTATAGTTCATCTTGTTTTATTCGCCGTATTCGAGCTTGATCAGACCGAACAGGGCGTAGTTTATCATATCCATATAGTTGGCATCGATACCTTCCGACGCCAATGTTTGTCCATCATTTGCTTCGATCTGCTTCGTGCGGTAGATCTTTGTCAGGATCAGGTCGGTGTAGGAACTGATCCGCATGCTGCGCCAGGCTTCATCGTAGTCGTGATTCTTGGCATACATCAGTTCTTTGGCCTGCGTGATGTATTTGTCGTACAGCGCAAGGGCCTCGTCGGCTGTCAGGTCGATCTTATCGGCATAGCCCAACGCCAGTTGGATCAGGCCGACGACGCCATAATTGACGATGCCGATGAATTCCGGACGTATGCCTTCGTCTACTTTGCTCATTCCCTTGATTTCGAGGCTGCGGATGCGGTTGGCCTTGATGAATATCTGGTCGGTAATCGACTGCGGGCGCATGATCCGCCACGAAGGGCCGTAATCTTTCAGCTTCTTGGCAAAGAGGTCTCTGCACTGGGCGATGATTTGTTCGAACTGTTTATTCGTCTCTGACATATATCCTTAATTATGATGCAAATATAAACATTATACGGGTGAGGGGATACGAAAATGCCAGCGAAATCACTTCGCCGGCACTCCGATTATGAAAAAAATTAATTTAAGATGAAATGAATCGTCTTGTATTAAGAGCAACGGATCGAACGGCCGAGTTTGAGGATGGTCGTCCGGGAGATGCCGTTCAACTGACACAGCTTTTCGATGGATGTGCCGTATTTTTTAGCCAACGCTCCCAGGGTGTCGCCCTGTTGGATGCGGTGGTAGATCGGTTGTCCGTCGTTGTCGACCGTCGTTACGGTCGCTGTTTTCCGGGTGCTTGTCTTGGTGGCGGCAGCCGTTGTCTTTGTTGTTTCCGGCATGGAGGAAACGGCGGCGACAGATGCCTTGACAGTCGTTTCTTTGACCGGTGCCGGGTGGGTGTTCTTGATTTCTACCTCGCCTCCCGAACTACAACGGATGGCTTGCCCGATGCGGAGGATGGTGGTACGCCGGATACCGTTCAGGCGGCAAAGCTCGTCGATGGTCGTTCCGTTGGCACGGGCGATCTTCTCGAGCGTATCTCCTGATTTCACCCGGTAATAGACCATCTGGCCCGAACCTGAGGCGGTATATACGTTGGTGTTGCGTCCTTTGGATTTCACACTGCGGAATACATACATATCCTGGTGAGGGACGCCTTCTTTAAAGTCGATGATGTTGGCCGGGTTAATATCGACCCCGAGGAAACGGGTTTCGAAGTGGAGGTGTGAACCGGTTGAACGTCCGGTATTACCACCCAATGCAATGGGTTCGCCGGCGCGTACAATATCGTTTTCGTTTACCAGGAACTTAGATAAGTGACCGTAGATGGTTTCCAGTCCGTTCGGGTGGCGTACCACCAGGTAGTATCCGTAACCATAGCGCTCGAAGCTGCGCATACGGATCTTTCCGTCGAAAGAGGCGCGGATCGTGTCGCCTATCTGTACCTTCAGGTCAATACCGCGGTGCATACGGCGACGGCGCATACCATAGGGGGAAGTTACTTTTAGATTTCCATCAATAGGGATCGTGAATGTAGAGCAATCAATCGCAAATGAATCCGGGAAAGTGATGCTTTTGGTCTGGAAAGGATTAACCCATCTGTTGTCCCAAGAGGAACCGTAGAGTTCGTCGGCAGGGAACATCATGTTTTCTTTGTTCATTAAGGCGGCGTTTTCGTTCACCTCCATAAGTTTCTCAATGGCTGCGCTTGTTGTCGT
The DNA here is from genome assembly GCA_031555145.1 of Tannerellaceae bacterium. Lineage (GTDB taxonomy): Bacteria > Bacteroidota > Bacteroidia > Bacteroidales > Tannerellaceae > JAJDIA01. Next base: position 8,893 of record JAVBUR010000019.1, on the reverse strand, counting down.
AGGCACCCGATCAGCCATCAGTTCCGTTACGCGCTCTTCCATGATGGGCGTGGATAATATCGGGGTCTTATTTTCTTCTTTCCGTTCTTGCGCCGCGACTGTCAAAACCGACGGGGCAGCACAGGCCAGTAGTAATAGAATTCGTATGTTCATTCTGTCTAAAATGTCATTTAGTAAGTTAAAATCTAAGGAATGAGAACCTTCCCAACTTTAGTCGATTGCCAAATTTCGCAAATTAGATTAAGCCGGCAAAATAGTTTAACAAAAAAAAAGAGTACGCTAAGAATGAGAATATCAATTATTTAGCCTTAACGTATTAACATACAATACATTGTGTAATTATATGTTATACAACATATTAACTAATCATCCCCCAATTTACCTTGCCGGCGAAGAGTATTTTAAGTCTTTCGTTCAATATCCGATGGGGTTCGTTGGCTAAGTCGGGGTCTTCGTTCAATATGTCGTGCGCGATGTCGCGGGCATACTGTAACAGTTGGCCGTCGTGCGCGAGGCTGGCAATTTTAAGGTCGATGCCTTCACCGCTTTGGCGTGTCCCTTCGAGGTCCCCATGACCGCGCAGGCGGAGGTCGGCTTCGGCTATTTCGAAGCCGTCGTTGGTGCCCACCATGATCTCGAGGCGCTTGCGGGTGTCGTTACTGAGTTTGTAGGAAGAGACCAGGACGCAATACGACTGTTCCGCACCTCGTCCGACCCGCCCGCGCAACTGGTGCAGTTGGGAGAGACCGAAGCGTTCGGCGCTTTCGATCACCATCACGGATGCGTTGGGTACGTTGACGCCGACTTCGATCACGGTAGTGGCCATCAGTATATGGGCTTCTCCGGTGATAAAACGTTGCATTTCGCGTTCCTTGTCGGCGGTTTTCATCCGGCCGTGTACCATGCAGACGGTAAATTCGGGGAAGATTTCCTTGAAAAGTTCGAAACCTTCTTCCAGGTTCTTGTAGTCGGTCTTTTCACTGCCTTCGATCAGGGGAAAGACGACGTAGGCCTGCCGCCCGAGGCGGATCTCCTTGCGGATAAAGTCGTATAACTCTGCCTTTTTGTTGTCGTAACGGTGCAACGTGCGGATGGGTTTGCGTCCGGGGGGAAGCTCGTCGATGACCGATACGTCGAGGTCGCCATATACCGTCATAGCTAATGTACGCGGGATAGGGGTGGCGGTCATAACCAGCACATGCGGCACAACCGTGTCCTTTGTCCACAGGCGCGAGCGTTGCTCCACGCCGAAGCGGTGCTGTTCGTCAATAATGGCCAGCCCGAGGGATTCAAAGACGACGGTCTCTTCGATCAGGGCATGTGTGCCGATCACGATCTGTATCTCGCCCGAGGCGATGGTGGGCAGGAGGTGGTTCCGTTCCTTCTTCCGGGTCGATCCGGTGAGTAGGGCGACCCTGACGGGCAGGTCTTTGAGGAATTCCATCACCGTGGCATAATGCTGGGTGGCGAGTATCTCGGTGGGCGCCATCATGCAGGCCTGGTAGCCGTTGTCGAGTGCGAGCAGCATCGAGAGCAGGGCGACCAGCGTCTTGCCGCTGCCCACATCGCCTTGCAGCAGGCGGTTCATTTGTCGGCCACCGCCCATATCGGTGCGTATCTCGCGGACGACGCGTTTCTGCGCATTCGTCAGTTCAAACGGCAGGTAATCGTGGAAGAAGGTATGGAACAGTTTGCCGACGGTCGGGAAGACGATACCTTTGAGTTTCATCTTCCGCAGTCCGGCTGTACGCAGGATATGTAGTTGGAGGAAGAATAGTTCTTCAAACTTCAGGCGCAATTCGGCCTGCTTCAGCTTATCGGCCGATTCGGGAAAGTGGATGTTCCGCATGGCCTCCGACAGCGATACCATGCCGGTCTGTTGTAATACGGACGGCGGCAGTGTCTCGGGCAGTTCCCAATTGAGCCAGCTTAATAGCGTATATTGCAGGTTCTGGACCGCCCGCGAGTTGAGGAATGACTTCTTCATCTTCTCCGTCGTATTGTACAACGGGGTCAGCCCGCCGGCTACCTGTTCGGCCTGTTCGATGGGGTCGACGTCGGGATGGGGGATGTTGATCCAGTTGCCGAACTCGGTCGGTTTGCCGAAGACAATGTAGGTGACGCCCGGCTTGATCTTGTCGGTCACATAGGCCATGCCTTTGAACCAGACGAGGTCGATCACACCCGTCCCGTCGCTGAACTTGCCGATCAACCGCCGCGTACGGCCTTCGCCTACGGTCTCGAAATAGCGGATCTGCCCTTTCAGCTGTATAAAGGGCATGGTGCCGTTGACTTCGGCCACCTTGTAGAAGCGGCTTCGGTCCATATATTTATAAGGGAAGTAGAACAACAGGTCTTCGTACGATTCAATACCTGCCTCTTTCCGGAGTATCTCGGCCTTCTTGGGGCCTACGCCGGAGAGATAGGTGATGGATCGTCGGGAGAGGTCGTTCATGGCGAGGGAACTATCTGGATTCGTTTTCGAGATCGAACAGGGTGCGGGCGACGATGAGGTCGAAGGCGGTGGTGATCTTGATATTCTCGCGGATACCGGGGACGGCGTTTAATGGGAATCCCATAGTATCCTCTACTACAGAGGCATCGTCGGCGAAGGGGCCGCCGGTAATGGAGCGTCCGCCAAATTCTGCTGACATGGCATTTTCATACGCTTCAAAGATGATATTCGACCAGAAGACTTGCGGCGTCTGTATGGCCACATAGTCTTCGCGGCCTATGGAAAAAGATAAAGTGTCATGTGCTATATTCCGTATCGAATCAATAAGTGGTATGACTGGTATGGCAACACCCTCTTCGTCGGCGCGCTGGAAACAGGCCTCAATAACTTCTTCGGTGACGAATGGGCGGACGCCGTCGTGTATAGCAATACACGATTTTTCTGTGTGATCGGCATAGTTGACATAATCCTGAATCCCCTTAGAGGCGAAGTATTCTATTTCTGAGCGAAGAACATCGATGGCGTTTTTTACCGAGTGGAAGCGCGTCTCGCCTCCATCCACAATGCGGTGGGGGATCGTGCAGCCGAGTTCGGCGCATAGCATTCGCCAGTAGTCCTGGTGATCCACTGGTAAGACTATCAGGATATCCGCTGCCGCATTCCACCGGTGGAACTTTTCCAGCGTATGCATCAGGACGGGCTTCCCGTTAAAGGGGATAAACTGCTTAGGCAGATCGCCACCCATGCGGAGTCCTTTACCCCCGGCTACAATAATCACATAGGGTTTCATCCTTCCAGTTCCTCCAATACTTTTTTGATTTCTTCGTCGGTCTTATACAGTTTCTCTTTGCAGCGTTTGATCAGGCGGGTGGCCTCCCTGACACGATCGGAGAGGACGTCGACATCGAGTTCGCTATTGTCGATCTCGGCCACAATGCGGCGGAGTTGCTCGATGGCTTCCTTGTATGTAAGTTCTTTTTCTGACATGATATATCGGTTTAGGATTGTTCTTCGGTGAGGTTGACGGCAGTCACGGTGCTATGAACTTCGCCGTCGGCAAAGCGGGTGGTGAGCGCCTGGCCCGGTTGGAGGCCGGCGGCGTGTTTCACGATCCGGCCGTCGGCAAGCGTCAGGCTGTAACCCCGTTTCAGGATGGCTTCGGGGGAAGAAAGCCGGATATACTGCTCGGTGAGGTCGAGAAACCGCTTTTGCTCTTCCATGCGGCTGACGGTGACCGTTGCCAGCCGGTTCTGGAGGGCGTCGAGCGCTGTCGAGCGTCGGGCCAGCGTGTCACGCGCCGTGAGCGGCAGTCGTCCGGCGAGCGATTGCAAAGCGGTACGGCTGCGTTCGATCCGGCTCAATACCAGGGCGGGCAGCCGGCTTCCGGTCAGTTGGAGGAAACTCTGATGGCGCCCTAGTATATCGGTTGCTTTCCAGACGGTCTGTTGTTGCAACGTCTGCAATTCGATGGCAGCCTGTTCGAGCCGGGCGATCAGGAATTCGGCCACGGCCGTCGGCGTCTTCAGCCGGGTATGTGCCACCATATCGGTGACGGTATCGTCGCGCTCATGCCCGATCCCTGTCAGGATTGGTAGCGGAAACTGCGCACAGTTGGCGGCCAGCAGGTAGGCGTCGAAGCAGTTGAGGTCGGATGTCGCCCCTCCTCCGCGGATAATGACCACGGCGTCGAACAACTCCCGGTGCGGATAGATACGGTCGAGGGCGGCGATGACCGACGCCTCCGTCTTCTCTCCCTGCATGATGGCGGGAAAGAGCTTGACGTAGAACGGGAATCCGGCCTTGTTGTGCACCAGTTGGTTCAGAAAATCTTCATAGCCGGCAGCCGTCGGCGAGGTGACCACTGCAATGCGGCGTGGCAGATCGGGTAGGGACAGGCCCTTGTTGAGTTCAAATACGCCCTCTTCCTGCAACCGACGGATAATCTCCATCCTTCGGCGTACCATATCCCCCAGTGTATAGGCCGGGTCGATATCCTGCACCGTAAGGTTGAAACCATAGAGTTCATGGAAATCCACCGTCACCCGTACCAGCACCTTCAGTCCGGAGGTGAAGGCCTGCCGTGTCTCGGCTTCGAAGGCGGCTTTGAGGCGACGGAAGGTGTTCGCCCAGATTGTTCCCCGGGCTTTGGCAACCAGTTGCCCGCTGGTGGGATGCTTCTCGATGAATTCGAGGTAGCAGTGTCCCGACGAACTGTTGATGCGTACGTCGCTCATCTCCGCCTGTAGCCAGCACCCTTCGGGGAAAGCACCACTGACGGCCTGCCGCACGCGGGCGTTCAGCGTCGAAAGCGACAGGCTTTCGCGTTGTTGGGGGATATTAGTGTCCGGCCACATATCGGTTCCCTATCTTATAGGCTTTGTAGATGTCGGGCAGGCCGTGGCCCAGTTCCGCCGTAGGTTTCTTATAGTGTGAAGCCGATTCGCGGAGCAGGTCCATGATTTCCGTATTGGTCAGTGTCGGCAGGGCTTGCCAGAGGCAGACGCCCAGTCCCGCCAGGATGGGGGTGGAAAATGAGGTGCCGTTGGAGTAGCTGACAGCCCCAAATTCGTCGATTACGCAACAGCCTGTGCCGAGTGCTACGACATCGGGCTTTATCCGTCCGTCGGCAGCAGGACCGATCGAACTGAAGCTGCTCCGTTGTTTTTTCTCGGTGATCGAGCCTACGGTGAGTAGCGTCGCTACATCGGCCGGGAAGCTGATCTTTTCCCACGTGCCGCTTCCTTCGTTCCCCGCACTGCTGAAGAGCAGGATACCGCGGTCGGCTACCTGGCTGGCAGCACGGCTGATAAAGGCCGTGCGCCCGTCGAGATCGTCGGGGGTGTAACTTAATTCATCGACGTCAAACTCGAAATAACCGAGCGACGAGGTGATCACGTCCACTCCTACGCTGTCGGCATATTCGATGGCGGCTACCCAATAATCTTCTTCAATGGGATATTCTGTCCGCCGGTCTTCGCTCTTGATCAGCAGGTAGGAAGCGTCGGGGGCTGTGCCGACCATTATGCCCGGGGCGTTGGCGGCCATGCAGGAGAGGACTTTGGTGCCATGTTCATCGTCTTCGAAGACAGTCCGCTCCGGGTTGAGTACATTATGGGTACCCAGGAGGCGGAGTGAATCGAATACCGTGATATGATCTGCATTCTCAAACCCGGCGTCGATCACGGCTACCCGCATACCTTCGCCGCGGAAGCCTTTGTCGTGCAGCTTGTTGCCGTTGTGCATCCGAATCTGGCGGTCGGCATAGCCATAGGGCGATTTCAGGGCGGGTTCGTCGGGTTCGAGGCGGCCGGTCTGGTTACGCTCGCAGAGGTTGTTGTCCCGGTCACCTTTCCATACCCATTTGACGGAGTCGACCATGGGCAGGCTCGACAGGCGGCAGGCTACCAGGCTATCGGGTGCGATGACTACCACCGTGTTCATCCACCGGCTGGTGGCAATGGGGGTAGTGCCTTCTGTGGTCAGTGCTTCGATATAGGCAGGCGAGACGGGGAGGTCGGACTCAGTGACTGCTTTGTTTTTCGCCATCCGCAGCCGGACGGATTCGCCGGAGAGGAAGGCTTCGGGCTCTTCCGTTGAATAGGGCGAGCCGGCCTTGTCTTTCAAATACACCCTGAATCCATAACTTTCGGCTGCCGTAACCGGTGTTGCCGGCATTCCTGCCAGTAGCCAGGCGCCTATACATATATAATAGATAATCCCTTTCATTCGTTTTTTCTTTCCAGCTTACAAAGATAATAGATTTTACAACCTGCAAGAAAAATTGGCCGCCGGATCGCTCTCAAAATAACGCCTAGATGCTGTTCTTTTTCCTCTTAGGCGTTGTTGACCCAACTCTTAGGTGTTGTCAGGGGTAACTCTTAGATGTTGTTTGAACAACTCTTAGATGCTGTTTTGACAACTCTTAGATGAAAAAAGGCTTGCCGGAATCCGACAAGCCTTTAACGCTATATATGGTTCGAGTTGTTTATTCTGTCTCGTCCGGCGTGATGGGTATTTCGCGCTTGATGCTTTGGCGGAGGCAGATGAGCGTTTCGGTGGCGGTTACGCCGGGGATCTCCTGGATGCGTGAGTTGAGGAGTTCCATCAGGTGCTCATTGTCGCGGGCGTAGAGCTTGATCAGCATGGTGTAGGGACCGGTGGTGAACTGGCATTCCACGACTTCGGGTATTTTATTGAATTCGGGGACGACATCTTTATACATCGATCCGCGTTCGAGTTTGACCCCGATGTAGGTGCAGGTATTGAACCCGAGGCTTTTCGGATTGATCTGATAGCCGGAACCGGTGATCACATCCATATCGATCATCCGCTGTACGCGTTGATGGATAGCTGCGCGGGATACGCCACACTCTTCTGCCACATCTTTAAAAGGGATGCGGGCATTTTTGGAAATAATGTCTAATATTTGCCTGTCCAGTTTATCGATTTTCTCTATCATACGTTTATTGTGTGTGAATATTAGATTTTCAGTATCAAAAGTATGTATTAATTTTGAAATGCATATCATTTTGAAAGAAAAAAGTGCCTTATGGCAAAAATGGTTAGGTTAAACTATGCTTTGTAGCATGTTTTGCCTGACTTTGTATGACAATTGGGATTGGTTTACTTGATGATCTCGAGCACTTTCTATACTGTGCTGCCGGTTGATTGGATGGTGGGCTGGAAAAGTGTATGTTCTATCAAACAAATCAGGCAAGACAATGCATGAGATGCAAGTCTTGCCTGACGGTCTATGATAGTAGTACTGTAGTACTTATTTCACGATCTCGAGCAGTTCTACTTCAAACTTCAGCGTGCTGTTGGGTTTGATGCTCTGTCCGGCTCCGCGTACGCCATAAGCCAGGTCGGAGGGGATCCAGAAAATGTACTTCGAACCAACGGGCATAATTTGAAGGCCTTCGGTCCAACCCGGGATTACATTGCCAACGCCGAATACGGACGGTTCGCCGCCATGTTGGGCTGTGCTGTCAAATTCGGTGCCGTCGAGCAGCGTGCCTTTGTAGTGTACCTTTACCTGGTCATCAGCGGTAGGGCGTTCGCCTGTACCTTCTGTGATCACTTGATACTGCAATCCGCTTTCGGTTGTGATTACACCGGGTTTCGTTTTGTTTTCAGAGAGGAATTTTTCACCTTCAGCTTTCGCTGCGTTGGTTTCTTCTTCCTGTACTCTCATCACGAATGCCTGGATGAATGTCTGTGCTTCTTCCACAGTCATCTTCATGGCAGAAGAATCATTCTTCATTGCCTGCATAAAGCCGGCCAGGAGGGCGTCTACATTGATCGGGTCTTTTCCGGGGAAGGTGGACAAGTTTTGTTTGAACATAGCTCCATTGGCAAGACCGATGGCGTAGCTGGCACTGTCGATTCCTTTATTCAGTTTGGCGCTGGGTTTAGAATCGCATGAGATGGCGAAAATGCTGACTGCTGTAATCAGAGTAACAGCTAAGATACTTAACTTTTTCATTTGTACTTTATTCATTTATAATTTAAACTGTATACGTGGAAAATTTCGGGTTATTTGCGTCGCTTATACGATGTCGAGTAATTCAACGTCAAATACGAGCGTGCTGTTGGGTTCGATGGCTTCGCCGGCTCCATGTTCGCCGTAGGCCAGGCCGGAGGGGATGAATAACCGCCATTTAGATCCTGTTTCCATCAACTGGAGTGCTTCCACCCAGCCGGGTATTACCTGCGATACACCGAATACGGCCGGTTCGCCGCGTTGTACGGAACTGTCGAATACTGTTCCGTTGATCAGTGTGCCGTGGTAGTGGCATTTTACTTTATCGGTAGCCAGTGGCTTCTTGCCGGTTCCTTTTGTCAGGATCTCATATTGCAGCCCGCTCGGTAGTGTAACAACACCGGCCTTGTGTTTGTTGATAGAAAGAAATTCTTCGCCGGCTTTTTTGTTGATCTCCAATTTTTCCGACTGAAGTTTCATAAAATATTCGTTGATGACCTGTTTTGCTTCGTCGTAAGAGATCGCTGGTTTCTGATATTCCAGCACATCTTTCAACCCTTGCATAAAATCGGCTATTTCCAGTGCCTGGATTCCTGAGTTCTGAAAATTGTTCCCGATGCTCAGCCCAAGTGCATAACTTACTTTGTCCATACTTTTTTTGTTGTCTTCTGATTTCGAGCGACAAAAGTAATAAAAAGCCACATATGAATCTCTTTTTTTGGGATGAATTAAAACATATATACATTAATTTAGCGTGGAAGGCTTATTCTTGCCGCCGCAGGCGGTGATTCTGTTAGGTAATGATAGTTTCGCAATGGGTGGTAAATCTATCATTCACGTGTGATATAAATACCAAGGTGGTAATCCTATCACCAGGGTGGCATTCCTATCATGCCTGATTTGATGCGGGTTTCGACGCATTTGTAAACATATTTTAACGATGGTGATCCTATCAT
>JAVBUR010000037.1:0-61328 GCA_031555145.1 Tannerellaceae bacterium | reverse complement strand
TTACGGCGGCGCTGACGCGGCGCATAAACATCACCCATCCTCCTGTCCGTGGGCTTGCACCCACGGCTACGAACACGATGCCCGTGACCGGGCATTCACCGCCGCTTTCAAGTCTGGTTGTATTTGAAACGATGGAGCAAGAGCCACCTGTGCCGATGGCCCTTGTGCCCATTAATTCCAACTGCTAACCCGAACGTCTACCTCTTCTTTCGGTAAATTACCGGGGATGAAAAGAGTGACTATCTTTTCTTCGCCAGGGAAGACGGTGAAATAGTTGTCTGAGTAATAGACGGGCAGTACCCGTTCACCTGTTTGCTTATTGAATACAGCGACGTGGTTGAAGAAGCTGAGTTGTTTGTCTGTTTTCAGGGTGACAGTCGCTTGGTATATATTACCATTCCTAGCCACTTCAATACGCGGAAAAACGTTTGCCTTGGGGAGTGACTGCAAGCCGGTGAAATCGTTTGTCTGGGTAGTCATCCAGTAGGTGTTATCCGAGCATACATCACCGTTTTTCTGCAAAGTCAGGCGCATGAAATAGACGCCGTCTACATCCGTCGGAGGTTGCACGTGGAACAAGGAGCGGCACATATTGGCGGGAATAGAGGCTTGCTCGGTATGCTCGCTGATCAATCGGCCATCCGAAGCGTACAAGCGAGCGGTAGCCGAAAGGGCATCGTAGCCCGAGAAGGTAGTGTTGGCGATTTCTACCTGTTTGGTCTTTGCATTGTACTGGATATGCAATGGTTCGCCGCCCATTTTGGTACCGTAGTAGCAAGCATTGACATCAAGATAGCAGTCATACATCTGGCCGCGGAGGGCTGTCCATGGATTCTGTGTCTTCCAGATTAGCATGCCGGTGTACCAGTTCCACATATTGGAAGCCCAGCCTTCCATCAATCCGCGGTACTGGTCATAGTTGATAACCTGGGCGATCTTACAGAAATCGTCACCATCTTTCGGTGTACCGTAGCGGGTGATTTGTTCACCGTAGGGGAGGTATTTGTGGTAGTTCCAGACGGGGTTCACCCGGCCGGTAATTCCGTCTGCCCCACCCGGTCCATTGGCTCTGCCCGGTCGGGGGATGTCGTTGAAGTCTTTCTCGTCCATCATCGCCCGCATGGCGGCAGCTTCGGGTACGCCAATCGAACCCAATTCCGGGTTGAACGGTGTGGAACGGAAGGTAAAGAACCATTCCACTTCCCGGATACCGTAAGGGCCGTCACCTACACCACCGATCGTATTGCGGGTAAAGACCGTATCGGTAGAGAAGCTGGTGAAATGGCGGGTAGGATCGTATTGTGGCATGATGCGGTTCTTCAATGCATTGTCGATATCTTCGGCTGCCGGCCATTCATTCCCACCGCACCAGAGGCAGAGGCTGGGATGGTTGCGGAGCATCTTCACCTGGTCGATCACCGAAGCGAGGAACAACTCGTGGTTATCGGGGTAGGCATGACGCCGCTCGCGGGAATCTTTTTTCCGTGCATCCGGCCAGGCGCCGTTGGCATCGCCGGTAACGGAAAGATCCTGGAAGACCAACATACCCAGCACGTCGCAGGCCTCGTAGAATTCAGGCCGTTCAGGAATAGCCCCTCCCCAGATACGGATCATATTGAGGTTCATATCGGCGTGGAACTTCACTTCGGTATAATAGCGTTCGGGTGAAAGCTGCAACATCCAGTCTGATGCAATATAATTACCGCCGCGGATAAAGATTTTCTGTCCGTTGACAAAGAATTTGCGGCCACCTGTAGCTGCGTCTTTCTCCGTTGCCAGTTCGCGGATACCGATCTCCATATGTTGCGCATCAGACACACGGGACTGACCATCGGTTACCTGTACCGAAAGAGGATACAACTCCTGCTTTCCGGTACCATTCGGCCACCACAGACGAGGATTCTTCACCGTCATATCCGGCAGTTGAACCACCCGGCTTTCCCACGGGTTCAAGGTCACTTTCGCACTTAAAACACGATCATACACACGGTAGCTGACAGTCGCCTGCTGCGTTTTATCCGTCAGGTTCTCCACTTCGGCGGATACGTTGAGATAGGCGTCCGCCTGTTTCCCCTCCGGCACCCGGACACCCGGTACGCGGGTTATTACCTGCGGATGTTGAAGGCGCACCGGACCGGATGTCGTCAGCGACACTTCGTCCCAGATACCCGTATTCCGGTCGCGGACGGGTTGTATCCAGTCCCAACCCGGTGTACAATGCATGGTCACGTTGCGGGCGATCTGTCCGTCACCTCCCTGTCCGCCATTCGGCTCGCCAGGATAGTCGGGGGGAAGCACCAATACCGCCAGCGTATTCGGCCGGCCGGGCTTAATTGCCTTTGTAATATCATAACTCCGGCGGATAAACATCCCTTCGTGGGCCGTCGTAGAGATACGCTTCCCGTTCAGGAAGATCTCTGCCCGGTAGTTGATCCCACGGAAGTTCAGCCAGAGATGGGTCTGTTCATCCAGGGCCGGCACCTCAAACCGGTTGACAAACCAGTATGTATAGAAGTCCTTTCCGGCATAATAGATATCCGGGATCTGCTCGTTGTTCAATCCGTAATAGGGAGAAGGAACCTGTTTATTTTCAAGCAATGTAGTCAATACCGTTCCCGGCACGACAGCTGGTATCCAGGCGCTGAAATCCTGTGGCTGGGAGGTGAGCTGCGCACCATCCTGCAACACATAACTGGCCTGACGGGCAATCCAGTTACTATTCAATAACTGTTTTCCTCCCTGATTGGGGAATGCCTGCTGTCCGAAAAGGGAAACAGCCGAAGCCATCAAGAGGCATAGGATCACAAAGCGTGTTTTCATACGTGGTATCTCATTTAGTTATTCATCCACACCGATTATGGCAAACGGAATCGCACCAGGTAGCATTCGTTCATATAGGGCGAATAGGTGGCATACAGGTATTCGCCTTTGCTGTCTACCGCTATTTTGCGCATTTCATCGGGCAAACGATGATGGGCAAGCGGGTTTCCCTGCCGGTCGAACACCAGAATGGAATTCACCGGTTCGCCTGCTGTTTCCCGGCTATAGCCATTATATAGCCCGTAAATATGCGTCGGCGTCAGATACACATCCGAGAAGCCCGAGCAATGGCGATCATCGAATTCATATGAACTCGGTTTCACCTCATACAAATAGTCGGTCAATTGTTTCTCCCACAACTTCTTCAGTTTACCTTTCCGGTACTGGTAAGACGAAATAAAACCGAAAAATTCAGATGTATAGACCAGTTGATCTTCATACGCACTCATATATCCACGAGAATAATGCATGAAAGGATTCATATAGATCTCCTGCCGGACGGGATGATCGCCAAATTGCTCCAGTTCTTTTGCCGAACGGTTCCAAAGGGCGAACAAGCCATTCTTATACCGCCCGATAAAGGCAAACTTGTCGGTATCCACCTGGGCGACTTCTTCCGGTGTATTCTCTCCCAAACGCATACGGGTAAAATCGTTGAGTCGCAGCACGCCTTTCTCCACCACATAATCATACCAGATGGATGTGGCATCTCCCAGATAACTCACCGACGCATAAAGCGTTGTATCCGGCGAGATAACCGGTCTGCCTTCCTTGCTCTTCACCTGGAAAAGTTTCGAAGCACGCGAGTCGGTATAGTAAATACGCAGCAGGGAACCGTCACCGCGAAACGTAACAAGAACCATCGTATCGTTCAGCATATACAGATTCGGGGGCTCCGGGTCGCGAAACCGCAGCAACGTATCCATCTGCAGCATTTCACCCGGCAGGTTGTCGATAGACACACGCTCGGCGGGCGGGTTTTCCTTTTTTCCCTCACAGGCACACAGCAGGCAGAGGAGGAGGGAGGCCATACAAAGTAATCGTGATTTCATGGGCTATTTTTTACATGGTTTGTTGTTCGATTAATGCGCTTCCAGCCAGTTACGGCCGATGCCGCAGTCGGCAATCAGTGGTACCTGTAGCGGCATCACGCCTTGCATTTCTTCGAGGACGATGGTCCGCACCTTGTCGGCTTCGTGCTTGTGTACGTTGAAGTTGAGTTCGTCATGTACCTGGAGGATCATCTTGCTCCGCAGACCTTCTTTCTCAAAACGTTGGTGGATACGGATCATGGCCACTTTGATGATATCGGCAGCGCTTCCCTGGATGGGGGCGTTGATGGCGTTTCGTTCGGCATAACCACGCACAATGGCATTCGCCGAATGGATATCCGGCAGGAAACGCTTGCGGTGGAAGATGGTTTCCACATAGCCCTTTCCTTTTGCCACCTCGATACTTTCGTCCATATATTCCCGGATGCGGGGATAGGTGCGGAAATAACCCTCTATAAGCTCTTTTGCCTCACCCCGGGGGATCGACAGGCGCTCGGCTAGTCCGAACACCGAAATGCCGTATATGATGCCGAAATTGGCCGTTTTTGCCTTCCGCCGCATATCACTTGTTACTTCCGACACATCCACACCGTATATTTTGGCGGCCGTGGCGGCGTGGATATCAGCGCCGCTTCGGAAGGACTCGATCATATGATGGTCGCCGCTCAAGTGTGCCATGATACGTAGTTCGATCTGCGAATAGTCGGCTGAAAAGAAAAGGCTATCGCTGTCGTCGGCCGTAAAGGCTTTCCGGATCTCCCGTCCAAGGGCATCCCGCACAGGGATATTCTGGAGGTTGGGATTGGTGGAACTGAGTCGTCCGGTAGCGGCGACGGCCTGATTAAACGAGGTATGTATCTTGCCCGTATCGGGGTTAATAAGTGCGGGAAGGGCGTCGATATAGGTACTGAGCAGCTTCTTCAACCCGCGGTATTCCAGTAGTTTACCAACGATCGGATGTTTGGCGCGCAGCTTCTCCAACACTTCTTCGTTCGTACTGTAGTTGCCTGTTTTTGTCTTTTTTGTTTTCTCATCTATCTGGAGGCGTTCGAACAGAATCTCACCCACCTGCTTGGTGGAATTGATATTGAAGGAGACACCGGCCAGTTCGTGTATTTCGCCTTCGAGTTGGATCAGGGTAGCGGTCAGTTCTTCCGACGACTGTTTCAGGGCGATGGTATCGAGGGTGACGCCGGTCGCTTCCATCTCCGCCAGGACATAAATCAACGGCATTTCGATCTCGTGGAACAGCCGGTCAACGCCTTCTTTCTTCAGTTCAGGCGCAAAGCGGTTCTTCAGTTGCAGGGTAATATCGGCATCCTCGGCGGCATATTCGGAAATCTCCGCCATAGCAACGTCACGCATCGACCGTTGGTTTTTTCCTTTGGGACCGATTAATTCTTCAATAGGAACGGTCTGGTAGTTGAGATAGGTGGCGGCCAGGTAATCCATATTGTGTCGGAGTTCCGGGTTGAGCAGGTAATGGGCAATCATGGTGTCAAACAACGGACCGGCTACCCGAACGCCATACTTACGGAGGACCAGTATATCGAATTTGATGTTCTGTCCGATTTTGGTCGAATGAGGATTTTGAAGAATGGGAGCGAAGTGATCGACGATCCGGGTCGCCTCTGTCCGATCGGCAGGCACAGGAACGTACCAAGCCTCTTTTTCATTGATCGCAAACGACATTCCCACCAGTTCGGCACGCAAAGGGTCGATTCCATCGGTTTCTGTGTCAAATGCGAAGAAATCCTGGTGTGCTAAAAGGCGCACTAATTCGGTTTGTTTTTCCTCTGTATCAGTGAGATAATAGGTGTGAGGCGTTGTTTTTAGGCTTTCCAGCATCGAATTTTTTGGAACGTCCGGGGAATCGGTCAGGAAATCGCCAAATAAATTGCCTTGAATCGGACCAGTCGCTACAGGTTTTTTAACATCTGCGATCAGCTTCGTAATAAACGACCGAAACTCGAGTTCGGTATAGATTTCCGTCAACCGTGCCTCGTCAGGTTTTGTTCGGATGCATGCCTTGGCATCGAACTGGATCGGCACATCGGTTTTAATCGTCGCCAGAAATTTGGAGAAACGAATTTGCTCGGCGTTATCCACCACTTTCGTCTGAAGGGCGCCTTTCAGCTTGTCGGTGTTCTCCAACAAGTTTTCGATACTGCCGAAATCGGCGATCAGTTTTTGGGCCGTCTTTTCACCAACACCCGGACACCCGGGGATATTGTCGGAGGCGTCACCCATCAGCCCCAACAGGTCGATCACCTGGGAAGGGGAGGTGATGGCATATTTTTCTAACACCTCATTTACACCCAAGGTCTCATACCCGCCACCGAATTTGGGACGAAAGACGAAAGCATGATCGGTGACCAGTTGCCCGTAGTCCTTATCCGGCGTCATCATATAGACGTCGAAACCTTCGGCCTCGGCCTGGCCGGCAATAGTGCCAATCACGTCGTCGGCCTCATAGCGGGAAACTTCGAGGATAGGGATATTGTATCCACGGATAATATCTTTGATAACAGGGACGGAGGCACGAATCACTTCGGGTGTCTCCTCCCGCTGCGCCTTGTATTGTTCATAGGCTTCGTGACGGAAAGTCGGTCCCTTCGGATCGAACGCCACAGCGATATGGTCGGGGTTTTCCTGTTTCAACACATCTTCGAGGCTGTTGACAAAGCCGAAGATGGCGGATGTATTCACTCCCTTCGAGTTGATACGGGGGTTCTTGATAAAAGCGTAATAAGAGCGGTATATCAGCGCATAAGCGTCGATGAGAAACAACTTCATAAGTCTTCTGCTTGTTTTAATGATACAAAATATGGGTAAAAGTACGAAATAAGTCCGTATCTTAATTGTTTTTCTTAATTTTGCGAATCTTTAATCAATCTATGGACGAAAGGTTACGAATAGAACAGCCGGTTGCGGAAGCCTACAAGCGCTTCCTCGACGATTATGCCGAATCACTGCGCAGCAGTACCCGGCAGTTGCAAGCGGCTATCGACCAGTTGCTGACGGCAACCGGTAAGCACGTTCGTCCCCTGATTGTGCTGCTGGCGGCCAAAGCCTGCGGTAAAGTAACCGACGACACAATCAACTCGGCCGTCCTGATCGAACTTCTTCATACAGCGACACTTATCCACGACGATGTAGTAGACGATACCAAACAACGCCGCGGCGTTCCTTCCCTGAATGCGATTTTCGATAATCGTATCGCCGTCCTCGTGGGCGACTATATCCTATCGACCGCTCTGGTCCGTTCGATCTGGACACGCAATCTTCGCGTCGTTCACCTGATCTCGCAGCTGGGTAAGAACCTGTCGGAAGGGGAGATCGCCCAGTTGGAAACAGCCGAAGAGCATATTCTCAATGAAGCCTGCTACCTCGAAGTGATCCGTAAAAAGACTGCCGCCCTGCTCTCGGCCTGTGCGGAAATCGGAGCCATATCCGCCGAAGTAGATGAACAAACCATTGCCCTCTGCAGCGAATTCGGAGAGGCAATCGGCTACTGCTTCCAGATCAAAGACGATATCTTCGATTATTACGACGATAAATCCATCGGGAAACCCACCGGAAACGACATCCGCGAAGGTAAAATCACACTCCCGCTACTACATGCCCTTCAAACGGCCGATAAAGCGCTTGTCGCCCCCCTGTTGAAAATCATTGATACAGCCGATTTCACCGATGAGAACGTCCATATGCTCATTGATTTTGCCAAAAACCACGGCGGTATCGAATACGCCGAATCCCGCATGAAGGTCTACCACAACAAGGCCCTCACCCTCCTTAACCAACTGCCCGCCTCCGATGCCCGCGAAGCGCTGGCTCTCCTGACGGACTATATCATCAACCGGAAGAAATAAAACGTATTATTTGCTCTGATTACGTGAGATTTACATTTATTTCATACATTTGTGAGTATAATCATAATGCGTATGAAAACCTATTTTCTTTTCCTCAGTCTGTTGTTTGTTGCCTGTAGCGGAGGCAAAAAAAGCGATGCAACAGAAATAAGCCCCGATGCTGTCAAACAGCTCCCGGTACTCAACCTGGCGGAAATGATCGGCAAATCGGTGCCGGATACCTTCACGTGGAACAGTATCGCCCGGAAAGTCACCTTCATTCCACTGGAAACAAATGCAAGGACGTTGCTTAGCGGCTCAACCTATCCTGTGGATGTAACCGATGAAGAACTGTTGATGGTGGATGGCAGAATGAATATTATCTACCTGTTTGACCTGAACGGTAAACGCATTACTACAATTAGTCGCAAAGGCAATGGACCAGGTGAATATGTGTACCTCACTGCCGTCGTTTCTAACCAAGCCGACTCTACCATTCGAGTGTTTGATAACGGCAATCAGAAGTTAATCACCTACGACCAAAGAGGCAATTACAAGCATGAACGGTCGACCAAAGACATGATCGCCGGCAATATCAAACAGCATCCAGGGGGAGGATGGATCGAAGAATGTGTATTCGGCACTTCACAGATCGTGCTTCATAGTACTGATCTTCAGGCAGAAAAATCATATTTCCCGGCCGACACCACCTTGACACAACGGGAAAAAGCGGCAATCTACCTAACCAAACCTCGCTGTAAAGCCGGTTCACTCTACCTGTTCAACAACACAGCATCAGATACCATCTACAACATTACACGGGATAGTTGCGAGGTTTTTGCCATCCTTAAAAAAGGCTCACTCGCCTTGCCGTGGGATGAGATGATGCGATTTACCAACCTTCCCCCGGGGCATTCGTATATAACAGGCCTGTCTATCGGCTATATTCCAGGGCTTTTCCTGCTCGAATATGCCTACAAGGAAAAACACTTTGCCGAAATATGGGATGAAACAACCGGTCAACTCCTCTCACGCACGAACCTTACGCGTGAAAGCGAGTTTGAAGACTTCCACGGAATTCCCTATATGCTTTCTTCCGGAAAGTCAATCAGGATTTCGCCAAGCCTTTATAAAGAAGATAAACTGGTATTTATCATCCCTTCGGAGAAACTATACGGCGAAATCCAAGGCGTGGAAGAAGACGGTAACCCTGTAGTCATGATGCTGGAATTATAAAACCGGACTACTCACCCAGGCGTTGCTCAATGTCGTCCACCAAGCTACTGGCACCGATACGGAAGAGGGCGGGAGTGAGCCATTCGTCACCGAGGATTTCCTTGACAAGGGTATAGTATTTAACGGCTTCTTCGGCTGAACGAACACCTCCTGACACCTTGATACCCACCTTTTTACCCGTAATATCGTGGTATGTTTTAATTACCTGGCACATGGTATAGACGGCTTCGTAAGTAGCGCCGGGATAGCCTTTGCCGGTAGATGTCTTGATAAAGTCAGCTCCCGAATAAATGGCCAGGATGGAGGCGCGCTGGATATTAGCTGCCGTCGCCAAAGCACCGGTTTCGAGGATTACCTTCAGGTGGACGCCACGGCAACTGTCTTTGATTTCCTGGAGTTCTTCGGTCAACTCCTGGTAGTTTTCTTCCAATAGGTAACCAAGATTGAGCACAACGTCGATTTCATCGGCACCTTCCATCACACACATAGCTGTTTCAGCAATCTTTACTTCGGTGAAGGTTTGTGAAGCAGGAAATCCCCCGGAAACGGCAGCGATCTTCACATCCTGAGCCGTCAGTGCTTGTTTGACGGTCTCCACAAATAGGGGATAGACGCAGATTGCAGCCACATTGGGCACGTCAGGACGTGACCCTTCGTAATCGTTCACCTTATCGACGAGTTTCCAGATACTTTCTTTCGTATCCATCGAAGTTAAGGAGGTGAGGTCAATGCATCCATGGATACATTTCAGTACATCGGGGGTGAAGTTCTTGAGATACTGTTTGTCGATGAGTTCAGTCACGCGGATTGTTACTTTGTCATCGCTCAACGGAGCTTCAAAGTGGGCGAATGCCTTCTGGTATTTGGATGTTTCGTGCATAACTATTGTAATTTAGGATTGTGGATATGTCGTTCCCTGTCGCGATTGGTTTTCTTGGCCAGATTCCGCTCGAAAGCGGAGGTGAGGTCTACGCCCGTCTGATTGGCGAGGCAGAACAACACAAACATAATATCAGCCATTTCATCGCCTAAATCGTATCCCTTTTCATTGTGTTTGAAGGACTGGTCGCCGTAGATACGGCCAATCAGGCGGGCCAGTTCACCCACTTCTTCGGTGAGGAGTACCATGTTTGTCAACTCGCTAAAATAGCGTACACCGATAAGTTTGATCCACCGATCGACTTTTTCCTGTGCTTCGCGAAGCGTTATTTCTTCCATATAATCGTTTATTCTTTGTTTTGAGAGTCTATAAGAATGGTGACGGGGCCATCATTGATGAGTTCGATCTTCATATCTGCACCAAAAGTACCGGTGAAAACGGCCTTTCCCAATTGCAGTCCCACTTCAGCACAGAAGGTTTCGTACATGGGAATGGCAATCTCCGGACGGGAGGCGCGGATGTAGGAGGGACGGTTGCCTTTCTTGGTGGAGGCATGCAGCGTAAACTGGCTGACGATCAGAATATCACCGCCGGTCTCCATCACCGAGCGATTCATTACACCCTGTCCATCGTCAAAAACACGAAGGGCGGTGATCTTCTTCGCCAGCCATTCAATATCATCCTGGGAGTCGCGGTCTTCGATTCCAACGAGGACAAGGAGTCCCTGGTTGATACAGGAGGAAACCCGTCCGTCGATCGTGACGGAAGCGCATTGTACGCGTTGTATAACTGTTTTCATTTTACTCTTTCTTCAATCCGGCCAGTAAAAGCGCTGCTTTTGATTCGCCGATCAGTTGCTTGATCTCTTCGGGATCGGCCTCACGGATACGCTTGATACTCTTATATTGACGCAAAAGTAATACTTTTGTCTTATCACCAATGCCTTTTATCTGATCTAATTCGGATGCAACTTGGCTCTTGCTCCGTTTATCCTTGTGGAAGGTGATAGCGAAACGGTGCACTTCATTCTGCATCTGTTCGAGGAAATGGAACATAGGGCTTTTCTGTACCAGGCCGGCGCTGACAGGCGGAAAACCGAACAACAGTTCCGAGGTACGATGCCGTTTGTCTTTTGCCAACCCGGCGATGGGGATGGAAAGATGGAGTTCGTCTTCGATCACAGCGCGTACGACTTCCATTTGTCCCTTTCCACCGTCGGTAATGATCAGATCGGGCAGGGGCAGTTCTTCGGCAATGGCGCGTTGGTAGCGGCGGCGTACGACTTCTTTCATCGAGGCGTAATCGTCCGGACCAACTACCGTCTTGATCGTATATTTCCGGTAATCACTTTTCGACGGTTTACCCATCACAAAGACCACACAGGCAGCCACAGCATCGCTCCCCTGGATATTGGAGTTGTCGAAGCATTCGATACGCGCTGGCAGCTTATCTAAGCGAAGGGCATCGCGTATTTCGGTGAGCAGGCGGGTATGCCGTTGCTCGGGATTCAATTTTTCCGCTTGCTTGAGCCGATCTACCTTAAACTGCTTCACATTAAGTTCAGACAGTTCAAGCAGTTTCTTTTTGTCGCCACGTTGGGGGATCGTAAAGGCAACATTAGCCAGTTCCATATCCGGCTCGAACGGGACAATGATTTCGCGAGCAGTACTACCGAAGCGTTCGCGCATTTCAATGATACCAAGAGCCAGAAGTTCTTCTTTCGTTTCGTCCAGCCGTATCTTATATTCGAAGGTATAAGCTTGCACGATCAGCCCGTTGCCAATATGCAGGAAATTGATAAAGGCCGAACGGTCGAGCTGAGCAATGGAGAATACGTCAATATTATGCAACGAAGGCGTAACGATGGTCGACTTCGCCCGGTAGTTCTCGATCACTTCATACTTTTCCTTCAACAGCTGCGCTTCTTCAAAACGTAGCTCGCCAGCCAACCCCTGCATCTTATCAAAAAGAATCTTGCTGATTTGAGATATATTCCCGTTCAGGATTTCTTTGATTTCAGTGATATTTTGATTGTACTCCTCCAACGGCTGCAATCCTTCACAAGGGCCTTTGCAACGTTTGATATGGTATTGGAGGCATACCTTGTATTTTTTCTGTTGGATAGTTTCAGGTGTCAACGGATAGGTACAGATACGGATCGGATAAATTTCCTTCAGCATCTGAAGCATCAGCTTTGCCGTATTCAGCGAAGAGTAGGGGCCGTAGTACTTGGAACCGTCTTTTACCACGTTGCGCGTCATATAGACACGGGGAAAGTATTCGTTCTTTACAACGATAGACGGGTAGGTCTTATCGTCTTTCAGCATCACATTGTAACGAGGACGGTATTGCTTGATGAGGTTGTTTTCCAGCAACAGGGCATCTTCTTCTGTATTGACAACAACGTATTTGATGTCGCAGATTTGTTTCACAAGCACATATGTCTTGCGATCCGTATGCTCCTTATTGAAATAGGAAGACACACGCTTCTTCAGACTCTTCGCCTTACCCACATAGATAATCGTACCCTTATCGTCGTAATACTGGTAGCAACCCGGGGTGTCGGGGATGGCCGAAAGAATGGTCCTTATATGTTCGTCCTTGTTGTTAGTCATTAAAACGAAAAATATATAATTGTTTCACGTGGAACATTTATTTCACTAACGTCCCAAAAGCACCAACAAAATATTGATATCGCTCGGCGATATACCCGGTATCCGACTAGCTTGCGCTATCGTATCAGGGTCTACCTTCGTCAACTTCTGCCGTGCTTCAGTAGAAAGAGACTGGATGGAACTATAATCGAACTTACCTTTCATCCGGATATTCTCCAGACGGTTAATTTTCTCGGCAATGATTTGTTCGCGCTTGATATAGCCGCTGTATTTGACCAGAATCTCGGCAGCCTCTATAATTTCATCTTTCCGTGAAACAGGGACTTTATCCAATTCTTCCTTCAGCGCAGGAATATGTTCTGCCAATCCAACCAGCGTAAGCTGTGGGCGAAGTACCAGGTCAATCAATTTACAACCATGGGAGAGGGGTGTTGTACCCATTGCCTCCAATGCCGGATTAATGTATTGCGACTTGATCGAATAGTTTTCCACAAAAGAAATAAGGGCATCACGGGCCTCCTGCTTGCTTGTCAACAGACCGTAACGATAAGCATCAGACAGACCGAGCGTATATGCTTTTCCGGTGAGCCGCATATCAGCATCATCCTGGCGAAGCAGGATACGATATTCGGCACGGGAAGTAAACATACGGTACGGTTCATCTACCCCTTTCGTCACCAGGTCGTCTATTAAGACGCCTATATAGGCTTCGTTGCGACCAAGCACAAACGGCTCTCCGCCATGGCAATTGATATGCGCATTGATACCGGCCATCAATCCCTGTCCACCCGCTTCTTCATACCCCGTTGTCCCATTGATCTGTCCGGCAAAGAAGAGATTCTTCAGTTGCTTTGTTTCGAGGTTATGATGGAGTTGGGTAGGGTCGAAGAAATCATATTCGATAGCATACCCCGGTCGATACACGCGGATATCACGGAAAGCCGGAATAGCTTGCAACGCCCGTAACTGGATATCGAGGGGGAGGGAAGAAGAGAAACCGTTCAGGTAATACTCCTGCGTCGTTTCGCCTTCGGGTTCGAGGAAAAGTTGATGCTGCGTTTTGTCGGCAAAGGTGACAATCTTCGTCTCGATGCTCGGACAATACCGGGGACCGATACTCTGTATTTGCCCATTATACAAGGGAGAATCGGGGAGACCCTGCCGAAGGATATCATGGCAGGCCTCGTTAGTAAATGTCGTCCAACAACTCAACTGATTCAATACCCGTTTGGATGTATCCAAATAGGAGAAGGTGTGGAAATCGTCGTCGCCCGGTTGTTCCGCCATTTCATCAAAATGGATGCTACGGCCATCAATACGCACAGGTGTTCCGGTCTTCATCCGGTCGGTACGGATACCTAAAGAAAGAAGCTGTTCGGTAAGGCCGGAGACAGCAGGTTCGGCAATACGGCCACCCCGGATCTGTGTTCGCCCGATATGCAGAAGGCCATTCAGAAAAGTGCCGTTTGTCAGTACAACAGCCCCGGCATGGAAGGTAACGCCCATTTCGGTCACCACACCACAGGCGCGTCCGTCGGCAATTACCAATGCCTTCACCACATCCTGCCAGAAATGGAGGTTGGGAAGGTTCTCCAAAATCTCCCGCCAAAGCGTACTGAATTTCATCCGGTCACTCTGTGCCCGGGGACTCCACATCGCAGGCCCTTTACTGCGGTTGAGCATACGGAACTGGATCGCCGTTTGGTCGGTGATGATCCCCATATAGCCCCCAAGCGCATCTATTTCGCGTGCAATCTGCCCTTTGGCAATCCCGCCAATAGCCGGATTACAACTCATTTGCGCTATTTTATTCATGTCCATTGTGATCAGGAGCGTTTTCGACCCCAAATTTGCTGCTGCTGCCGCTGCTTCACAACCGGCATGCCCAGCACCAACCACTATGACATCATACGTAAAATCCATCTATATTCTTTCTTCTAATTGTAACAACCCATCAGGCTGTTCAGTTCTTACAGTTGTTCGTTTCGTATCTCAGCGGGAAGCAGCGCCAGCGCTTTGTTCTCCTCGCCTTCCATAATTTCGCGCTCACCGGGGCCTTTATCATTGATGCCGCAGAGGTGCAATACGCCATGAATAATCGTCCGGTAAAGCTCTTCCGTGTAAGTAACCTGAAAAGTGTCCGCATTCGTACGGACAGTATCGAGGCTGATAAAGAGGTCGCCGGCAACCGTATCACCTTCGGTATAATCAAAGGTAATAATATCGGTATAGTAATCATGCTGCAGGTATTCACGGTTCACCTCCAGGATCTTCTCATCGTTGCAGAAGATGTAACTGATCTCGCCGGTCTTTTTGCCGTAGGAAGCGGCTACAGCCTTAATCCAGGCAGTCACCGCTCTTTTTTTTATTCCGGGAAGCTTGATGTCTTCCGCATAATATTGTATAGCCATGTATAAACGTTTTTAAGAGCCAAAAAAGAGATACGCCATCGCAATAGCGGCAATCACACCCGCCAGGTCGGCCAATAACGCGCAGGGGACGATATAGCGGGTATTGCGGATACTTACGCTGCCACAATACAGCGCTACCACATAGAAAGTAGTATCTGCCGCTCCCTGTAAGATACAGGACAGACGTCCTACAAACGAATCGGGGCCGTACGTACGCATCGCGTCAAGCATCATCCCACGTGCGCCGCTTCCGCTCAGAGGCTTCATCAACGCAGTAGGCAACGCTCCTACGAAATCGGTATTGAGGCCACAGGCGGCAACCCCCGCCTCAATCCCGCCAATCAGGAAATCCATCGCACCCGAAGCACGGAAGATACCGATCGCCACCAGGATAGCTATCAGGTAGGGAATGATCGTCACCGCCGTCTTAAACCCATCCTTTGCCCCTTCGATAAAGGCATCATAGACATTGATCTTCTTGCGGATACCACTAACGATAAAACCACATATAATTGTGAATAACAGCGCATTAGCGAACAAGGTGGAGTAGAGCGACACCTGTTCCTGCTCCATCGATCGAAACAGTAACACCAAGCCCCCAATCAATGCAATCGCCCCACCAAAAAACAATAGCAGGTTCTTTTGAAGGATATTGATCCGTTGTTTAAAACAGACACCCAGGATAGCGACCAGCGTAGAAGTAAACGTCGCCAGCATAATCGGCAGAAAGATATCCGACGGATTAGCGGCACCCAACTGTGCCCGGTACATCATGATGGTGATCGGTATCAACGTAAGCCCGGAAGCATTGATACAGAGGAACATCACCATGGCGTCGCTGGCGGTATCCTTCTCCGTATTCAGTTCCTGTAACTGCTGCATGGCTTTCAGTCCCATCGGGGTAGCCGCATTGTCGAGCCCCAGCAGGTTGGCTGAAAAGTTCATAAACATGGAGCCTGTCGCCGGATGGTCGCTCGGTACACCGGGAAAGAGTTTACTGAACACCGGGCTGCACAACCGGGCAAAGGCCTGGATCACCCCGCCGCTTTCACCTATCTTCATAATACCCAACCACAAGGTCAGGATACCGGTCAGTCCCAGCGATATCTCAAACCCATTCTTAGCCGCGTCGAACGAAGCCTTGATGATTTCTGTAAATACAGCCGTATCTCCGAGGAAGATCAGTTTGCAGAGGGCGACCACGAACGCGATCAGGAAGAAAGCAATCCAGATGTAGTTTAAAACCATGGTAATTGCGCGTCAATTATCTGTTTATGACGCAAAAGTACGAATTCTTCTTTGTTTTGAGGGGGTCTTTACGTAATTTTGACACCCGGTAACGAAATTCAAACACAATGAAGAAGAAGATATTAGTCACTTATGACATGTTCCGCGAAGGCTTTGCCGAGATGGAAAGCCGCTATGACGTCACCTTTCCGAAGGGACACAGTTTTACCTACGAAGAAGTATGCGAGATGTTGCCGGAGTTCGACGTGCTCTGCCCCATGTTCAACTTCCCGGTAGATCAAAACCTGATAGATAAGGGAACAAACCTACAGCTGATCGCCAACTATGCCGTAGGATATAATAACATCGATGTAACCTATGCGCTGCAGAAAGGCATCACGGTAGCCAATACCCCGGAGCCGGTGATTGCTCCAACCGCCAACCTCGCCCTCGGACTGATGATCGACGCTGCCCGCCGCATCACCGAATGTGACCGTAAGTTGCGTACCCTCGGCGCCAGTATGAAAGTAACCGTACTCGACAATCTCGGATCCTCCATCACCGGACAAACACTCGGCATCCTCGGTATGGGACGGATCGGAAAAGCACTTGCCAAGCGTGCCAACGCCTGTGGCATGAACGTCGTCTACCACAACCGTCACCAACTGTATATCGAAGAAGAAACACGGTTGGATGTCAGCTACGTCACCAAGGAAGAGCTGCTTGCCCAGTCGGACTTTATATCACTCAATGCCCCCTTCACTGCTGAAACACACCATATTATCGGGGAAGAAGAACTGAAACAGATGAAGCCCTCAGCCATCCTTATTAACACCGCCCGCGGCCCACTGGTGGATGAACAAGCCCTCGTCAAAGCCCTGCAAGACGGTACGATCCGCGGCGCCGGACTGGATGTGTTTGAGAATGGCGACCATCCCTCGCCAGAACTGCTGACAATGGATAACGTCGTCCTTACCCCGCATATCGGCACACAAACTACAGACGCACGCCAAGCCATGGCCCGCGCTGTAACCAATAATGTGATCGGTTTCCTCGAAGGCGACCGTCCCGTATCCCGCGTACTTCGTCCATGACAGCGGCGTTTATCCTTAACGAACTCCTTTCGGTGGCCAATCCCGAGAAAGCTAAATTCCTGCAGGGCTTCTTCAAGACCGGCAAGGGACAATATGCCGAAGGAGATATCTTCCTCGGCTTGATTGTTCCCCTGACCCGCAGCATTGCAAAGACCAACAAGCAGACACCGCTTCCCGAGTTGCAAATCCTGCTTGACAGCGAATACCACGAAGCCCGTCTCTGTGCCCTCTTAATCATGATGGAGCAAATGAAGAAAACCTCACCCGAACAACAGGTGGTGTTGTACGACTTCTACCTAGCCAATGCCCGATCCGGAAGGATCAACAACTGGGACCTGGTGGATGTGACCTGTCGCGATGTGGTCGGTACCTACTTGCTCGACAAAGACAAGGCACCTCTTTACGAACTGGCCGCCACCGGCAACCTCTGGGAACAGCGCATCGCCATCGTTTCCACCTGGATGTTTATCAAGCACCGACAGTTCGACGATACCTTCGCCTTATCCGAACGACTGATCGATCACCAGCACGACCTTATGCATAAGGCCATCGGTTGGATGCTCCGCGAGGTGGGTAAGAAAGACCGTGAAGCCCTTTCCGATTTTCTCGACACCCATGCCACCCGGTTACCCCGGACAGCTCTTCGCTATGCCATCGAACATTATCCGGAAGAAGAACGACAATTTTACCTGAAGAAAAAATAACAGAAAGGCGGCTCTGTCGTCTTTCTTATTTTAACCCCTCCAGACGCCGATTTTTCCGATCCACTACCCAGACGCTCCAAAAAAACGGAATTCTAACGCTTTTTTCAAAATACATATTGTAAGTAAAATAAGATATTTAATATCATATTTATCCCAAATCTCTAAATAACAAACCACACAGACAATACAAGTAGTGATATTCAGCACATTTGACTACCATTTTATCAATCCAATTTCGTTCGGTTTTTTTCTTCATCCAGCGAAAAAAAAGACAAAAGGGAGTACACCTCCTTATTTCTTACTATTTTCTAAATAATGTATCCCGGATCACTCACCTCAATATCGATTGCCTATGGTATGCCTATTACATGCCTATTACATGCCTATACTATGCCTATGGTATGAATGCAGGGACAATAATTACGGGGCAAGGAATTTGTCCGTCGCAGTATTTTACTACTTTTGCATCAAATAGAATACGTATGGGTTATTCCTGGAATACACGGACGGAGTTGCTGTTAGGAGCAGAACGGGTGGAGCACCTCTTACATTGCCATGTACTGGTAGTAGGACTGGGGGGCGTAGGCGCTTATGCTGCTGAGTTGATTTGCCGTGCCGGTGTAGGACGAATGACGATTGTGGATGCAGATACCATACAGGAAAGCAACCTCAACCGCCAACTACCAGCCTTGCATTCCACACTGGAACGACCGAAAGTGGAAGTAATCGGCGAACGTCTGTTGGATATCAATCCCCGGTTGAAACTGACCATGCTCAATGAATTCCTGCGCGACGAACGGACGAAAGAAGTGCTTGATACGACGAAATACGACTTTGTAGTCGATGCCATAGACTCCCTCAGTCCCAAGGTGTTCCTACTGGAATATGCCTGCCGGAAAGGGATTCCCATTGTGTCGTCTATGGGGGCAGGAGCGAAGACGGATCCCTCGCAAGTGAAGCAGGCGGATATATCAAAATCATACAATTGTACGCTGGCAAAGACCGTCCGCAAACGGCTCCACCACCTCGGTATACGCAAAGGCATACCGGTGGTATTCTCTACCGAACAAGCCAATCCCGATGCCGTTGTGGAGACAGTGGGCGAAACTAACAAACGGACCATGGTCGGTACCGTTTCCTATATGCCGGCACTATTCGGCTGTCACTTAGCAGCATACGTCATACAACACATATAAAGAAACAATGATCCGGACTGAAGGCATAACAAAGAGTTTCGGCGACCTCCGGGTATTGAAGGGGATCGACCTGACGATACACAAAGGTGAAGTAGTAGCCATTGTCGGCCCAAGCGGCGCCGGAAAAACCACCCTGTTGCAAATCATTGGCACATTGGATACACCCGACAACGGACGGTTATTCATCAACGACACCGAAACAGGGCGGTTGAAAGACAAGGAACTCTCGGCTTTCCGCAACCGGAACATCGGTTTTGTCTTCCAATTCCATCAATTGCTGCCCGAATTTACAGCGCTTGAAAATGTGATGATCCCTGCGCTGATCGCCCGTGAAAAACCTGCTACAGCAGAAAAAAGAGCCAAAGAACTGCTTGACTATATGAAGTTGTCCGACCGTATGACGCACAAGCCTGCTGAGTTATCGGGTGGAGAAAAACAACGTGTCGCCGTAGCCCGCGCCCTGATCAATAACCCGGCAGTGATACTGGCCGATGAACCTTCAGGCAGCCTGGATACGCACAACAAAGAGGAACTGCATGCCCTCTTTTTCGACCTCCGCAACCAGATGAAACAGACCTTCGTAATCGTTACACACGACGAACAACTGGCCGCCATGGCCGACCGGATCATCCGGATGAAAGACGGCCTCATCCACGAGGAACAATAGACACA
The DNA here is from genome assembly GCA_031555145.1 of Tannerellaceae bacterium. Taxonomy (GTDB): domain Bacteria; phylum Bacteroidota; class Bacteroidia; order Bacteroidales; family Tannerellaceae; genus JAJDIA01. Next base: position 41,570 of record JAVBUR010000037.1, on the reverse strand, counting down.
AACACATTGTTAACTATAAACACAAAACGCATTCATTATGAACAACAGAGCCACCTTCGGAAGTAAGATAGGCGTGATACTGGCCACAGTCGGTTGCGCAGTCGGATTAGGGAATATTTGGCGTTTTCCCTATATGCTGGGAGAGAATGGGGGAGCCGCTTTCCTGTTGATTTATATCGTTTGTATCATCGTTCTGGGCTTCCCGGTGATGATCACTGAATTCTTCATCGGACGACATACAAACCGGAATGCCGCCGGCGCTTTCAAAGAACTGGCCCCGGGAACAAAATGGTCGCTGATCGGGTATAACGGCGTATTGGCTGCCTTCCTGATCCTCGGGTTTTATTCCGTGGTGGCGGGATGGACGCTGGATTACATCGTACAGGCTGCTACCGGTAGCTTGAGTGATAAATCGGCCGAAACATTTGCCAGCGACTTTGCTGCATTTTCTTCCGGCATTTGGCGTCCGATCGGATGGACAGCCGCCTTTGTCGCTATTACCCACTTTATCATTGTTTCGGGGGTGGAGAAAGGGATCGAACGGGCTTCCAAATGGATGATGCCGATGCTGTTCCTGATACTTATCATCCTCTGTATACGCTCCGTGACACTGCCGAATGCTGAGAAAGGGCTGGCGTTTTTATTTAATCCCGATTTCAGCAAGATCACCTCGTCTGTCATACTGAGTGCGATGGGGCAAGGATTCTTCTCGTTGAGTATAGGTATGGGATGCCTGATCACGTATGCCTCATACTTCTCCAAACTGACAAATCTGCAAAATACGGCGCTACAGGTGATTGCACTGGACTCGCTGGTGGCTATACTGGCAGGGGTGATGATCTTCCCCGCAGTATTCAGCTTCGGAATTGCGCCAACAGCAGGGCCGGAACTGGTGTTTATCACATTACCGAATGTATTTGCACATATGCCGTTTGGCAATGTCTGGTCGTTTATCTTCTTTGTATTGCTGGCACTGGCAGCGCTGACCTCGACGATATCCTTGCACGAAGTAGCTACAGCATACGTTCATGAAGAGCATAAAATGTCGCGCCGGAAAGCCGCCTGGGTGGTATCCATAGGAGTCATGACGCTAGGTGTTCTCAGTTCGCTTTCATTCGGCATTTTGAAGGAATATACGCTCTTCGGACTGACCTTCTTCAACTTCCTGGATTACCTGACAGCCAAAATCATGCTACCGTTGGGAGGCATGATGATCTGTATCTTCGTCGGCTTGCGTATTGATAAAAAGATACTGAAAGCAGAACTAACCAATGAGGGCACCGTCCCCTTCTACTTCTTCAACACTTATGCCTTCTTCATGAAGTACATCGCCCCTATCCTGATCGGCCTCGTCTTCCTGAATGAGTTGGGTATCTATAAGTGGATAGCAGGTATATTTTAAGGACAAAAAACCAGGAAATACCTCCTAAGTATTCCTGGTTTTCTTATCTTTGCCATATAATTACAATGAAAAAATGAAGATCAAAGCCAAGTATACCTTAACAGAATTCGGAGAACTACAGGCTTACAAATACAAAAACCTTATTTATGAAGAAATGAAAAACCTTTCTTCTGCTTATCTTATGTACCCAGAATGTCGGTATCTACGCACAAAACAAAAGTTGTATAGAGCCATATTCCCACCAGCACATTTCATTCTTTACCGAATAACCCCCATGCGAATAGTAGTACTGGATATTATTTCGTATCGGTCAAGCATTTCCTAATATAAGAACTAAACGTAAAATTAATCGAGACGTATGATATGGCGTGATTTACTGTACTTCTCCAAGGGAGAACGACGTGCGTTGGTAGTGCTGTTGTGTTTGATCACTATAGCGTTTATATTATTGTTGCTAACCGATAATCCTCGAAGCGAGGGTGGGGAAATGGCTGAAAACCTCCCAACGGATACAATACGAGGGGCCATACAAATAGATACGGCGATCCATATACCATCGCCTGAACCATCTAAAAGGGATATACCGAAGCAGACAAAGCAAAGTTCCCTTGCCGGCAAGGATTATAAGCGTACGAAGCAGGCTTCTTCTTATCCCTATACTGAGAAATACCCTGCCGGCACTGTGGTTGAGTTAAATACCGCCGATAGCCTCACGTTGAAGAAAGTACCAGGTATCGGCAGCACCTTCTCCCGTCGCATTGTGAAATACAGGGAATTGCTGGGTGGCTTTTATGCAGTCACCCAGTTAAGTGAAGTGTATGGCATTGATGCCGAGCGATACGAAGCCCTCAAAAACTGGTTTATTGTCGATTCTACCCTAACCCGACGGCTACCCGTCAATATCTTACCGACCGATTCCCTGTCAAAACATCCTTATATCAGTTACCGGCAAGCGCGTGCCATCTACGACTTACGCTCCCGGAAAGGGAAACTCAACGGTTGGGAAAACCTCTCCCTGCTGGATGAATTTACCGAAGAAGACAGGGGACGGATAACACCTTATCTATCATTTGAATAATTATTACATGTTTTTGTGTTAAATATGCATCTGTTATCATAAAAGAATGGCCTACCTTTGTTGTTGTTATAGAAGCAGCCGCTCATATGGAAACTTTTTATCTCTTCCTGGTCATCTTTATTTTTATATTGGCCATATTCGACCTTTCGGTCGGCGTAAGTAACGACGCAGTCAATTTCCTCAATGGAGCCATAGGTTCCAAAGCAGCCTCATTTAAAACGATTATGGCTGTTGCCGCTCTCGGTGTATTTGTTGGCGCCTCCCTTTCCAATGGAATGATGGATGTGGCACGACACGGGATCTTCCAACCACAATACTTCTATTTCGATGAGATTATGGTAATTGTATTGGCCGTAATGCTCACCGATATAGTGCTATTAGATGTGTTCAATTCGTTAGGGATGCCTACTTCTACAACCGTCTCTTTAGTTTTTGAATTACTGGGTGCCACAGTGGCCATTGCATTAATGAAAGTATATCATTCATCGGAATCGCTAGAGGTAGTGAACCTGATCAATACCGATAAGGCATTTACCGTGATCCTGGCAATCTTTGTTTCCGTAGCCATTGCCTTCCTCTTCGGGATGTTGGTGCAATACCTGGCGCGTATCATCTTTACGTTCAATTACCGGCATACATTGAAGTACTTTGGCGCCTTGTTTGGTGGTGGTGCTGCTACGGCCATCGTCTATTTTATGCTGATCAAGGGATTAAAAGACAGTTCGTTTATGACAGAGGAACTGAAGGAAACGATTTATTCCCAAACATCCGTTATCCTATGGGGCTGTTTTATCTTCTTTGTGGTGCTGATGCAGATTCTCTGTTGGCTGAAAATCAACATATTCAAGGTGATCGTACTGATGGGAACCTTCTCGTTGGCACTGGCTTTTGCCGGTAACGACCTGGTTAACTTCATCGGTGTGCCGCTGGTAGGCTACTCCTCCTATATAGACCTCATGGCACAGGGAGGAAGTGTCACACCAGACAACTACTTGATGACCTCACTGCTGGAATCGGCGCAAACACCCTGGTATTTCCTGCTCGGATCAGGAGCAGTGATGGTGATTGTCCTCATTACTTCAAAGAAAGCGCACAATGTAGTCAAGACATCCCTCGACCTTTCCCGTCAGACGGAAGGCGATGAGAACTTCGGTACTTCACCCGTCGCCCGCGTACTGGTACGTACGGCAAGTAATATTTCCACTTCCATGCTACGTGTGATACCGCCGGGAGTCAACCAATGGATCGATCACCGCTTCAACAACGACGAGATTATCCTGGAAAACAAAGCCAGCTTCGACCTTGTACGGGCAGCTGTCAATGTGGTCCTTTCCGGATTGTTGATCGCTGTTGGTACCTCCTATAAATTGCCGCTTTCAACCACATATGTCGCTTTTATGGTAGCAATGGGTAGTTCGCTGGCCGACCGTGCCTGGGGACGTGAGAGCGCCGTATATCGTATCACAGGTGTACTGTCTGTAATAGGTGGCTGGTTCATTACCGCCGGAGCGGCCTTTACGATCGCTTTCATTGTCGCATTACTAATCCATCTGGGTGGTATCCCCGCCATGGTAGCTATGGTTGCCCTGGCTGCCTATTCACTTGTACGGAGCCAGATGGCCTACCGGAAGAAACTGAAGAAAGAAGCCCTCAAAGAAGAAGTGAACACGACTGTGGCCCAACTGACCCAGACGACCAACAAACGGGAAGCCCTCGCCCTCTTCCGTAAACACAACCGTGAAGAGATTTGTCAGGTATTGCTTTTTACGGCCGATACCCTGGATAAATCTGTCAATGGTATTATGGAGGAGAACCTGAAAGAACTACGTCGCATCATGATTGAAATTGATGAAAAACGTATCCATCTCAAACAAATCAAACGTGTCGGAACCTTAGGCGTAGCGCAACTCGAACACGATATTGCTATCGAAAAAGGCCTCTATTATTACCAGAGTAATGACTTTGCCAGCGAGATTATCTACAGCCTCCGCCGGTTGACTGACCCGGGTAAGGAACATATCGACAACAATTTCAATCCACTGAATGAAGAGGAAAGGACAGATTTCGGACAAGTTCTCCATCCGATCATTCTCTTTCTGCATAACTGTGCCGATATAATCCGGAAGAACAACTACTTTCCACTTGATTCGCTGGTAGCCGAATCCGTGCAGTTCAGCAGCAAGTTGACGGCATTGAAAAAGGCTGAACTCAAGCGTATCCAGCAGGATAGCGGCAAGAGTACAAAGACAAGCATGCTCTACCTCAATATGCTACAGGAAACACAGAACGTGGTGAGTTTCACCACGAACCTGATCAAGGTTTGCCGCAAGTTCCAGATGGAATAGAAACTTTTTTACTTATTTTTGTCACAAACATTATCGGCCTTCCGTCTCCTTGATGGATGCCCTCTCGAAGCGCGCAGAAGTAGGGAAGACCACAAGGCAATACTAACAGTTTAAAACAAACATAAGATGGTAAAGAAATACATGGCAATTCTCACGATGATCGTTGTTTGCCAAACCGCTTTCGGACAAAAGAACATGGACCAACTCTTCAAAGAGTTTGCCGGGACTAAAGGTGTTAATTCAGTAAATATCGGTAAGATCACCCTGTCATTCGCCAGCCTCTTTACAGAAACCATGGGTGTAGACGGGATCGAAGTCCTTTCGTTCGACGAATGTGCGCAGGATGTCAAAGACAAACTGGCCAGTTCATTAAAGAGCCTGAAAGACTCGGCGTATGAAACCATGATATCATCGAACGAAGACAATAGCAAGACCCGTGTGCTGGTAAAGATGAAAGATGATATGATCCGCGAATTGGTAGTCGTAACCACCGGCAGCAGCAATGCTCTCGTACGTATCAAAGGTAAGATCAAACCGGAAGATATCCAAAAGATAGTCGATCAACACAGCAAGAACTGATGGACGCAGACAGCTTCAAACGGCAGTATCTCCCACTTCACCCCAAGCTCTTCCGGATTGCCCTTGCTTTGGTGGGTAACAAAGAAGATGCAGAAGACCTCTTACAGGAAGCATACTGTAAGTTCTGGAACAAGCGGAATGAACTGGGCGGTATACAAAACGTGGAAGCCTTCTCCGTCACTCTGGTCAAGAACCTCTGCCTTGACTTCCTTCGCTCGGCACAAGCCAACCGCCGCGAAGAAAGTGTAGAAGTAATGATACCGGTAGCCGCCGAGTCCACGCCCGACAAGGAAATGGAAGAACAGGACGAGATACGCCATATCCAACAACTGATCGACCGACTACCTGAAAACCAGCGACAAGTACTCCGCCTCCGCGGACTCAGTGACTGCTCCATGGAAGAGATTGAACAAATAACCGGATTCAGTGCTGTAAATGTGCGCACATTACTCTCACGAGCCCGGAAAATGCTAAAGGAACAATACGAAAAAATATACGCGATATGAACGATAAACAGATTGAAGAACTGATCAACCAGGCACTCCACGAAGAACAGGCATTGCCAGAAGGACTGTCGGAACGGCTGGAACAGTATATCGACACACTGGCCGCACAGGAAGAACAGCAGAAAAAGCAGCGTTCATTATCCCTCCATCGTTCCTTCTATATGATAGGCAGTGTGGCTGCCGCCCTGCTGATCGGCGTAGTGCTCTTCTTCCAGCTTGAAACAGACCGGAAACCAGTTATGGCTGATACCTTCAGCGATCCGGAAGAAGCTGCTCTCGTAGCCCAACAGGCGTTGGCCTTTATGTCAACACAACTCAACAAAGGTTTGGCTCCCGTAGCCGATGCCGGTAAAGAAATCGATAAAGTAAATGAATTATTAAACAAACATTTCAACGAATAATAACACATCATGAAAGCAAAATACATCATCATCACCCTGTTACTCGCCTGTACGCAATTCAGCTTTGCACAGGATAACAAACTGTTCGACAAATATGCCGATATGGACCATGTAACCTCCGTATATATTTCTAAAGCCATGTTCCAGATGATGCCTGTTATCGGAGATGTAGGCTTAAGTCTGACTAATATGAAAGGGAAAGTGGAAAGCCTGCAACTTATCACCACCGAACGCAAAGACCTGATCCCGCAAATGCGTACCGAATTTTCCAAACTAATCGGTGGTCAACACCAGGAACTGATGCGTGTTCGCGACGGCAAGACAAAAGCCACCTTCTACTCCAATATGAAAGGTGACCAGGTCAAAGACCTCATCATGTTGGCCGATACCGACAGTACTTTCGTCGTCATGCAGTTGGTAGGCAACTTCACCCTTCAGGATATCCAGGAGATAGCAAATGGCATGAATAAATAACCCGGCAGTGAAAGCAAATGGCAATGAAAAGAGGCTTATGTACAGCCTCTTTTTTTATTTACCGGTAATGATTTTACGGATCTCACTTAGCTTGTTCAACGCTTCGAGCGGCGTCAGGTTATTGAGGTCCATGTTTTTGATTTCGTCACGTACCTGACTCAGGATCGGATCGTCCAACTGGAAGAAGTTAAGTTGGAAACCTTCGCCTGCCGATGCAATTCCTTTTACCGGCTTACCTATACCGTCTTGCCTATTCTCCGATTCTAATTGTTTCAGTATCTCATCCGAGCGTTTGACGATGCTTTTGGGCATACCAGCCATACGAGCTACATGAATACCAAAACTATGCTCGCTGCCACCCCGTACCAGTTTGCGCAGGAAGATCACTTTATTTCCTACCTCTTTCACCGATACGTTGTAGTTCTTGATCCGTTTGAACGAACGTTCCATCTCATTCAACTCGTGGTAGTGTGTGGCAAAGAGCGTCTTGGCACGGGCAGATGAATGCTCGTGGATATATTCCACAATAGCCCAGGCGATGGAGATACCGTCATAGGTACTTGTTCCGCGTCCCAACTCATCAAAGAGTACCAGGCTACGTGAGGAGAGGTTGTTCAATATATCCGCCGCCTCGTTCATTTCCACCATAAAGGTTGATTCACCCAGCGAAATATTGTCTGAAGCTCCTACACGGGTGAATATCTTGTCCACAATGCCGATACGGGCGCTTTCAGCCGGTACAAAACTGCCGATCTGTGCCAGCAGGGTGATCAGAGCTGTCTGTCGTAATAAGGCCGATTTACCCGCCATATTCGGACCGGTAATGATCACAATCTGTTGCTTCTTATCATCCAGATAGACATCGTTGGCTATATAAGGATCAGTAGGAGGCAATTGTTTCTCAATGACCGGATGGCGGCCACCTTTGATATCAATCACTTCCGTTTCATTTACTTCCGGACGGATATACTTGTTGTAAGCAGCCGATTTAGCAAACGATAACAGGCAATCGAGTCTTCCGATCAGGTTGGCATTTGTCTGTATAGGCGCTATATATTCGGCAAGAGCTAATACCAGGTCATTAAACAGACGTGTTTCGAGCGCCAGTATCTTTTCTTCGGCACCTAGTATTTTTTCCTCATATTCTTTAAGCTCTTCGGTAATATAGCGCTCAGCATTAACCAATGTCTGCTTACGTATCCACTCGAGTGGAACCTTGTCTTTATGTGCATTACGCACCTCAATGTAATAACCAAAGACGTTGTTGAAAGATATTTTTAAACTAGGGATACCTGTCCGGTCGCTCTCCCGCTGTTGGATTTTCATCAGATAATCTTTACCCGAATAGGCCAACATACGCAAGTCATCCAGATCAGGATTGATACCGTGTGCAATGACACCTCCTTTGTTCAGCAAAGCAGGGGGGTCATTATTTACTTCCCGTTCAATACGGTCGCGTATAGAGGTACAGGCATTCAACTGTTCACCAATCCGGCAAAGGCTCGGTTCGTCACTCCCTTCACAAACCTGTTTGATAGGTTCAATAGCACGTAAAGCTACTTTAAGCTGTACTACTTCACGCGGTGAGACCCGTCCTACAGCTACTTTAGAGATAATACGTTCCAGGTCACCTATTAGTTCGAGTTGATGTTCCAATATTTCTTTTACCTCCGGATGACGGAAAAAGTGTTCTACTACATCCTGTCGTTCGCGAATCGGTTTTACATCTTTCAGCGGAAAAAGCATCCAGCGTCGAAGCATCCGTGATCCCATCGGAGAAACCGTTTTATCGATCACATCCAGCAGACTCGTTCCTTCATCATTCATCGTGCTTACCAATTCGAGACTGCGGACAGTGAACTTATCCAACCGCACGTAACGGTCTTCTTCGATCCGTGACAACGCTGTTATATGTCCGATATGGTTATGCTGCGTAATATCCAGATAATGCAGGATAGCACCTGCTGCCACAATACCATTCCGTAGGTGCTGTACACCGAACCCTTTCAGGTTCTTTGTTTCGAAATGTTTCAACAGCCGGTCATTGGCAGCTTCAGAAGTAAAGATCCAGTCGTCGAGTTCAAACAGGAAAAAACGGGGGCCGAAAGCTTCTTCAAACCGCTTCCGGTTATTACGTTCGATCAATACTTCTTTCGGAAAGAAATTATTGAGTAACTTGTCTATATAATCCACACTTCCTTCCGCTGTCAGAAATTCACCGGTAGAGATATCCAGAAAGGCGATACCACAGCCGGTCTTCGTAAAGTGCAGGGCAGCCAGGAAGTTGTTTTCTTTATGGTTGAGGATCGTGTCATTGATTGATACACCGGGCGTTACCAGTTCGGTAATACCACGCTTGACCAGTTTTTTGGTCATCTTCGGGTCTTCCAACTGGTCGCAGATAGCCACACGCTTACCGGCTCGCACTAGTTTAGGTAGATACGTGTCGAGGGCATGATGGGGGAAACCGGCCATTTCGATAAATTGTCCCGGTCCATTCGCTTTTTTGGTCTGTACAATACCAACAATCTCCGCACCGGTCACAGCATCTTCCCCATACATTTCATAAAAGTCGCCTACACGGAACAGCAGGATCGCATCCGGATGCTTTGCCTTGATATCGAAGTATTGCCGCATGAGCGGTGTTTCAATGATCTGTTTTGTCACGATTCGTTTTTATCAATAAAAGGCAAAGATAATGGATCCGGAGCAAACGCTTTGTGTTTCAGTCGGAAAATTAGACACCAAAAAACAGGTAGATAGACGGAAGTTCTTACATTTGTAGTGAGTAAACAACAATAAATGCCATGAGAACCACTTTGTATGCAAGCTTCCTGCTTGTCTTAGCTGCGCTTTTGCTAAGCGCTTGTTCGCGTATGAAACAAACCCGTGAACGTATTTCGTTCAACGATAACTGGGCGTTTCAAATCAATGAAACTATTGATGCATCTGCTGCTGATTTCGATGATACCGGCTGGCGCACGCTTCATTTACCACACGATTTCAGTATTGAAGGTACATTCAGCATCGATAATCCTGCTACCCCCGGTGGCGGTGCCTTACCGGGTGGTACGGGTTGGTATCGCAAGCACTTTACTGTATCCGAAGCCGATCGCGATAAACTGTTCTTTATTGACTTCGATGGCGTTTATATGAATAGCAGTGTATGGCTGAACGACCAACTGCTCGGTACACGCCCCAACGGATATATCTCGTTCCGTTACGACCTGACTCCTTACCTTCGTTATGGCAATGATGAGAATGTATTGGTAGTCAAAGCCGACAATTCCCAACAACCCAATTCCCGCTGGTATTCCGGTTCGGGTATTTATCGTAACGTATGGTTGGTAAAAGTGAATCCGATACACGTGGATCAATGGGGAACGTATATCACCACCCCACAAGTAACCGAAGAAGAATCAACTATACAGGTAGAAACTACGTTGCGTAACAGCACAACAACCACTACCACGGTTCGACTTGTCACTACCCTGCTCGATCCCAATAATCAGGAAGCTGCACAGGAAGAAGTACAAGCCGAAGTAGCATCAGGTACCCAATCCATCGTCAAGCAATCGTTCCAATTAACATACCCCGCCCTTTGGTCAATCGATAGTCCTTCCCTCTACAAAGCCGTATCCCGTGTGTATGTAAATGGAAAAGAAACCGATTGCTACGAAACCACCTTTGGTATCCGTAGCTTCCGCTTCGAAGTGGAAACCGGTTTTTACCTCAACAACAAACCGTTGAAAATACTGGGTGTGTGTAACCACCACGACCTTGGTTGCCTCGGTACCGCCGTTAATACCCGTGCATTGGAACGCCAGATTGATATCCTTAAAGCTATGGGATGTAATGCCATTCGTACCTCACACAATCCACCTGCACCCGAACTGCTCGAACTTTGCGATCGTATGGGTATGTTGGTACAGGACGAAACCTTCGACATGTGGCGTAAACGTAAATCACCCTACGATTATGCACAGTATTTCAACGAATGGCATGAAATCGACCTTACCGACCAAGTACTGCGTGACCGCAACCATGCCTCTGTCTTTATGTGGAGCGTCGGTAATGAAGTACTCGAACAATGGACACATGCCGGTGCCGATACACTCGACCTGCAAGAAGCCAATATCCTGCTTAACTTTGGTCATACCATTGATCAAAGGGCATTGGAGGAAGGTTCCTACAGCGTTAATTCATTGATTGCTATCAAACTGGCCGATATTGTAAAGAAACTTGATACTACCCGTGTCATCACTTCCGGAAACAACGAAACCAGTCCTTTCAACCATCTCTTCCGTTCGAATGCGATGGATGTACACGGCTTCAATTACCACCATCAAAATTATGAACCCTTCACGCAAAACTTCCCTGGACAGAAACTAATTTCCAGCGAATCCACCTCCGCATTGATGACACGCGGTTACTATATGATGCCTTCCGACTCGATGTATATTTGGCCTGTATCCTGGGATAAACGGTTCGAACAACCTATCAACTTCTGTTCGTCCTACGATAATTGCCATGTTCCCTGGGGATCTACCCACGAAGAAACCTGGCGCGAAGTCAAACGCCTGCCGCATGTATCCGGTTTATTTATCTGGACAGGCTTCGACTACTTGGGTGAACCAACCCCCTTCTGGTGGCCGTCACGCAGCTCCTACTTTGGTATTATCGACCTGGCTGGTTTCCCTAAAGATGTCTATTACATGTACCAAAGCGAATGGACAGACACCGACGTACTCCATATCTTCCCGCATTGGAACTGGACTGAAGGACAGGAAGTCGATATCTGGGCTTACTACAATAATGCCGATGAGGTAGAACTCTTCCTCAACGAACAAAGCCTCGGAACAAAACGAAAAATGAACGACGAACTTCACGTCAGTTGGCGCGTACCCTTCTCCCCTGGTACCTTACGAGCCGTTTCCCGTAAAGAGGGTCATAAAGTATTGTCGAAAGAAATACACACTGCCGGAGCACCTGCCCAAATTGTTCTCACTGCCGACCGCAACACCATCTCTGCCGACGGTAAAGACCTCTCTTTTATAACGGTTGAGATCATGGACAAAGACGGTAACCTCGTACCGGATGCCGAAAACCTTGTCCGCTTCACTATTGAAGGTGTCGGTTTTATTGCCGGTGTAGACAATGGTAGCCAAATCAGTCACGAATCTTTTAAAGCCTCCGAACGTAAAGCTTTCTTCGGCAAAGCCCTCGCCGTGCTACAAAACAATGGTAAACATGGTGCTATACACTTAACGGCCTCTGCCGACGGCCTAAAAAGTGCTACCCTGACGGTAAAAGCACTGTAACCCATTCATTCCAGAGTGATGTAAAATCGTTACAAACAACCTAAAAAAATCATCATTATGTTCCTTTTCAAACATAATGATGTTCGAAAACAAAGATAATGACGATCGTTTTGGATCGTCATTATCTTTTTTGTGGCCATCCATTGAATTAAAAACATGGAATTTACCTTTATATCCGCATATATATGAAACGAACAACCAAAGGAAGCAAAAAAAGAGGAAGAGAACAAAACGTCCCCTTCCTCTGTCACATACCAGAGAGTGTGAGTGATTAGTCAAATTCCATCTGGTAAACCCGGCACGATTCCGTTAGCCCGTCGTAACCGGATTCTGACTATTTTGTGAACTCGCAACATTAATTCATCGTAATACAATTATAAAACTTATTACATATATAATATGTTTATAAAAACGATTACAATTAATTATTATAAATACATTTTTTCAAATAAGAATAGATATATATTCGAATTTTTAGTTAAAATAGAATAGCCATACAGTCCGACTATACTTGACAATCAGACTGTAATTCAGTAACTACACGAATAAAGGAAGGAAAACGGATACGATCAGAGACCCAACTTTTCAGATAATTCCAACATACGCAAAATAGGACGTACGGCTTTTTGCTGCACTTCAGGGTCAACTGTTATTTCCGGTGTTTCGTTCTTTAGGCAATTATACAGTTTTTCCATCGTATTCAGCCGCATAAAGTTGCATTCGTTACAGGCACAGGTACTATCATTTGGAGGCGCCGGGATAAATTCCTTATCCGGACTCTTTTTCCGCATCTCATGAATCACGCCACTTTCGGTTGCTACAATAAACTGCTCAGTAGGTGATAACGTCGTATACTTAATCAATGCAGCCGTAGAACCTACAAAATCAGACACCCGGATAATCGGTTGCTTGCATTCGGGATGCGTAATAATTTCAGCGTCGGGATACTGCTGCTTAAGGGCCAGTATTTTTTCGAGGGAGAATTGTTCGTGTACATGGCAGGCACCATTCCATAACAACATATGCCGTCCGGTTATACTATTTATATAGTTACCCAGGTTCCGGTCCGGCCCAAAGATGATCTTTGCATCTGCCGGCAGACTGTCTACAATCTGTTTTGCATTGGTAGATGTAACGACAATATCCGTCACTGCTTTCACAGCCGCCGTTGTATTGACATAAGAAACAACTGTATGACCGGGATGTGCTTTGACAAACGCTTCGAATTCGGGAGCAGGGCAACTGTCAGCCAATGAACAACCGGCTGCCAGGTCGGGTACCAACACCTTCTTATCCGGACAAAGGATCTTTGCCGTTTCGCCCATAAAGTGTACGCCACAGAGTACGATGATGTCGGCTGTTGTTTTAGCCGCCCATTGTGCCAATGCCAGGCTATCACCTACAAAGTCGGCTATATCCTGCAAGTCGCCCGTCTGGTAGTAATGTGCCAGGATCACGGCATTCTTTTCTTTCCGCAGGGTGTCGATTGCTTCTTTCAGATTTGTTGTCATACTCTTTGTCTCCTTTCAGTAGGCAAAGATACGACATAAATAGAAATAGCTACAACCTTCCTATCTCCTACTTTCCACAAGTTTTTAAGAGAAATTGTCAACACATCATCTTAATTATATTTCTTCTTTTAAAATTTAAAAAAGATATGATGATGATGATAGGCTGTTGAAACCGTTTATACTTTTCCGTTCGATTGCTTGCATATCCGGTTATTAAGATTCTGTTACAAGCTATGAAGAAGATATTAACAGCAGGATAATACGTATTTCATTTGTGTTTCAGTAACTTAAAAATGTTATCAACAAACGGTGGAAAACTTCGCTTGTGGAAAAAACACTCCGGTGGAAAACTATAAAGTTGTGGATAACCCCTGTTGGAACACTGTGATAAAGTTGTAAAAACTTCTGTAGGTTTTTTAACCTGTCCGGCTGTATAATTTTAATCGGGAGAAGTGCAATATCTTTACCCTATTTTATATCCACGACTTATCAGCCGGTTTTCAACGGGTTATTCACAATTATCTGTACTTTTGTTGTTGAAAACTGAAAAGGATGCGGAAATTAAAGATAACCGAACTCAACCGGTTGACGCCGGAAGCTTTTAAAGAAGCTGATAAAATACCGTTAGTTGTTGTGCTTGACCAGGTTAGGAGCTTGCATAATGTAGGCGCCGTATTCCGTACATCGGATGCATTTAATGTATCGGCCGTTTATTTATGTGGGATTACGGCTTGTCCGCCGAATGCTGAAATCCATAAAACGGCGTTAGGAGCGGAAGATACGGTTAGTTGGACCCATTTCGCTCATACATTGGATGCTGTCGCCGACCTGAAGGCAGCCGGTTATACCATCTGTGCCATCGAACAGGTGGAGGGCAGTATCATGTTGGATACCCTGCAATTGGATAAAACCCGGAAATACGCCGTTATCCTTGGTAATGAAGTCAAAGGAGTGCAGCAGGAAGTGGTCAATGCCTGCGATCTTTGTATCGAAATCCCGCAATACGGAACGAAACATTCGCTAAATGTATCCGTCACCGGCGGTATTATTATCTGGGATTTCTTTAAACAGTTGTCAGATTAACCCGTTTTCGACCAGTACCACCACCCGCTCCGTTTGCTGATCCTTGCCTTTGGGATCATATTCTGCTTTGAGGCTGGCGCCAAACATGCCGGCAAACAGATTCCAAAATCCGGCACGGAAACTTCCCAGATAGGCTCTCAACAGGTTATAACTGGATTGGTTACATTCCCGGTCTATTAATTTAATCAGTAATTTTCCTTGTGAGAAGGTAAGTTTTTTCAGTTCCGGCTTGTATTGCTTGAACAGCTCGTCTTCCATCCGTTCGAGGTGTTTCTGCCGAGCTTTTTCGGTAGGAAGGGTTTCCATATATTCATACGTCTCGATCAATACACCGTATACCATCTTGGCATAGGGGAGGGTACGTTTCACGTCACGCACCAGCTTGTCGTAGTTGGCTTGTTCTTTCTTATTTTTAAATCGTTGTTCTGGAAATACAATGACAGGTCGTAAGGTTACAAGGGGTATAGTGTCGAATCCTTCCACTATAGCTCGTTGATAACCTTCGGGCACGATATTCAGGCGGGGAATGTCCTGTGCTTTGCTTCCTGCGAAACACAACATGAATATGAGCAGGATACGATATGGTTTTAGTCTGATCACGCTACAAAAGTAAATGTTTTCCGTATTCGTTTGCCGTAATTTACACTCTTTGATTATTTTTGTAGGATTAACAGACATCTCTGATACCGTCCTTGATTATGAAAATGAAGCGATACCCCTTTCTGTGGTTACTTTTCCCGGTGTTAATGATAGGCCTGGTAACTCCTGCCGGCAGTACGATCCATGAGCGACAGCCCGATATGCGGAGTATGGGAACAGGTGGTAACGGGGTCACCCAGTCTGTTTTGGTGAATCCGGCCCTCCTACCGTTGGCGGATAAGCGTACATTTTTCTTCCAGTATCACAATGCCTATGGGTTACGTGAGTTAGGTACCCTTTCCGGCGGTTTTCAGTATCCGAATGCCTGGTTGCCGATCGGTATCCAGTTTGCTACGTTCGGATATGATGCCTACCGAAAAACAATGTTCCGCTTGGCACTCGGCAAACAATTAGGTGAACAATGGGCGGTAGGGGTGGGTATTCAATACACCGTTTTGCAAACAGCATTATATGATGAACAACCGGCACGCCTGTCTACGGATATCGGCGTCGTATTCACTCCCTCCGACCGTTGGCGGATCGGGCTTACGGCTTTGCATATACCCTCCGTCTCTATAGTTGATAAGCAGATAGACAGTGGTTATCTTACCCCCTTTTCCGTACAGGTAGGGATAGGTTGGCAACTCATTGATCCAATGACACTACTTTGTAGTATCGTTGCCGATAAAGAAAGTATCAGGGGGGAAGCCGGTATAGAATACACCTTGTTCGATGCCTGTTATCTCCGTGCCGGCGTCCATACCGATCCGCTGCTGCCTTGCTTTGGGATCGGATATACCTATTCCCACTTTACCGTCGATGTGTCTGCCATTTCGCATCCCGTATTGGGCATGCAGACAGGTATTGGTTTAACCTTCTCATTTTAATCGGATGAATATACTACGCATATGTTGTTTCCTCCTGTGGATAAATCTGTTTATAACTTGTTATGTTGCTAATGCCCAGATATTACCTGCTGTTGATAAGTGGAAAGAATATCTGGAAGAGCTGGCCGAAGAAACAGAAGATACCGAACGCCTGGAAACCCTCTACACTGAACTTTCCTGGTTGGCTGAACATCCGTTCGATCTCAATAAAGCTGATGTAGATGATTTCCGTAAGCTCCCTTTCCTGTCCGACCGCCAGATTGAGAGCCTCCTGGCTTATCGCCAACGCTACGGTGATATGCTTTCCGTTTATGAACTTAAGAATATCGAAGAACTGGATATGCAAACTATCCAACTTCTCCTTCCCTTTGTCCGGATTAGTGAAAAACAGGTTGATAAACTCCTATTTACTGTTGATAACTTGTTGAAACGAGGTGATAATGAACTGCAAATCAGATACGACCATTGTTTTCAACAGAAAAAGGGTTACCAGTCCGTTTCGGACAGTAGTCTGGCCGAAAACCCAAACCGGATGTATCTCGGCGAACCTTTTTACCACTACCTCCGCTATTCCTATACCTTCGATGACCGTCTGCAACTGGGTTTCGTCGGAGAAAAAGATGCCGGTGAACCCTTTTGGAACCAGCATCATAAAGGATACGATTACTATTCTGCTCACCTCTTCCTTAAAGGAATGGGAAAACTGAAAAGCCTGGCTATTGGTGACTACAAAGCTTCTTTCGGACAGGGACTGGTACTAAGTCATGATTTTACGCCCGGTCGAAGCGCCATTGTAGCCAGTGCCGAACGACGGAGCAATGGTTTTCGCCGCCATTATTCCAGCAATGAGGCTGATTTCTTCCGGGGTGCGGCAACTACCATTGCCTTTGGGAGGATGGAATACAGCCTCTTTTATTCCTACCGGCAGATGGATGCGTCGGTACAACAGGATACCTTTCCTTCCCTCAAAACAGACGGACTGCATCGCCTGGTACGTGATCGGGAAAAACAGCAGACCGTACCTCTACAGGTCATTGGCGCCCACATCCGCTATGTTACCCCTTCCTTCTGTTTGGGTACTACCGCACTTACCCATTCATTTGGCGACTATACGATGCAACCCGATCCTAAACCCTACAACCTCTTTTATTTTCATGGCAACCGGAATATCAACCTGAGCATCGACTACCTCTGGAAAAACAACCGGGTGAAAGTATATGGCGAGACAGCTATTTCACAAAATAAAGCTATCGCTACCCTAAACGCATTGGAACTCACCCCCACTTCTTACATTACTTTCCTACTTTTGCATCGCTACTACGATCGTCGCTATCAGGCACTCTTTGGAAATGCTTTTGCCCAACAATCTACTGTCCAGAATGAACAAGGTGTCTATCTGGGTTTCCAATTTGTGCCGTTTCCCTACTGGAAACTGTCAGCTTACGCCGACGTTTTCCGTTTTCCCTGGTTGAAATATGGTGTCGATGCCCCTTCTACCGGCAAGGAATATATGGCGCAGGCCGATTATACCCATAACGGCAGCCTTTCCGTTTATCTTCGCTACAAATACCGGCAAAAAGAAACAAACAATACTCCCGAAGACGCTAAATACGTTGCCATCCTGCCCTATGCCCAACACCGGTTACGGATGCAGGCTACTTACACGCCTTTCCCTTCTTTTGTCTGCCATACAGCGGTAGATGGCGTGATGTACCGTGAAACAGGTGCAGACAGTAATGGCTGGATGCTTTCGCAACGCGTTGGTTGGCAACCGGCGGACTTTCCGGTACAAATCGACGGCTTTGCCGGTTGGTTTCGTACCGACGATTACAGTACCCGTATCAGTTCGCACGAAAAGAATATGCTGTATGCCTTTTCCATGCCTTCCTTTTATGGGCAGGGTATCCGGTGGGCACTTTCCCTTGGCTGGAAAATAACACGGAACCTGGTCTTGACCACCAAAATCGCCTCCACCCACTATGTCGACCGCGATGTGATCGGTACCGACCTGGAAGAGATTGATGGCTCCCGTAAGATGGATATCTACATCTTGTTGAGGTGGAAGTTTTAGAAATGCCTACCTTTGTGTCCTGATTTGTTATATAAAGAAAGTAGGGAGTAAAATGAGTACAATCCTTTTCAACGATATCGTATTCGGACCGGTACACAGCCGTCGTCTGGGCGTTTCACTGGGTATGAACCTCTTGCCGCTGGATGGCAAGCTCTGTTCATTCAACTGTATTTATTGCGAATGCGGACTGAACGAAGAACGCCGTACACAGAGTAAATTACCGACCCGAGCCGAAGTCAAGGCCGCCCTTGAAGCAAAACTCCTCGCTATGCAGGCCGAGGGACTGGCGCCTGATGTGATCACCTTTGCCGGTAATGGTGAGCCTACGATGCATCCGGCCTTCGGTGGTATTATCGACGATACTATCGAGTTGCGTAACCGTCTCTGCCCCCGGGCAAAGATCGCCGTCCTTTCCAACTCCACCATGCTGCAGAAGGAAGACGTATTTGACGCCCTGAATAAGATCGAAGACAATATACTCAAGCTCGATTCCGTACTCGACAGCCGTATCCAGCAACTGAACGTCCCCAACTCGCCCCAGTTCACTTTCGACAAACTAATCGAACAACTGATCCGCTTCGATGGTAACCTCATCATCCAGACCATGTTTATTACGGGTGAATACCAGGGACAATCGGTTGATAATACGACAGAAGAGGAACTCACCGGTTGGCTCGACGCCCTCCGCCGTATTCATCCCCGACAAGTCATGATTTATACTATCGAACGGGAAACCCCCGTCAGCGGCCTTCAGAAAGTATCCAAAGAAAAGTTGGATGCCATCGCGGATCTAGCCCGTACAGCTGGCTTTGAAGTCAGCGTTTCCTATTAATAAAGAAGGTCAGCATCTCTTCGATCTGACCTCCTTTATTATATTATTAATCATTGCTTACCGACCAGTTCCGTTGCCCTCTCTACAGCCTCATTGATATTGCTGCAGATATTATTGGCACCAACTTTTTGGTCGAAGCCCGACTTGAGCAGTAGGCTGCGTACACTTTCGTTTACACCTGATAGGATCATCTGAATGCCTTCAGCCTTGGAGAGACGGTAGAGGCTTTCCAGGTTATGCAGTCCCGTCGAGTCCATAAACGGTACTTTCCGCATACGGATGATGCGCACCTTCGGTTTGTCACCCATGCGTTGCATAATGCTATCGAACTTATTGGCAATACCGAAGAAGAATGGACCGTCGATCTCGTACACTTCCACCGATTCGGGTAATAGCAGTTTTTCTTCTTCCATAAACACATCACTGTCTTCCGACAGGTTGATCACATCTTTGGTGACGGACACCTTTGTTGTATCCGTTACACGCTTCATAAAGAGGAACATGGCGATCAACAGGCCGATCTCAATAGCGATCGTCAGGTCGAATATCACCGTCAGGAAGAAGGTAACAAGCAGAACAGATACATCTCCTTTCGGGTTTTTCAGCAGTGAACGGAACGTGCGCCATTCACTCATATTATAGGATACGATAATTAGCACCCCGGCCAGACAGGCCATCGGGATATGTTTCGTCAACGGGCTAAGGAACAGCAGGATCAGCAGTAACACGATGGCATGGATGATGCCCGCCACCGGTGTACGTCCGCCATTGTTGATATTTGTCATCGTACGGGCAATAGCGCCGGTCACCGGAATACCGCCAAAGATCGGCACAATGATATTGGCAGCCCCCTGGGCGATCAGTTCTGTATTCGATCGATGCTTGTCGCCTGTTACCCCATCGGCTACGGTAGCCGAAAGCAATGATTCAATGGCACCCAGCATGGCGATGGTAAAGGCGGAAGGCAGCAGCAGGTTGATCGTCGCCATGCTGAACGCAATCTTTTCGGGTTGCGGCAGGGAAGCGTTGATCGTAAAACGGTCGCCAATCGTTTCGATGGAGGTTATCCCCAGGTAGTTACGCATGACATATACGATAATGGTCATCACAACGATCGCTACCAGTGATCCCGGTATCTTGCGTGAGAACTTTGGCGTGAAGACTATGACTGCGATACTCACCAGCCCTATCAGTAGCGCCCACCAGTTGATCGAATCGATATGCTGTGCATAGACCACCCATTTGGTCAGGAAGTCGGCCGGCACCTTGTCGATCGACAGTCCGAAAAGGTCTTTCATCTGTGTGGCGAAGATCGTCATGGCAATCCCGCTTGTAAAGCCGACCACAATCGGATAGGGGATAAACTTGATCACTGTCCCCAATTTCAGTACCCCCATGACCACCAGCATGATACCCGCCACTACCGTGGCAATGGCCAGCCCTTCGACGCCGAAGTTCTGGATAATACCATACACAATCACAATGAATGCTCCCGTTGGTCCGCCGATCTGTACTGAACTACCACCCAGGAAGGACACAATAAACCCGCCGATAATAGCTGTGATCAACCCTTTTTCGGGACTTACCCCTGACGCGATCCCAAAAGCAATCGCCAACGGAAGGGCCACAATCCCTACAATAATGCCGGCCATCAGGTCGGCCATAAACCGTTCTTTCGAATAATTCCGCAAAGCCGTGAATAGCTTTGGCTGAAAATCAATCTTTTTCCTTATTTCCATATGCTCCTGAAATTGAGAGCGCAAAGGTACAAATAATTAAATGTTGCGGATGAACTTCTGCTGGATAAACGCTGTTTATAGTATGATAGATATTATTTACGGCCATTTTTTCGCCGGTTGGAAAGGTATGTCTATCTTTGATACGGCATTTTAAAAATCAGTGATCAGTAGTCATCTATATATCTTATAAAATAAACGCATTATGGAAAAAAGTATTAAAGGAACGCGTACGGAACAGAATCTGTTGAAAGCGTTCGCTGGTGAATCACAGGCAAGAACACGTTACACCTATTTCGCCAGCGTGGCCAAGAAAGAAGGATACGAGCAAATCGCCGGCGTATTCCAGGAAACAGCCGATCAGGAAAAAGAACACGCCAAACGTTTCTTCAAATTCCTCGAAGGCGGCATGGTTGAAATCACCGCTATGTATCCTGCCGGTGTCATTGGCACCACCATGGAAAACCTGGCTGCTGCTGCTGCCGGTGAAAACGAAGAATGGTCGGAACTCTATCCTGAATTTGCCAAGATCGCCGACGAAGAAGGCTTTAAAGCTGTAGCTGTAGCTTTCCGTATGATCGCCAAAGTAGAGGCCGAACACGAACGCCGCTACCGTAAACTCCTCTCCAACATCGAAAAGAACGAAGTGTTTGCTAAAGAAGAACCCATCAAATGGCAGTGCCGCAACTGTGGATACGTACACGAAGGCAAGGCTGCCCCGGGTAAATGTCCCGCCTGCGACCATCCCCAGGCTCATTTCGAACCGATGAAAGAAAATTATTAAGTTCTTTCAGGCTTTAAGGTTGTATTTGGAACTTATTGATCCCCGGTGCGCAGAAATGCGGCCGGGGATTTTTTGCATAAAGAAAGTATTTCGCCGGTAAATTTGTCTGTTACAGACATTTTCTTTTCATTTTCATGTGTTTACAGGCAAAGAATCATTACATTTGCACCAATTTTTACAGATAGAAAAATAAGAAAGAAGATTATGGTTAATCCAATTAGCAAGACGATCCAATTGAGTGATGGAAGGACCATCACGATCGAGACCGGAAAATTGGCCAAACAAGCGGACGGTTCGGTAACCGTTCGTATGAACAACACTGTGTTGTTGGCTACGGTTACGGCTGCGAAAGATGCAAACCCGGGTGTTGACTTTATGCCCCTGTCGGTTGAGTACAAAGAGAAGTTTTCTGCATTCGGCCGTTTCCCCGGTGGTTTTACCAAACGTGAAGGAAAAGCATCCGATTATGAAATCCTGACATCACGTCTGGTCGACCGCGCGCTTCGTCCGCTGTTCCCGGATAACTACCATGCTGAAGTATTCGTAAACGTTATATTGTTCTCTTCCGACGGTGAAGATATGCCCGACGCATTGGCCGGACTGGCTGCTTCTTCCGCCCTGGCTGTATCGGATGTTCCGTTCAACGGTCCGATCTCGGAAGTACGTGTGGCACGTATCGATGGACAATTCGTCATTAACCCCACTTTCGATCAGTTGAAGCAAGCTGATATCGACATCATGGTCGCTGCTACGCTCGACAACATCATGATGGTGGAAGGAGAAATGAAGGAAGTACAGGAAGCCGATATGCTCGAAGCCATCAAGGTTGCTCACGAAGCCATCAAGGTACACTGCCAGGCGCAGATCGAACTGATGGAAGCCTGTGGCAAGACGGTGAAACGCGAATACAATCACGAAACAAACGACGACGAACTTCGCCAGGACGTACGCACGAAATGTTACGACAAGGTATATGCCATCGCCGTATCCGGTTCCGACAAGCACCAACGTTCGGATGCCTTCAAGGCCATCGTAGACGAATATAAAGCGGCCCTGACAGAAGAAGAACTGGCTGCCAAAGGCGAGATGATCGGCCGCTACTACCACGATGTGGAAAAAGAAGCGATGCGCCGTGCCATCCTCGACGAAGGCAAGCGCCTCGACGGTCGTAAGACTACCGAGATCCGCCCCATCTGGTGCGAAACCAGCTACCTGCCCTGGCCGCACGGATCGGCTGTCTTCACCCGTGGTGAAACACAGTCGCTGACCACCGTGACACTGGGTACGAAGTCGGACGAAAAGTTGGTAGACGACGTACTGAACTACGGCAAGGAACGTTTCCTGCTGCACTATAACTTCCCTCCGTTCTCTACCGGTGAAGCCCGCCCGCAGCGCGGTGTAGGCCGTCGCGAAGTAGGTCACGGAAACCTGGCACACCGCGCCCTTAAAGGCATGATCCCTGCTGACTTCCCCTATGTACTGCGTGTCGTATCCGATATCCTCGAATCGAACGGTTCGTCTTCCATGGCGACTGTTTGTGCCGGTACGCTGGCGTTGATGGATGCCGGTGTACAGATCAAGAAACCGGTATCGGGTATAGCCATGGGTTTGATCTCTGAAAACAAGGGAACCAACTACGCTATCTTGTCAGATATCCTCGGCGACGAAGACCACCTGGGCGATATGGACTTCAAGGTAACCGGTACCAAAGACGGTATCACCGCTACCCAAATGGACATCAAGGTCGATGGACTCTCCTATGAAATCCTCGAAAACGCATTGGCACAGGCCCGCGAAGGCCGTCTGCATATTCTCGGCAAGATCACCGACGCACTGCCCGAACCGCGTCCCGAAATGAAACCGCACGCACCGCGCATCGAAAAGATGACGATTGCCAAGGAATTCATTGGCGCTGTGATTGGACCGGGTGGAAAGATCATCCAGGGAATCCAGGAAAAGACAGGTGCTACCATCGCTATCGAAGAAGTAGACGGTGTAGGTATCATCGAAATCTCAGGAACGAACAAAGAGTCGATCGACGGAGCCGTACGTGCTATCAAAGGCATTGTCGCTGTTCCCGAAGTAGGCGAAGTATACGAAGGAAAAGTTTCTTCCATCATGCCGTATGGTGCGTTTGTAGAATTCATGCCGGGTAAGGATGGCTTGCTGCACATCTCCGAAATGGATTGGAAACGCCTCGAAACCGTAGAAGAAACCGGACTCAAGGAAGGCGACGCTATCCAGGTGAAACTGGTAGACGTAGATCCGAAGACAGGCAAATTCAAACTTTCCCGCAAGGTATTGCTGCCGAAACCGGAAGGCTACGAAGAACGTCCGCCGCGCCCTGACCGTCCCGAACGTGGACCGCGCCCCGACCGTGGCGACCGTCCTGATCGCGGTGACCGTGGCGACCGTGGCCCCCGCAGTGGTGGTAATCGCGGCCCGAGATAAGCGCACAGAAATACATCACATAAAGAGGCTGTCCCATCCGGGACAGTCTTTTTTTTTGGATCAATGTCAAACCCGGCGACACTATGTCTTCACATTTGTCCGAATCTGAAAGTGGCGAATCGAGGCGCAGGCCTCAGCCGGTTGAGATGCACAAGCCAGCAGGCTGACATGCAGGCCTCGCGGAAGTGAGGCGCAGGCCTGGTTTCATCAAGGCCAGCATCCAAGATTGTCAAATCGACAAATCGCCACAAAAAAGATAATGACGATCGAAAACGAACGTCATCGCGTTTGTTTCGGAACATAATGACGATCGTTTTGGAACATAATGATGATTTTTGGGACAGATTACGGTGAAGAAGAACGCCCATTCCACCGTACCAATAGTCGAATAATAAAAATGCCTACACCGCTACACCAGGGGTGTAACCATACTAAAAATCAGTCGTTTATCCGATGTAGGTTTCTTCGAAACCCTACACTGCCCTACACTCCCTGAATCTAGGCCTAGATGTTGTTGCAACAACGTCCAGATGCCGTTACAACAACATCTAGATGTCGATGAAACAACTCTTAGGCGCAGATTTGTGAAACAGCCAGACTCAACTTCCAGGTGTATAGGTGGTGTAGGCTTTTATAAACCATACACCAGTCAAACTATTGAATGATAGCTCTTTATATCAAAAATGTAGCGGTGTAGAATATTTCCATAATTCAGTCTGAATAGCCTATGAAATAGATAGTTAACTTAAAAACGCTCCCCCAGTAAAAACATTCAGATTTTCCAGAGTTTGAAGATAGGTTAGTAGGGTGTAAAGTTATCACACGCTATCCTTTCAGCATATACCCTTTGCGGGGGAGGGAGGTGAGGGTGGTGTCGGGGTCGTTTTGGAGGGCTTTGCGGAGGTAGGTGATCTGGACGTTGAGGGCGAGGGAATTGGCGTAGGAGGCATTGCCCCAGACGGAGGTGAGGAGGGTGTCGCGTTCGACGGCCACATTCGGGTGACGGGCCAGGATGCGGAGTAGTTCGGCCTGGCGGGAAGTGATGAGGGTCTTGCTGTTACCTGTACGCAGTTCGTTGGTGCTGTAGTTGAAGACGGTGCGGCCGAAAGAGTAGGTTTCCTCCGACAGGCTGTCGGTGGGGGCGGATTCGAACCGTTCGCGGATGCGGGCGATCAGTTCTTCGGGGTAGAAGGGCTTGGCGATATAGTCGTTGCCACGGAGGCTGAATCCTTTTAGGCGGTCGCTCTTGTCGGAACGGTCGGAGAGAAAGAAGATGAGCGTATGGGTGTCGGTTTCCCGGATTTGCTGCGCCACTTCGAAGCCGTTGAGGCCGGGCATATTGATGTCGAGCAGGACGAGGTCGGGTTTGACGATGGGAAACTGTTCGAGCGCCTTCAGTCCGTTGCCGGTATAGGTCACCTCATGGCCTTCGCGTTCGAGGAAACGCTTGATGACGAGGGAATATTTCAGGTCGTCGTCGGCAAAGAGTATTTTCAGTACCGGTTTCATTGCGGCAGGCATAAGGTGATGGAGGTTCCTTCGCCCAGGCGGCTTTGGAGGGTGACGTAACCCTGGTGGGCTTCGCTGATCAGTTTCACGTAGCTGAGGCCGAGTCCCAGTCCGGGCAAGTTGCGGTCGGGCAGGTTGCTGCCGCGGTAGAACTTGGCGAAGACCTTTTCCTGTTCGGCCAGCGGGATACCGATACCGTCGTCCGAGACGGTGAGGCGGAGTTCGCGCCCCTGCCGTTCAGCGCGGATGGTGATATGTACCTGTTCGCCCGAGTACTTGACGGCGTTCTCTATCAGGTTACTCAGGATATTGGCCACATGCACGGGGTCGGCTTCGATCACAGGCGTTTCCATCTCGAAGGAAGTAGCGAAGGATACGTCTTTGCCTGCCGGAACGGTGGTGAGGCGGATTACTTTTTCAACGAGCTCCCGAAGGTTGAACTTCGTGCGTTTGAGCAGCGTCACTTCGTCGTCGGCACGTACCATATCGCGCAGTTTGGCGAGGTAGGCCGAAAGGTTATCCAGTTCGAAGAGCGAGTCTTGCACCACCTGCTGGGTTAGGGTCTCGTCGGCACGCATCTCCTTGTCGCCGAGGTAAGAAACAAAGGTTTTCAAGGTCTGTACCGGCCGCCTGAGCTCGTGGATCATAGTGTTGACGAAGTTCTGGCGGAGTTCGGTGATCTTCTGCTGCTTCAGGATCGTTTTGATCTGATAGACCAGGCAACCGGTCAGTAGGAAGATCAAGAGAAGCGACAACGCCAGTTGCACCGCCATCCGGCGGAAGAGGGGTTGTGCCGGGATATCGGCATGGATCGTGACATACTGGTACTGCATCGGACTGTAGGCATAGTTCACCGTAATGGCGGGGTAGAGCAGGTTACCGGTCTTTTCCCATCCGGAGGTGAAGACCGACGAATCACCTTTGGCCGACGGGTATAGGGTGAGGCGGGTATCGGGTAGATCGGCGGTCAGGATGGAGTCGAGCAATGCGACATGGAAGGGGTTCGACATATGGGTGATGGTCCGGTCGATCGCCGCATGCATCAGGTCGGCGGGGAGGGTGGCGCTGAACGAGAGGCGTACCGGTGTCTCTGTGGAATCTGTTGGATACTGTTCCAATTGATCTAACCCGATACGTAATTGCTTTAGTTGTTTCCGTTCGACAGAATCGAGTATTGTCGTGGCGTCGGCTTTATCGGCTGGAAGGGGTGTCCCTGATTTGCTGATGCCGACAAATACTTCATGGCTTTGCGACTCGCGGCCTTCTTCTTTCTTGTATTCGGAACTCCGGTTGAGGATAAAGGAATAGGGGGAGACCTTCTCATCCTTCCGTATCCTGTATTCTTCTTCTCCGGCCTGCAGGATCTTGTCGGCCAGTTCGGACGAACACGCATCCACCACATAGCCATACTGGTTGTATAACCAATAGCCCTGCATAATGATCAGCAAAGCGGCTGATGCGAGGGAGAGTATCCAGATGACCCGAATGCGTTTTTCCATGCGTATGATGTTTCCGCAAAGATAAACGTACGCACGGGACGAAAGCAAACGAACCGGCACTTATTTGCCGGTTCGTAATAATTCAGTAATAAAAGAAGTGTTCCTGTCGGACTTCATTCTTCTGTCATGACGACACGGAATCCGACATTATACACTTTCTGGTATTCCCGGTAGGGAAGACGGTAGGAGGATGTCGAACGGTAAGGACGGTCGTACCAGGAGCCTCCACGTACCACTCGTTTGCCGTTGGCGGAAGCTGTCCCTTCGTTCCGGCCGTCATGCTCCTTATAGGGGTAGGGCTGATAGGAAGACAGCGTCCATTCCCATACATTGCCGTGCATGTCGAACAGATCCCAGGGGTTACGGACATAACGCCCGACCGGTTCGGAGATAAAGCCACCGTCGTTGTACGTCGTATCGCGGGGAATCCAGTCGTCGTATTTGTTGGGATTTTCAATCACCCGGGTGCTTTCGTAGAACTTATAGGAGGTACAGGCGGCAAACTCTTTCAGCTTGATATCACCCAGGTTCGCATAGCGGGAGAAGTCGGTCGTCATGCCTCCATACCAGAAAGGAGTGTCGCTTCCTGCCCGGCAGGCCCATTCCCATTGCGCTTCCGTAGGGAGTGAAAATTTCATACCTGTTTTTTCGGACAACCATTGGCAGTATGCCATGGCTTCCTGCCAGGAGATGCGTACGGCCGGCTGATCGGGATGGTTCATCGAATACCCCTTCCGTCCGAATTGATAACCGTGGCGGTGTTCGTCGCGGCTGTCGTGTGCCGGATTATAGGCCCTGAACTGGCTGTTGGTTATCTCAAAGCGTCCGATCCAGAACGGTTTGTCTATCTGTACAATGGTTTGCGGTAATTCATCCGGATGCCGGTCGCTTCCCATAATAAAGGAACCTGCCGGGACTTTCACCAGCTCCAGTGTGATGCCGTTACCGAGCGGGATGCTTTGCTGGAAATTGCCTAACGCCAACTGTTTCCATTGGGTATCGCCCCATTGGGCGTAGGGCTTTTGGGTCGGATCATAGATAGGCCACTTATCCAGTTGGGTGTTGCCTGCGGGCTTCTGTTCCTTTTCGAACCGGACGGGTTCGATGGTTGAAGGGATTTCCGGCAGCCATTCGGCTGTTGATTCCGGCGCACCGAACATTTCCCGGTATAGTTCCCGCAACTCATTGCCTTTTTGTGTATTCGGGAAATTGGGGATATCCGAACGACGTCCGTGGAAAGGAGCGTTGAAGTCTATCCAGCAGACCAGCTTTTCCATCGATTCCCGGTCGAGTTTCACATTATAGTGCCCTTTCTCAAGGATCTGGATCAGTTCGGTCTGATCAGCATGTACGTCCATCGGTACCAGCATGTGCATATCGCTTTCAATACCCGGTCGGCGGACAAAACGGTGCAGATTGGCATACGATAGCGTGAAATGCCCTCCGTAGTCGGTGCCGGCCCGTCCACTGATCTGGGAGGTCCAATCGTCTATCCACCGGTCGCCTTTCAGGTAGGGTTTGCCCGGTTTGTCTTGGTTATGACAGGAGATACAGTATTTATCCAACACCGGTTGTACCTCATGGCGGTAGCTAAAGCCGCGTTCCTTTCCGTACCATTCTTTGATCAGCTGGGGGCTTTTCCTGGATGCCGCTGTCATTTTGGGAATCGGAATGGTATTTTTATCTTCATGGCATCCGATGCACGACAGTGTTTCGCCCGGCATCCCGGTAAACCAACTGCGCATGAGTTGCAATGCTTTCCCTTCGTCGTCCAGGGGCTGGATGAAGACCGGTGTATTGGCCGGAATGGTGAACATGGCCGAACCGTCTTCTTCTACGTCCACTTCTCCCAGGATACGTTTGACATCCCAGGGGCCGTCCATACCGATGGTGCCTAACAAACCACCCTGCCTCAACGGACTAAAACTGTAGGAGCCGACGCGCAACTTTTTGACTGTTCCGCGTGGAATTCCTTTCAGACCGTCTCCGTGGTAAATATCCTGCAGGAAGACGGTTGCCTCTTTGTAAGCCAGGTCTACACGATCAGGGATCGTCGTCGGGGCTTTCCGTGCTTCCATCAGCACCGGTTCGAGATAGGCAGTGTTTTCTTCTTCGGCTATCAGCGTACGGTTATCGAATGTATCGACCAGGTAGATACCCCACAGGCTTTCGGGGCTTTCCTTCATCGAAACGAGGTAATAGGTGTCGTTCAACGGATAAGGCTGCAGGAACTGAGGCCATACGCCGTCGGGCAAGCGGTCGCGTACGAGCGGTTCTACTTTTCTCCCGGCATGGGGAATCTCGGCAATCACCCCGTCGGCTTCCTGTCGTCCTTCCCGGGTATCGATCACCAGTAAGCGTCCGCTACGGGATACGCTGTGATGGCCGGTAGCCACACCGGCAATGGCCGACGGACGGCCGGGAATCGGCCGGGCATTGAAGAAAGAAGTGGGGAAGTAGGAATTGGAACCATAGAAGGCCGATTGGGAAGTTCCATCCGGGTTCATGGTAAATATCAGGCGCGAATTAGAGTGGGGAATGTCGGCATATTCCCATCGTTGATAAAGCACCATGCCGTTCTCCAGCATAACGGGGTTCCAGTTACTGTCCTGGTCGTAGGTCAACTGGCGGGTTTGTTTTGTTTTGGGGTCATAGAGGAAGAGACCGCACATTTTGTTCTCTCCGTTTGTGCAAGGCAGTCCCAGGAAGGTGCCCGTCGAACAGAATATATACCGTCCGTCGGGTGTATAGCAACCGTCAAAACTATCAAAATCTTTATAGGCATCCGGCGTGAGTTGTTGGGTTTTTCCGGTAGCCAGATCTAGTTCGAACAAGTGCCAGCGGTCGGAGCTTCCGATGGACGAATACATGAGTCTCTTGCCGTCGAAATGGAGTTCGGGGTCGGTAATGATTATTCCCGCCTCCGGTTGGTACAAGAGTGACTGGGTGATTTTCCCCGGGTGGATGGCCAGTGAGACAAACGTATTGGTCCATCCTGTTTTCGGATTCCATATTTCGGAATTATTTTGAAAGTTGGAAGGGGCAATGCCCAGTTCGCCGCTCATGGCGGTACGGGCTTTATCCCCGAGTATTCGACGGATGGCAATCACCTGCTTGTCTGCCAGCAACGGATTAGCCAGTAGGGCGGCATCCAGTTGTTGCAGCAGTCTCTTTGCCTGTTTCTCCGCTTTAGGGTCTTTGGCCTTTAAGCCGTTGATCAGCGTAGCCTTCTCCGTTTTCAGTTCGGCGAGTGCTTTTTCCCAGTCGGTATCCGGATGGTAACTGCCTGGGTATTTCTTCTTCAGGTTATCGGTGGCGGATTGGTATTTTTCCGGTGAATAATACGTCAGCCGGTTGATTAGGCTTTGCCAGGAATCTTGCGCAGAAGCAGGCAACGGACTGCATAGCCCGGAGATAATGAGTACAGCAGTAATGAGTCGTTTCATGGTATATCGATTTGTGTGACAACAGAAAAGTCAGGTACTGACAAAAGTAAAACAATCTTACCATAAACGGTTAACGTTTTCCGATAAAGTTTTCCGGGTTCAAAGAGAACGTCCCGTGAAGTTCCTGTCTTCGGCCTGTTTTTGCCGGTGCGTAATATTTCAGTAATAAACCCGTGTCCTCCGGGAAGGGAATATCCGCTATGTTTGCCTCCATATCAAACAATAGATGGATATGAAACGAATCATTTTATCGGCAGTCCTGCTGCTTGCCTGTTACACCACCGCCCTCCGGGCACAGATGGTGATCAATATTGTGAATCCCAATGAGTCGATGAAAGCCGACTCGATCGATGATGTGCGCTTTGCCGCACAGTACCTGTTGAAGTTTGTTCCCGATCCGGCGAATCCCGAGAATATCCTGGATGAGACCATGATGCTGAAGGTGGGAACAAAAGCTTCCGAATATTACAGTTACAACCGTTTTGTGACTGATTCCCTGTTTCGTGAAGAGCTCAAGCGAAACAACGGGCAGATCAATCGCCAGCGTACGCCGGGCGACAAGACCAACGAGGGCATGGTCACCCATCGCATCTACAAAAAC
This sequence comes from Tannerellaceae bacterium, assembly GCA_031555145.1. Lineage (GTDB taxonomy): Bacteria > Bacteroidota > Bacteroidia > Bacteroidales > Tannerellaceae > JAJDIA01. The sequence continues at coordinate 10,415 of JAVBUR010000037.1, read as the reverse complement.
TATCCGGCCGGCAAGGTGACGACGCTTGACCAGGTAGCCTCCGGCCGTTTCCGCTGTGAGGAGACGAACGTACAGCCTGAGTGGGAGCTGCTGGACGATGTGACCATTGATGTGATCGGCTACCCCTGCCAGAAGGCCGTCTGCCATTTCAAAGGCCGTGACTGGACAGTCTGGTATACCCTGGATATACCCCGGAGCGAAGGTCCGTGGAAACTATTCGGCCTGCCGGGACTAATCCTGAAAGCGGAAGATAGCCAAAAGCACTATGTCTTCGAGTGTACGGGACTGATCAACCAGACCGGCCAGCCGATGATGTTCGGTGCCGAAGGCTATCAGAAGGTATCCCGGAAAGACTTGTTTACGGTATACGAACGGTTTGCTGCCGATCCGGTCGGCTACATTACCTCCACCAATCCCAATGTCAAGATCGTGATCAAGAACGAGGATGGAGTGATGAATACGACACCGAAGAATACGCCTTATAACCCGATCGAACTGTCAGAGAAATGAAACCTCTGCGAATCCTTTTCCGAATCATGCCCCTGGTGGTATGGTTAGCCATAGGTGCGTCCCATAGTCACGCTCAGCTACTTTTCAAAGGTAACGTGACAGATGCCGAAACCGGCCAGCCGGTGGAGATGGCTACCGTACAACTCCTGCGCGGGAGTGCAAAGCGTATGGCTGCCTATGCCCTGACCGACGCCTCAGGCAGTTTCACCCTGAAAGCAAGGAGCGGTACGGGAACGGATTCGCTGCAGGTATCCATCTCCCTGCTGGGATACAAGACACTGACGCGGAGTGTCCGTCCGGGCGAATCCCTTGCTATTGTGTTAGAAACGGAATCCTACCAACTGAAGGAAGTACAGATACGTCCCGGCCGGGTATATGGTACCCGCGATACGGTTAACTACGACGTGGCACAATTCCTCTCCGGCAAGGACGAATCCATCAAAGATGTGATCCGGAAATTGCCGGGACTGGATGTGAATGAAGAATCAGGAAGGATATCCTACAACGGCAAAGAGATCAGTAACTTTTATGTCGAGGGTATGGACCTTACCGACGGCCGGTATAACCGTATCAACAACAACCTCCAGGCTAAAGCCGTGGATAAGGTGCAGGTGCTGCAAAACCACCAGCCGATCCGTCTGCTACAAGACCGGGTGAAGGTGGAGGATGTCGCCATCAACCTCACACTCAAACCGGAGTTTCGCGATATCTGGCTGGGGAGCGTTAAAGCCGGTGCGGGTTTCTCAGCCGACGACTTTCTGTGGGAAGGTGGGATGGATGCCATGCAACTGAGCCGCAGCAGCCAGTCGGCCTACCTCTATAAAGGCAATAACCGGGGACTGGATGTGACCGACGAGCAACTGATGCTAATCGGCAGCAGTTCCCATATGCTGCGGGAACCATCTGTCCCCTCCTTCCTGTCGCAGCCGTCACTGATGGCGCCGCTGAAGAAGGAACGGTTGCTGTTTAACGATGCCCACACACTCTCGGCCAACCGGATGTATAAACTGAACGAAACTACCCAACTCCGTTTCAACGCCGGATACACCCACGACCTTCGCCGGCAGGAGCGGGGAAGCACCACGACCTATTATCAGACGGATGATACCGTCCACGTCGTCGAAGCCAGCCATACCCGTATCCGCTCCGACCAGGCCGACCTGCGTATGGATATCGAACAGAATGCCGCCACTCACTTTCTCACCAATAAATTTTCGACCCAGGGCGACTGGCAACGCAGCCATTCGCAGTTTGCCGGCCTCCGGGAGGTGGATCAGCGGATCCATACTTCGCAGGCAGGTGTCCGCAACGAATTCCGTAACCTGTGGAACCGTGACGATTATACCTGGGAAGTACGCTCCCTTCTCCGTTACAACTACCTGCCGGGTGAACTGATCGTTAACGGCGTGGGTGAGCAAATGAACCTTGGCCAGTTTTATACCGACAACTCCTTCTCCTACCTCCGGAAGAAAGGCTTCTTGAGTCAACGTTATACGGCTGGTATGACGGGACAGACCAGCACGATCCGCGACGGATGGAGCAGCTACCTGACACCTTCCTGGCAGGCTGTCATCGATCGCTGGACGGGCACACTCACCCTACCGCTCGTATGGACGGCGTATCCGGTCGCCGACTTCACCCGGCTCTCGCCAAACCCGTCTTTGGCTGTCGAGTACAAGTATAATTACGCCTGGCGCTTTACGCTGAGCGGGAATTACCGGGAACAGTTGGGCTGTGAAACCGACTTTTACGCCCAGCCCTATCTGCGCGACTACCGGAACCGTATTTGGAACGATGGTAGGCTCTCCGTGCAACAGCAACAGAACTACCGCCTCTATGGCGAGTATAAGAATACGATCCGCGAATTTTTCGCCACCCTTTCGCTCATGCATTACCGGATCCGACTGAACCGCATGTACGAGCAACTTTTCGACGACGGACTGGTGACGTTGGCCTCTCGTCCGATGACCAACCATGCGTCGGGGTGGAACCTGAATGGCGCCGTCTCCAAAGGATTCTACGACTGGAAGATGAAGGCCTCGCTCAACTGGCTTTTCAGCTACCAGGAGGGCGAACAACTGAGCGAAGGGTGGCGAATGCCCTACCGTTCCAACTATATGCAGTATGAGCCGAAGATCAGCTGGGTACCGACCCGCAGGATGGATATCAGCTATCAGTCTACCATCCGCTATGGTGGCTCCAAACTGGGCGAATCCACTCAACTTACGCCGCTTTGGAATGTAGTGCAGAAACTGAATGCTTCCTATATTGTCTCTCCCATGGAGATCACCCTCACAGGCGATCATTATTACAACGACGTAAGCAAAGATAAATCCGTCAATGCCTTCCTCCTCGATCTTTCCCTCAAATGGAAATGGGGTGCCTGGCAGGTGGAAGCCACCGCTTCCAATCTCTTCGATAAGCAACAGTATGGCTATACGCAATACTCCTCTCTCGAAAGCTATACTTCCTGGATACAGATCCGTGGACGCGAATTCTTTCTCTCTGTAAGGTATCGGTTTAAGTGATTTTGTGAATAACGGTTATTCTTCCCGTCTGTGTCGGGATATATTCGTACCTTTGTGGCGTTTAAGTGATCAATTAAGTAATAATTAAATAGCATTATGTCACATTTGTTCCCCACCAACCTGCCCTATAAAGTGGCAGATATGAGCCTGGCCGCCTTTGGCCGGAAAGAAATCGAAATAGCCGAACACGAAATGCCGGGTCTGATGGCCTTGCGTCGGAAGTATGCCGATACGAAACCGCTGGCTGGTGCCCGCATCATGGGTTCGTTGCATATGACGATCCAAACGGCTGTATTGATCGAAACCTTGGTGGCATTGGGAGCCGATGTGCGTTGGGCCAGTTGTAATATCTTCTCCACACAGGATCATGCCGCTGCTGCGATTGCCGCTACGGGTGTTCCCGTTTATGCCTGGAAAGGCGAAACGCTGGAAGAATACTGGTGGTGTACCGAAATGGCACTTCGTTTCCCTGAAGGGAAAGGTCCGAACATGATCGTTGACGACGGAGGCGACGCTTCCCTGCTTGTCCATTGGGGGTATAAGGCAGAAGACGATGCTTCTACGATCGACCGTAAAGGCGGCAACCACGAAGAACAGGTGATCCTCGATACCCTCCATTCCATCCTCGCCGAGGACAATGGCCGTTGGCACCGTACCATCGCCGACATGAAGGGTATTTCCGAAGAAACGACCACCGGCGTACACCGCCTTTATCAGATGATGGAGCGTGGCGAACTGCTGGTGCCGGCTATCAATGTGAACGACTCGGTGACGAAGTCGAAGTTCGACAACCTCTACGGCTGCCGTGAATCACTGGCTGATGGTATCAAACGTGCCACAGATGTGATGATCGCCGGTAAGGTAGTGGTCGTGGCCGGTTATGGTGACGTAGGTAAAGGCTGTGCACATTCGATGCGTACGTACGGCGCCCGTGTGCTGGTGACCGAGATCGACCCCATCTGCGCTCTGCAAGCAGCCATGGAAGGCTTTGAAGTGACTACGATGGAAGAAGCCGTGAAAGAAGGTAATATCTTCGTCACCTGCACCGGGAACCGAGACATCATCACCATCGACTATATGGCACAGATGAAAGACCAGGCTATTGTATGCAACATCGGCCACTTCGACAACGAAATACAGGTAGACAAACTGGTGAACTATCCTACTATCATCCATACCAATATCAAGCCGCAGGTCGATAAGTATACGTTCCCGACCGGCAACAGTCTCTTCCTCCTGGCCGAAGGCCGCCTGGTGAACCTCGGTTGTGCCACCGGACACCCTTCGTTTGTGATGAGTAACTCCTTCACTAACCAGGTATTGGCACAGATGGACCTTTGGCAGATGAGCTATGAAGTAGGCGTATACCGCTTGCCCAAACGTCTGGATGAGGAAGTAGCTCGCTTGCACCTCGAACGGATCGGTGTGAAGCTTACTACGCTTACGCCCGAACAGGCCGCCTATATCGGCGTCCAGGCCGAAGGACCTTACAAGCCCGAACACTATCGCTATTGATCATTAATCAGTTATAGTATGGTTACTCCCCGCTTCTCTCTGATCATCCCCGTATACAACCGTCCCGATGAAGTCGGCGAACTGTTGGAAAGCCTCACACGGCAGTCGGAGGGCAGTTTTGAAGTGGTGATTGTGGAAGATGGTTCCTCGGTCACCTGTGAAGTGGTAGTCGCCGCCTATTCCGGTCGTCTGCCGGTTCAGTATTTCGTGATACCGAACGGCGGGCCGGGACAGGCGCGCAACTACGGAGCGACCAAGGCAACGGGTGACTACCTGATCGTGCTTGATTCCGACTGTATCCTGCCTCCGGGCTATATCCGGGCTGTACGGGAGGAGTTGGAACACACCGACGCCGATGCCTTTGGCGGTCCCGATCGGGCAGCCGACAGTTTTACCGATGTGCAGAAAGCCATCAATTACTCCATGACCTCGTTCTTTACCACCGGTGGTATCCGGGGCGGAAAGCAGCAGGTAGACAAGTTTTATCCCCGCAGTTTCAATATGGGGATCCGCCGGAGCGTGTATGAAGCCTTAGGCGGCTTCTCGAAGATGCGTTTTGGCGAAGATATCGACTTCAGTATCCGCATCTACAAGGGAGGCTATAGGGTGAAGCTATTTCAATCAGCCTGGGTCTATCATAAACGGCGGACCGACTGGCGGAAGTTCTGGCGTCAGGTCTATAATTCGGGTATTGCCCGTATCAACCTGTATAAGAAGTATCCTGATTCGCTGAAACTGGTGCATGTGTTTCCGGCGGTGTTTACGCTGGGGGTAGCCTTCTTCCTCATCGGCAGCCTGTTTTGCCTATGGAGTCTGACGCCGCTACTATTATACGCATTGCTGATCTGCGTGGATGCTTCGCTATGCAACCGGAGCCTGAAGATCGGCCTGCTTGCCGTCGCTGCCTCCTATATCCAGTTGATGGGCTATGGCTGCGGTTTCCTTTCAGCCGTTTGGAACCGTTTGGTATTGAGGAGAGGAGAATTCTCAGCGTACGAAAAAACGTTTTATAAATGAGACCGTTTTCCGTTTGAAATACGGGAAAGAGAATTTTTCCATCCGTTTAGCTTCCCATTTCGATCCGATTACCAGTTTGTTACCGCTTCCCCATACGCTGATCAGGTGCATGACGGAGATTTCCTCTAACGATGTACGCAGGCGGGCGATAGCCTGTTCACGGCGACGGGTTATCTCGTGGTTATTCCCCCATTGCAGGGTTTCCAGTTCTTCGTATTCGAGGTAATGGTCGGGTGCTTCCAGAAAAAGTTTGAGTATTTGTGCTGATTGTGGCGTCAGGGTAACACTTTGATGCTTATACTGCAATTCCAGGGTATCTATATTTAAGGTAAGATGCCTGTCTATCTTATATAAGCCGGTAGAAGGCACATGATGCTGCTTCATCTGGCGATAGGCGGCATACATTAACAGGGCTGCCAACAGGCTTATTAACGTGCCAAAGATAATGAACAACTTTTTCCCTCTATGTAGAATACATCTGGTAGCAATTTTGGCATGTCCCTGTATGATTATCTCATTTTTCGTTCCCAAGAGGATGGGCGGTAGGGCATAGGCGTTGGTATAGAGTGTAGAGTTGGGCTTGCTGTCAAGAGTGTCTTGGATTTGATCCAGTTCGTAAATATAGCGGATTGCGGTTTCTGCTATAATTTGTTTCTCCCGGAGATACTGTTGGAATAGAGAGTCCAGGGAGCTGACATGTATGGGGTTCTTATGAAGGAGATGGGTTTGCATCCTTTTATGGAAATATTGTTCAGCCGCATTTTCACTCATCGTCATATCCTGTGCCATTGGGTTTACCATGCGGTTGGACATGTCATTGGCAAGGGCATTTTCTAATATCAAACTTATTTCTTTGGCTGTGTGTATCGATTGACTCTTGTAGATAGCCACCGAAGTGACAAGCAGTAAGACGATTGCACTAAAGAGAATGACAAGTGTAAGAGTGAAATTTTTTATTTTGTGAGGTATCATTTGCACTGTCTCTTAGGGTTGTGAAATATATAATGATTTTATGACGGCTAATTGATTATATCTAATATGCTGTCAATGCGCTTATTATGTATTATTGGTACAGATGTAATAATGTATGTTCATCATTGTGTCGTAGATATGTAATGGACTATATTCTGTGCAAATATACTATAATATACTATGAGTACTGAAACAAAATTATCAATTATTGTGTTCTTTCTGCCACTGTATGTGCATTTGTGTGCTTTTTTTCTGTAGAAGCTTGCGTAAGCGATTGTTCGTCGAATTGATAGGATTACCTCCTATGTAACCTGTTAATATGTGCGAATTTTATCTATCAAAAGTGAATTAATAGCGTTGTTTTCTATAGAATAGCATGAAAATATTTGTGAAAGTATTATACTTAACTATCAGATAATAAGTAGAATAATATGTTATATTAAAAAATATTCTATTGCATATATTTTTGGTTTATGTTTTGTTGACTACTTGTTAAGTGGTTAATGCAAAATTAACAAAAGGCTAACAAAAAAAGTAAGTGTGTGGAGAAGTTCCCTTCTGTCAGGTTTCAAATCATGAGACTTGGATGATTTTGCTAAAAAAGGATGGGAAGTATAATTTGTAAACTGTAAAGGCAGAGATTTTGTTAATTTATTAGATAATTAGAAAAGCGGTATTCTATGGCCTCGTAAATGGTAAATTGTAAGTGTCAGATAACAAGGGGAATAGAAAATGTCAGTAAAATGTCAGCGTTTTATTTTGGCCTCCTTTCACTTCGAGCCTACATTTACATAATTAAGATAGTAGTAAAGTTCTTACTGTGGGATGGTATTAGCCCTGTACAAATATGATTGAATGATGAAAAGTGTAATTTTATTGATTTGCCTGTTGTTTGTCTTTTCCTGCAAAGATGCTTATTTGCCTGAAGAGCAACCTTACTCCGTGTTTGTCTCCAATAAGATACTGCAGGGAGAGACTGTTTCGCTGGATACTCTTTTGTCACACGAACCCTATCGAATTATAGTCAAGGACAGCATCTTATTGGTGCTTGACCTACAGAACACAGCCGAGTGCTGCCATGCTTTCACATATCCTGGCGGAAATCACCTGGCTTCCTTTGGCACCTCGGCCCCGCTTAAAAAGCCGGGTGATCCCGAAGGTGTTACCTTACCCGAGCGGATGATCCATTTCTACTCGCTCGATTCGATCTGGGTACTGACAGGAAATAAGATGGAGTTGATACGTTGGCAACTTTTCCCTTCTGAACGGAGAGCCGAAGCGATAGAAACTATTCATCTCGATAAGAAATTGCACCGTGCACAGAGCTTTTCAGTTACGGACTCTTGTTTCTGGCTGACGGATTACACGGGTAAGTGCCGCTACCATCGTGTGGATTATACTGGAAAACGTATCAGTTCGGTAGGTCGGATTCCTACACGACGATATTATAAAGACGGCGATTCGCCTACCGTTGCTCTGGGGTGGAGCCATGTGGCCGATTTTCTTCCCGGGAAAGACCTGTTGGTAATGGCCAGTTGCTATGGCGAAACGATCGAATTATATAATGTACGCGAAGGCTCATTCAAGATGCTGATCGGTCCGAACCAATACCCTAAGTTCTCGATCCGTGGCGAAGATGCTATTCCACGCGGTGTGATCGGTTTTGATGATGTGCAGGTAACAGAAAATTGTATTTACGCCATCTTTGAAGACCGCCTGGTCCAGGAACTCAAACATGCCCGCATCCAGGGTATCAATCCCGAACGGGGCGGCCGCTACATTTACCAGTTTGATCTTGATGGTACGCCTTTGTGTAAGTATACGTTGGATCATTCCATCTCCGGTTTCCATATTGATGAAGCTGCCGGCTTTATCTTCGCTACCGACCTCAATGGCGGCGACCCAGTGATACGATTCAAACTGTAATTGTATAAAAATTGCTCCTCCGGCTTAGGATTTAACGTCGATCGTGACTATCTTTACCTCATCAGTCAGGGCCAGACCGCCCTGACCGGACAAACATGGACACAGAATCCCGGATGGAAACTTGCTGAAATACATATATGAGAACTCAATTTGCATTTTTATGGCCTTTACTCCCCGCCTTTGCGCTGGCGGGGTGTAAAGACGCTCAACCCGAGAAAAAGATGAACATCCTCTATATCATGAGTGATGATCATTCGTACCAAACAATCAGTGCCTACGACAAACGGTTCACCCAAACCCCCAATATCGACCGGATCGGTAACGAGGGGGTGGTGTTTACAAACAGTTTTGTGGCGAACTCGATCAGCGGCCCGAGCCGGGCGTGTATGTTGACCGGTAAACACAGCCATAAGAATGGCTTTATCGACAACATGCACCGTTTCGACGGTACACAGCAGACCTATCCCAAGCTCTTGCAGCAGGCAGGTTACCAAACGGCCATCGTCGGCAAATGGCATCTCACTTCCGACCCGACAGGTTTTGACTACTGGAACATCCTGATCGGGCAGGGCGACTACTACAACCCGACGTTTATCGACAACGGCGAGAAGAAGAAGCTCGAAGGCTACGCTACCACGATCACCACCGACCTGGCCCTCGACTGGCTTGAAACCGGGCGTGATCCCGAAAAGCCCTTCTGTCTACTGCTCCACCACAAAGCGCCCCACCGTACCTGGATGCCCGACTTGCAGGACCTGGGTATGTTTGACGACGTGACCTTCCCCCTGCCGGATAACTTCTACGACACCTACGAGAATCGTCCGGCGGCCGCTGCCCAGGAGATGAGCATCATCCACGATATGGATCTCGTGTACGACCTTAAGATGGCTGATAAGGAAAACGAGATCCACTCCAAACCCGGACTCGAAAAGGCCGGCCGCGCCATGTACAATAACCTCAACCCCGAACAAAAAGCCAAATGGGATGCCTACTACGACCCCATCATCCAGGATTTCAAGGCACGGGGACTCACCGGCAAGGAACTGGCCGAATGGAAGTACCAGCGTTATATGCGCGACTACCTCAGTGTGATCCATTCGGTCGATCTCAATATCGGTCGTGTACTGCAATATCTCGAAGAGAAAGGCTTGTTGGAGAATACCCTTGTGGTCTATACCTCTGACCAGGGCTTCTATATGGGCGAACACGGTTGGTTCGACAAACGTTTCATGTACGAAGAGTCCTTCCGTACTCCGTTGCTGGCTCGTCTGCCGGGAGGGAAAAAGGGTGAGATCACCCAGTTAGTGCAAAACATCGACTACGCCCCCACCATCCTTGAACTGGCGGGAGTCTCCGTACCAGACGATATTCAAGGCGAATCCTTCCTTCCTTTGCTCCAGGGTAAGAATCCGGCCGACTGGCGAAAGTCCCTCTACTATCATTTTTACGAATATCCTGCCGAACATGCCGTCAAACGGCACTACGGCGTCCGAACCGACCGCTACAAACTGATCCACTTCTATAACGATATCGACAGTTGGGAACTTTACGATCTGGAGAAAGACCCCACTGAAATGAATAACCTCTACGGCCAACCCGCCTACAAGGATGTTCAAGACGACCTTCACCAGGAACTCACCCGCCTCCGCGCCTATTACGAGGTAGAAGAACCCTGAACCCGATAGAAGTCTCCTGATCCTACATCCTCCGGATGAACATGTTACATCAACATGCCATCCGGAGGATTACTTTCTATACCCGGCTTTCAGTTTCAACGAAAGTTGAATATTTTTTGAGTTATCAGACGGTATCTCGGCTCCCCGCCTTCAAAGCTACTCTTTATACACATCTTTTGATGCGTGTATGGGGATAACTTGAGGTCGTGACAGTGAAAATGCCCCGTCAGGGGTATCGTGTTCGTAGCCAGGGGTGTAAGCCCCTGGAATA
>JAVBUR010000032.1:0-65115 GCA_031555145.1 Tannerellaceae bacterium | reverse complement strand
GAGTGTGATGCAGGATGGGTTTATCTTTTCGGATACGATTGCGAACAATATAGCCGTAGGAGCGGAAACAATCGACAAGGATCGGCTAAAGCATGCGGTAACGGTAGCCAATATCCGCGACTTTATCGACGGGCTGCCGTTGGGATATAACACAAAGATCGGGATGGAAGGGAACGGGATTAGCCAGGGGCAGCGGCAGCGGATATTGATTGCGCGGGCGGTGTATAAGAATCCGGAATATATCTTCCTGGACGAAGCGACGAATGCGCTGGATGCGAACAACGAAAGGGAGATTATGGAGCAGTTACAGGCGTTTTATAAAGGTAGGACAGTCGTCATAGTTGCCCACCGGCTCAGTACGGTGCGGGATGCGGACAAGATCGTTGTCCTCGATAAAGGGCGCATTGCGGAAGAAGGGACGCATGAGGAATTGACGGCAAAGAGGGGGATATACTATACGTTGGTGAGGAATCAGTTGGAGATGGGGAGTTGATGGGGGATTTTTTAGATTTAACGCTCGCTTCGCTCGTCACACACCCCCTCTCAAGGGGAGGCGCAAGCGACTCATATAAAGGATAATAGAGATGGATAAGGATATGGATAAGATACGTAAGCCCATCGAACTGCGCAGCGAAGAGGTGCAGGAAGTGATGGGGAAGGTGCCGGTGTGGATTGTGCGGTGGGGGATTACGATACTGTGCGGGGTGGTGATGGTGGTGCTGATTGGGAGTTGTTTCTTCCGGTATCCGGATGTGGTGACGGCGGAGATGAGGCTGACGGGAAGGTTTCCGGCAGCAACAATCGTATCACGCGCCACGGGGAAGATCAGCCGGCTGATGGTGGCCGATGGGGCGGAGGTTGCACCGGGGGCGGTATTGGCAGTGATTGAGAATCCGGCTTCGACAGGGGATGTGCTTTACCTGAAGGAACGGTTGGTGCGGTATATGGGGGAAGCGGATAGTCTGTCGGCCTGCCTGTCATACGGTAAGGAACTTGCCTTGGGGGATGTGCAAGCGACGTATGCCTCCTTCCTCCGTAGCCTGCATGAATACCGGAATTATGTAGCCTTGAACTATTACCCGCAGAAGATAGCGGCTACCCGCGACCAAATCGGGAAGTACCGCCGATATGAAGCAAACCTTCGACGGCAGCAACAGGTGACAGAGGCACAGCACGTCATCGCCCGGCAGCAGTATGAACGGGATTCGATGCTGCATACCCGTAATGTAATATCTCCTTCGGAGCATGAGACGGCCCGGACGGTTTTCCTGCAAAGCCGGCAGGCGATAGAGGGGGCGGCGGCATCGCTGGACAATCTATCGATACAGATTGCCTCGCTCGAAACGACCTTGCTGGACCTCCGTCTACAAGAAGCAGAGAAAGGGAGCCTGCTCCGGCAAGACCTGCAAACCACGGGCGGGCAGTTGCTGAATGCCATCCACAGTTGGGAACTGATGTATTGCCTGACTACTCCGATTGCCGGGAAAGTAACTTTCACCACCTACTGGAACGAGAACCAGTATATCCCCGCTGGGGAAACCGTCTTTACCGTGGTGCCGGCTACCGATGACGAATTAATGGGGAAAGCCTTACTTCCTGTCGCCCGTTCGGGAAAGGTAAAAACCGGCCAACGCGTTATTGTCCGCTTCCTGAATTATCCCGACCAGGAGTTTGGCATGGTCAATGGGAAAGTCAACAGCATCTCCCTTGTCCCTTCAGACAACAACTATGCCGTCGAGATCGCCTTCCCCGAAGGCCTCGTCACCAACTACGGCAAAACCCTTCCCGTCTCCCACGAAATGACCGCTACCGCCGAGATCGTCACCGAAGACCTCCGCCTGATCGAACGCTTCTTCCTACCGCTGAAGAAGGTGTTCAGGGAAGGTATTCCCTAAAATGTTAAATAGTCAATTTGTTGATACAAATATCTTGATAATTGATCAGTATACTGACTAATAATCGGTAAGAATATTGGATCCGGAGAACAAAAAAGAGGCCGCCCGTTCAGGCAGCCTCCCACTCATTAAGTTAAAGCTCGTATCTTTCGATACGGTATTTCAAAATGTGGCGTGCGCCAGTTCTTCGGCCACTTGATGAACATACTGGCGGATCTTATCGTACTGCTTCTCGCTGGCCTTGGTCAGGCCGCTGCGATACCGACGAAGTTGAGAGGTGTTGATTCCGGTCTTCCTTGCCAGTTCAGATACATTCAGGACGCTGAAATAGTCGAAAAACGATTCCATATCGTACTTCCATACAAATTCTATTTCAGGCGTTTCTTTACCTTCTTCGGTTCTGTCCTGTTTAATTTCCTCGTAAGCACTCATTAGATCCTTTTTCGCATCTTCGGCAGTATCACCATAACCAAGCAGGCCGAATCCATCGAAATCCTGATCTGAATAACATGAGAAATAGCCATCGGAAGATTTCTCAATAATAAATACCACTTTCATAACACAAATGCTCCTTTCTGTTTTATGTACTAATAATTGGTTAAGAATAGCTTGATGTATGTGATCCAGCGAAGCCAGGAAATTGGCAGGGACTAAATCCCTGCCAGCCTCCTGATTGTTTTTTCTGTGCCTTTCGGTACTTCATGACTCTTATGGCGAGCTACAATGAACTCCTGCCCGGTGATCGGGCTGTACCATCGGTCATGATTACCTTCGTGCTTCAGAAAATAACAACCTGCGGCCTTAAGTTTAGCCGTCAGTTCTGAATACTTCATACTTTCAAAGAACTCTAACTTAACAATACAAAAGTAACGTTTTCGTTTCTGTTGTCCAAATAAATCAGTAACGTTTTCGTTTTTTTTATTCGCATTTTTAACACTCCAAAGCAAAACCGCCCTACTTTCACAAGCAGGGCGGCGCAATTATGAACAAAGATGGAATTGCCGTTGCTACTGGGAAGACATTTCCCAGAGAATCACAAGCAAAGAAAATAGAGCAAGCTTTGCATAATTTAGGAAGAGAATTATTAGCGGTAGAGTTATAAGTTGAAAATAGTTATCTTCGTGACGGTAAACAAATGTATGTGTAATTTTTAATACTAATGAGATGAAAAGACTTTGGACTATTCTCTTTGCGTTGGCGGTGTGTACATCGGGTTGGGCGCAGCAGGCTTTGTTTGGCGGGCAAAATATTGTCTCGCCGCAGATTAATCCGGACAATACGGTTACGTTCCGTTTCTTTGCGCCGAAAGCACGGACGGTACAGGTAACGGGTGATTTCCTGCCGACGCAGAAGATCGAATTTGGAAACGGTATGTCGTATGACGCGCCGGGTACGGCTAACCTCGTGGAAGGACGCGACAGTATCTGGACGTACACGACTCCGGCTCCGCTGGCTCCCGAACTCTACATGTATTCGTTTCTGGTGGATGGGATTAAGAACATCGACCCGAATAATGTGTATCAGATCCGCGATGTGGCTACGGTGACGAATATCTTTATTATCGGCGATGGCGTGAATGGGCTCTTTGGGGTGAAGGACGTGCCTCACGGCAGTGTGACGCGCCGCTGGTATGATTCTCCGGGGTTGAAGACGCAACGCCGCATCACTATCTACACGCCTCCCGGTTATGAGGCTGGCAAGCAATCGTATCCGGTGCTTTATCTGTTGCACGGATCGGGTGGGGATGAAGAAGCCTGGATCGCTCTTGGGCGTACAGCACAGATTCTCGACAACCTGATCGCTGAAGGTAAGGCCAAGCCGATGATCGTGGCTATGCCAAACGGTCATACGCAGAACCCCGCCGCTCCGGGCGAATCGTGGACGGGTATGTACAAACCAGGCATGGGTGGCGTAGGCAGCGGACAGCAGGCGGTAGCCGGTATGGAAGATACGTTTGGCGACATCATCAAGTTTGTGGAGAGCAACTACCGCGTGAAGAAGGACAAAGCACATCGTGCTGTTGCCGGTCTGTCGATGGGTGGAATGCATTCGTCGCGTATCTCGGCGCAATATCCTACGCTGTTTGATTATGTGGGTGTCTTCTCCGCACCTCCCGTACCGATGACATGGGGTGGGCAGGGACAGGATCAGGTGGATTCCTACCTGAAACAACTGGCCGTACAGAAGAAGAATGGCTACAAACTGTACTGGATTGCCTGTGGGACGACCGACTTCCTGTTTCAGAGCGTAACAGATTCGCGCAAGAAGTTTGACGAGCTGGGCGTTGCTTACGTTTATCGTGAAAGCGACGGTGGCCATACCTGGTGCAACTGGCGTATCTACCTGTCGGAATTTGTTCCGATGCTCTTCAAGTAAGTTATTTCTTGAACGGGTCGCCGTTGGGGCTGCGGCTTACTACCCAGCGGAAGGCGTTGATGAAGAGCATCTTCTGGGTGGCGTCGGTAAATTCATCGTCGCCGTGTCCCATATTGAGGTAGATCATACGGTATTTCTTGTTGGTCCACACGATGGGGAAGTCGCCGAAGTTGACTACATCTTTGATACCCATCGGATAGTTATCCGGCGAGAGGGTGACAAGCACTTCGATGTCCGGGTTCAGACGCGGACTGGGTGTCCACTGATACCATTCGCTTTCGGGCACGATAAAGGAGGCGGGCAGGTTTTTCGTCACCGGGTGTGAGGTCTGGTCCAACACCAGTTTAGCCGGTTGCGGCGGCCAGTTGTTGCAATAGAATACACCGCCACCGAGGAAGTCAACCAGCCACGGCCAGTTGGTATTCTTGTCGTTGTAGGCTGCTACATGGAAACCCATCCAACCGCCACCGTTCTCCATATATTGCTGGAAGGCTTCACGTCCGGCAGGAGTAGAAGGGTAGCCGTCGAGCATGACGATGATGTCGTATGCCTTTAACTGGTCGTAGGTGTAGGTGTCCAGGTTGGTGGTCACATCCAGGTAGAAGCCGTTGCCGTAGTTCAATCGTTTGAAGAACTCTACGCCTTGTTTGGAAAAGTCCACATGGGCGGCTTCGGCATGTTCGGTATAGAATACAAGCGCTTTGAAGCGTGGGGCACGGGCATAATTTGCCGGATATCCCTCAGGCGTCTGCGCCTGTAGGGTGAATCCTGCCAGCAGGGAGAAGAGGCTGATAATTAGAAAGTTTCGTTTCATGGTATATGCTTTTAATGTGTTTAAGGTCTAAGGGCCTCAAGGACCTTAAGGGCTTTAAAGGCCTTAAGGAGAAGAAGAGAATAACCATAGACCAATTGTTATTTTTGGGATGCCCAGTTGATAGCATTGGCGAAGAGGGTGGTGAAGGCTTCCGTTTCGTACAGTTTGCTGCTGTGGCCGATAAGGAAATAGACGTTGCGCGCCTTCTTGGTGGGGTTGACCCAGATGACCGGGTGGTCGCCCATCTTGATTTCGGACGCCGGTTCGTAGGTGGATTCGTCTACGGAGGCTAGCACGTGTACGTTCGGGCGTGGGCTCTTATCAAAAGTGTACCATTCGTCGTCGGGAATGATGAAAGAGGCGGGGACATCCTTCATGACCGGGTGGGGGGTGTCTTCTACATTGACAGTACCGTTGCAGAGTCCGGCGATGTAGTTCTTAAAGCGGATGCCTCCCATAAAGTCGGAGAACCACTGCCACATGGGGTAACCGTCGAATTCACCCAAGAGGGTGGCGTGATGGAATCCAACCCAACCACCCAGACCTTCGTCGATGTATTTCGTAAAGGCGGCTTCTTCTTCCGGTTTCCAGGTATAGGGAGGGAAGTCGAGTTGGATGATGAGGCTGAACTGTGACAGGTACTCGTCGTTGATGAGGCGGGTGTTGTTGATCTCCGTCACTTCGAAGCCCATGGGGGCGGATTGTTCGTCCAG
The DNA here is from genome assembly GCA_031555145.1 of Tannerellaceae bacterium. Lineage (GTDB taxonomy): Bacteria > Bacteroidota > Bacteroidia > Bacteroidales > Tannerellaceae > JAJDIA01. Next base: position 59,317 of record JAVBUR010000032.1, on the reverse strand, counting down.
CCATTTCAGGCCGGCATCGGTGAAGCCGCCGTGCTGGCCGCCGCGTTCGGTTAGGACCAGTATTTTGTAGGGTTGGGCACTGGCTTGGGTATCTCCTTCGGACTTCTTGGAGGAGGGGCTTCCGCAGGCGGTAAAGGCTACCAGGGCGGAAAGGATAAGAGTAGAGAATAGGTGTTTCATATGATAGTTGTTTATTGTTGTTGTTATTTATGTAGGTGAAAGATGTATCCTTAATCATTGTTCATGATCTCTGTTGCCAAAGATATCCATTTTCCGGCAGAGGTGACCCATACTTCTTTGTAACAGGCGTTGTTGACCTGAGGCCAGTAGGGAATGTCTTCATCGTCGAGGGAACGGATGCCGACAGGCATTTCGCCGGTGATCTCACCGGAAGAGAAGCTGTCCATTTGCGGGTAGTTGTGTCCTTCGCCGTAGATGAGGGATTGGCCGAAGGGGTTGAGGCCAACGGTCCAGTATAGCTGCTCTTTTCCGATGCGGAGGAGTTCGTCGTCCTGGAGGAAGCGTCCGCACAGAGCCGCGGCTTTACCGGTAGACAGGTGGATGGCGGTATTTCCGTTGAAGATACTAAACCAGACGGGGAAGCGCTTCATATAATGTTCCTTGTCGAGGGGAACGCCTTTCTTGACCTGCGTGCTATACCGTTCTACGGCATCTGCCGGTGGGAAGAGGTGCAGGTGTTCGAAGCTGAACGTGTCTTTCCATTCGTCGACATGATAGACGCCGCTCGACAGCATACCATAGGGGGCGGTGTACGGCATCAGGCCTTTCAGGTAACCGGCATACAAGCGGATGGATTGCATCCAACGTTGATAGTCGGCGTGATTGGGTTGGGTTTCGCACAGGAGGATCATGGCCTGCATATAGGTCTGCTCGCGCGACTGGTGATTGTAGTGTACGATGGCCTGCCGTTTGGTATCGCGGTAGAAGAAGCCTTTGGTTTGTTGTCTATCTTTTAGGGGTTGAGTGCGTTGGCAGTCGAGCGTGTAACGGATGAACTCTGCTGCTTTTTCGGCATAATATGCTTCGCCGGTCAGTTTATAGAGCATGCTGGCCGACCAGGAGATGGTGGCCATATACTGGCTCTCAGAGGTATTATAACTGTGTTCATAGAAGTGGAAGAAGTCGCCGTAACCGACTTCGTTGTGGCGTTTCAACGCCAGTTCGAAGTCTTCGCAGGCGATGCGGCGGAGGTGTTCCTGTAGCATCGGGTCGCGGTCGATAGTCATGGCGCCATAGGCTTCGTAGGCGGCGTAGAGAAAATTGTCGAAGGCACAGTTCTGTACGCGTACAGTTTTGATATCATCCATCGTGCCGAACATGCCATCCTGCCAGATCAAGAGACCGACGCTACTGGCATGGTAGCCGTCGCCGAAACGTGTACGGAGGATAAACTCCATACCCCATTCGGCTTCTTCCAGCATACGGGCAGCCAATAGCGGGTTGGTCGCTTTCAGTTTGTTGTAGCCTTCGAGTAGGGCGTAGGTGACATCTCCCGTCTGGAGTGTCTGTTGCGACAGGTCGCCAGCATCGTGCCAGCCGCCGCCGAATGAAACGGTTACCCCGTCGTGTACGGCGCAGAGGTCGGTATGACAGGTGCTGTGAATACCCGGCACGGGCGAGCCGCAACGCTGGCAGAAGATATAATTCAGGGTACGCCAGAGGGAATTGTTCCAGATATTCTCTTCGATGCGGAAAGCGGGGGTGGTAATGTCGCCTACTCGTAACTGGTAGGAACCCGGTTGACGGAAGGCGGTGAAGTCGAGCACGTCAAAGGTGCCAGTCGTAGTCTTTGTCTGCCGGATGGTGCCGGTATAGGACACCTGCTTATCTTGTGTGTTGATGAGTTTGAATTGATTCTTATGCTTTGCAGCATCCATATTGACAACGGCTGTCTTGGTGTCGTTCACGCCATAACCGGTGGTGGAGTAGACAACGCGGTTACGTCCGGGTTGCCATCCGCTGGTGATTGCCGGGTCTTCGATCTGTAACAGGCGGAGGTCGCTGAAGTAATAGACACAGGAGTCGCCCGTGGTACGGTCTTTGCCTTTCAGACTGACGCCGAAACTGAGTTGTGATACCTGATCCCGTTGCAGGTCGCCCAGGTCGAGGAAGCAACGGTTCCATTCCCGGTTCCGCAGGTTGAGCAGGTGGGAGGCCGATGACATACCGGGCTGGACGGATGCCCGGTCGTTCTGTACATTCAGGTTCATATTTACCACACGGGCACCTTCGCAGTCGGGGTAGATCCATACTTCGAGGCGGTTGTATGCCGACCAGTCGGCGCCTTTGACGTCGAGGCGGACACTGCTATTTCCGTAGGTGGCATAGTCGGGGTCGGAGGGAGAGCCTTGTGCCCGTTTACCGGTAGCTGTAGGATAGGAGAGGCGCAGGCTTCCTGCTGTATCGTGTGTTTGTGTCATTGAATACGTCATGCTGCCGAAACCGGAATGTTTCCAGTCGGTAAGGGTTGGTGTGATCGGCAGCGATTCGCTGTACAAGACGGTCTTTTTCCATTCGTTGGCTTCGAAGGAGTTGGTTATATCTACCGGCAGCGGGCTGTGCAGGATGCCGGTTTTCACAATTGCCTCGCCCAACGCAGCATCCGAAGATAGCTGCGTCTGGGCATAGGCCATTGGCGTCCACAGATGGATTAGAATAAAATAAGAGGACGTTAGTAAGCGTTTTTTACACATAGTATTATATGATCTTTTTGCTTTAGTTCTTTACTTCAGATAATCGGGGGCTTTGAACCCTTTGCGCAGGGTGGTGACACCTTCGCTCGGGAAGTCGGCCGGAACTGTTTGTGTCACCTTGCCGGTAGCGGCCCATTCGGCACCACGCAGCAGGGTGACCTGGAAACCGGTACACTCCATGGAGTAGCGTAGTTCGGGGTCGTTGCCGGCATGTCCCATCAGGGAGACGAAAATCTTACCCTTGCCCCAGTTTACGGTCCACAGCATCGGCTCGTGACGTTCGGTATCCCCTCCCATATCAACCGTAGTGGCCAGGATGTCGATATTTTTAGCCGGTCCACGTGTCTTGGCATACAGTTCGTCTTTTACATGCTGCCATACGGTGGGTAGTCCGCTGAGGATCGGATGATCGGGGTTGCGGTGGGTAATAGTGAACGAGTGCTGCAAGCCGTGGTAACCGGAGCTTCCTGGCGTGTAGTCATAGACCCAGCGTCCATGTTTCCAATACACATACGGACCGTCTTTTTCATTCCGTTCGCCCCAGGCGCCCAGGCCAGTCATTTCATTGAAAGCGGGCCAGTCAGTAAAGGGGATGATAGAGGCATGTACGACCACTACGCCGCCACCATTTGCCACATACTGTTCAAAGTTCTTGCGGGTTGTTTCTGAGAATGTCTTTCCCCCATAGGAGAAGACCACCAGGTCGTACTTGCTGAAATCGGGGCTGAAGGGCGTGATATCTTCGCTCCGTGGGGGCGTGATGGCCATGTCGACGGTAAACAGGCCGCTGTTTTCAAGCGTCTGTTTGATCCCATCGCTTCCGAGTTCCCACGAGTGCGCACCTTCCTGGCCGGTGACGACCAGGGTTTTTATTTTCTTCTGTGCCGATAAGCCTTCGGGGAGAAGGGTTACAGCCAGCAGGGAGATAAGCAGCGTTGCGAGTAATCGTTTCATACGTTTTCGTTTATTTCATGATACCGTTATAGACGGTTTTGCGCAGGTCGCCGGCTTCGTTATCACCGTCGGCCGACCAGTACATAGCGCCTCGCAATTCGTTATCCATTACGTATTGACACTTGATGGCGAGTGATTCCAGGTTTTCGTAGCAGAATACTACGGCACCGGTCGTGTTGTCGGTGAGATAAGGCACCATTGCCACTTCATCCCAATGCGAGGTGTAACCTTCCATTTCGTGTGCTTTGGTGAGGTCTTTCGGACGTTGGAATTCTTTGACGGCACGGCCGTAGAACGGCATACCCATGACTAGCTTGTGCTTTGGCACGCCGGCGGCAAGGTGTTTCTTCACGGCTTCGTCGCCACAATTACGGTCGACCATTTCCGAACGGTAGAGGGCTGAATGGTGGATGGGCGGGTTACCCATATCGTAGGTCATGATGTTGGTGAAGTCGAGGTATTCGTCCAATGCCTTGTGGTCCATATATTCGCCGGAAGCGGCGGTGGCTTGTGTGAGCAGTTTGTCTTTACCGATAGCGTTGCGGATGTCGCGCATCAGCAGAGTGTAGTTCTTTGTATCGTCGGGTGAAGCGGAGATACCGGCCATATCGGCTGTCGGGTATTCCCAGTCGATGTCGATACCGTCGAGGCTAAATTCCTTTACGATGCGTTGGCAGTCGGTGGCAAAGCTGGCACGAAGGGCCTCGTCGGCCGCCATTTCGCTGAAGCGTCCACTTCCCCAACCTCCTACGGAAAGGAGGACCCGGAGGTGCGGATAGTCTTTTTTCAACGCGACGATCTGCTTCAGGCGCTCTTCGTTGTTGATACGTACGCCGTCGAAGTTGTCGGTCACATGGCCGAAGGCGTAGTTGATATGGGTGATATAATTCGGATCGGGCATCTTGTCACTCCAGGATGTTACATAGGCAACGATCACTTTGTCTTGCCTGGGGTCGTTTTTTGCATGGGTGCAGGCTGCAAGGGCCAATAGGCATACTATGATGTAATTTGTCAGTTTCATGATGATTCTCGATTTTAATTTCTGTTTAGTTACTATGCAGGCAACATATAGGCACCCTATAGGCACTATATAGGCAATGCGTAGGCATAGTTGATCTCCATTTGTTTTTTGTGTTACTTTTTAGGGGGTGTTTTCTTGCATTCGACGCTGTCGTACACCCAGGTTACCCGTAGGTTATTCCCTTCGTTGTCGACGTTGAATTCACCGTCTTTAAAGTATTTCCGGTAGATTTCGAACTTGCCGTCCTGGTTGCGGTCTTCGATGACGAGGACGCGTTCGGTGGAACGGACAATATCGGATTTGTACTTTATCTCCTTTGTATAATAATCGACCACCACGATGTATTGGCGGAAGATATCGAAGGAGGGATAATGTCCATTACCGGAGACAAACAACAGGACTTCCTCGAGCGACGGGTCGTCGTCCATCTGTACGAGTTGGGAGGTGTGCAGGCCAAAGCCTCTTTCCTGTGCTTCGGGAGGAAACTTATCCCAGGCACGCGCCGGAGTAGTCTGGTATTGCGACCAGCCTTGCAGTGTTCCTGCCAGCAGGAAAATGATATACAGGATGCGGTGTTTCATACTTATTCGGCAGATTGACGAACCCGTGAACCAACAAGGGCATAATACAACATAAATAATTCGCCGAAGATGACGATAAACCAAGACCATCTCCAGCCGCCCAGTGCATCGGCCAACATACCTTGTACGAGCGGAAGGATAGCACCGCCTACCACACCGATCATGAATACGCCGGCAGCGACAGACGTATATTTGCCCAGTTTATTAACGGAAAGCGTAAAGATAGCGCCCCACATGATGGAATGGAACAAACCTACAGCCGTAAGGATCCAGGGATTGTTCATGAAAATAGCTAACAATGTGAGCACGGTCGCGGCAACGGTAGTCGTTACCAATTGTGCACGTGGAGGCACAGTACTTAACGAACTGCCTACCAGACGTCCGATCAGCATGCCACCCCAATAGAGTGTAGCCATCAGCGCCGGAATAGCGAAGTTGATACCAAACAGTTTCAGTTCCGAATTACCGAAGAATGAGAACGGTCCGTTCAGCGATTCCATTTCGATAGCATACAGGTTGATATTCGCGCCGATACAAACTTCGACACCTACGTAGAAGAAGATCGCGATCACCCCCAGTGTGAGGTGGGAGAACGACCAGACGCTCTTTTCCAGCTTTTCACCTACTTCAGCTTTTGTCCCCTGGATATCAGGCAGTGACAATCTTGTCAGTACGAAGACGATAACCGCGATAATCACCATCAAGGCGAAGAAAGGCACCATCAACTGGCTTACCTGTATCTCTTCCATTGCCAAACCACCGAAGACGATTCCTGTTACGAAGAAGGGTGCAACGGTGGTACCAATGGAGTTGGCTGAACCACCAATTGCCATCCGTTGGATAGGCTGTGTGCCTTTGACGAAACAAGCCGTCAGGTACGGGTTAATCACCACCTGCAGAATGGTGGCCGAAGCACCTACCACAAACGAACCGACGAGGAAGATAAAGAATCCTACCGGTACCGAATACTGTCCCATATTCAGGTTGGCATCCGGGTATTGTACCGTGAACCAGGACGAAAGGAAGAAGAATCCCAATCCTAGTATCATCACAAAAAGCGAACGGATTAATGTTCCCTTATATCCATACAGGGTAGTCCATTTTGAACCTACACCTCCGAAGATCGGATAGGCAAGGAACCAGGAGAAAGTGATCAGCGTGGCGAAGGTATTCTTCAGGTCACCCACTCCGGCTAAGAACGCTTCTTTCAGCGGACCTTGAAACTGTGTGTTAGCTGTTGTCAGGAAGCCAACAATAAAGAAAAGGAAGACCATCGTGATAAACGGTCCCAGGTAGCTCACTTGTTTCTCTTGTTGTGTCATTGTAATCGTATTTGATTTAAGTTGTTACATAATATGTTTGGCCGATTCGGTATCGAGTATGAACTCGCAATTCGGGTGTAGTTGCAGGATGGAAGCCGGAATGTACGGCGTGATTGGGCCGCAGAGCATTTGCTTGACGATATCGGCTTTTGACTGTCCTTTGGCGACCAGCATGATCTTGCGGGCATGCATGATATTCTTGATCCCCAGCGTCAGGCCCCCCATCTTCACATCGGGTGATGCCTGCAGCTCCTTGCGGATACGGGCTTCGAGTACTTCATCCATGTGCGATACCCAGGTTTCACTTTCAAACGGGGTGCCGGGTTGGTTGAAACCGAGGTGTCCGTTAGTCCCCAGTCCGAGTACCTGGAGGTCAATACCTCCACGACGTTCGAGTTCTTGTTGGAATTTTATGCATTCCGTGTCGAAGTCGTCAGACAGGGTAGGGGGCATCAGGAAGTTTTTTTCCGGCAGGCCGAGGGTGTCGATCAGCTGAGTTTTTAGCATTGTATAGCAGGCTCCGGCATATTCGCGGGGTACATTGGTCACTTCATCCACGCCGAAGATGGTCATTTGCGATACGTCGAAGGGGTGAAGCTGGTATATCTCACTGATAATGGTGTGCAGATTTTTGGTGGTCTGCCCGGTGGATAAGCCGATCACGGCTTTGGGCTTATTCAGTATCTCACGGATGATCCGCCAGGCAGCCATACGGTCAAAATCAGTTTCATTGGCTGCGATAGTGATTTGCATGTTGTTGTTCATCAGATATAAATAAGTTTGTTACACATTCATGGCTACGGCTCCCGCACCCATCAGGGCGATGAAGTCCGGATTGAGTTTGGTGATCACCACGCCATTTTTAACGAAGCGCACGGTGGTGGGATTCAGTTTCTCCAACACTTTCGAATGCATGTATCCGTCGGATACAACGCCTCCGCCGAGTACTACCGTATCAGGGTCGCTTACACGCACGAGGTTCATGATCAGGTGGGCAAGCGCCTGTGAGGCATTCTCTACCAATTGTACGCACAAGGGGTCGCCTTTACGGCTAAGTTCGAAGATTTCGCTCACAGCCACACGGCCTTCTATTTCGGCTGGTATCTGCAGTTTGGTTTCGTATTGGTCAACCAACAAGCGTGCGCAGGTATCAAAACCAATACCGGCTGCAATCAGTTCCACACAATCTGTCCGTCCGCATCCGCATTTGATACCAAGGTTGATGCCGGCATGCGTATGCCCAACCTCGCCGGCGTTGCAATGGCTACCACGAATCTGCCTTCCGTTTACTACAAAACCGGCGGCGATACCTGTCCCTACATTAATATATATAAAGTTGTTTGATGTCTGTCCAAAACCAAACCGGCGTTCAGCACGTGTGGCGGCTTTTACATCATTGTCGATATGGCAGGGGATGCCGTATGTTTCACTCAGTTCCTGTGCCAGGGGGATCGGTTGTGTCCGTTTGGGATCGATCTGTAACCAGATCCCCTGTTCGGTATCTACGCGTCCGATCAACCCAACCCCCATGGCGGCAGGTTTTTCACCTACCCATCCAACGGTGCTGATATAATCATTGACTGATTCTTTAATAATCTCCAACGCCGCCTGCTGATTGAAGAAAGCCGAGTTGTATTTTTTATACTTAAGGATGTTTCCGCAACTATCGAGTTCGCCGATCAGTATCTTGGTTCCTCCCACATCCATTCCCAGGTACGTTTCCATATTTTCGTATTCTCTAGTGTTTTTATTCGAATACAATACTACGGACTATTCCCTTACCATGGGTTTGCTCACCATCAAAAAAGGTTTGAATACAGACAAAGAGGGCTTATTCTACCTTACTTGGGCTAATACCAAACTGTTTTTTGAAGCAAGTGCTGAAATATTTGGGATCGGAGAAGCCAACCATGATAGCCACATCGGCGATGGAGTATTTCTTCGAGCGGATAATATCTTGCGAACGGTTCAAGCGGATGATGCGGATGAAGTCGTTGGGAGACTGGTTGGTGAGTGTCTTGATTTTGTTGTAAGCGGAGGTACGACTCATGCCTAAAGCCTTACAGAAGTCGTTGATTGAGAATTCGGGATTCGACAACTCCGATTCAATGACTTGGATGGCACTATCCAGGAACTCCTTGTCGAGCATATTGGTGTAGTTCAGATCGTCAATGCCTGTTTCGGCAGAGAGAATCATGCGCCGTAGCTTTTCCCTACTCTGAAGGATATTGCGGATACGTACTTTTAAGACGGCGAAGTCGAACGGTTTGGTGATATAATCATCGGCGCCAGCCTCTAGTCCCCAGATGATATGCTCTTTGTCGTTGAGCGCTGTTAGCAGGATGACGGGGATATGGCTTGTCTCGATCGACGATTTCAATATCCGACACATCTCGTCACCGCGAAGGGATGGCATGATGATATCGGAGATGATGATGTCCGGGTTCAGTTCGCGTGCCTGTTCGAGGGCGTCGGCGCCATCTTTGGAGGTGATCACACGGTATTCTTTCGACAGGCTTTCAGTGAGGTAATCACGCATGTCGTCATTATCTTCGGCCAGCAGGATGGTTTCGCGTTCGTAGGTTGTTGACGAAACCGCATCTTCGTAGGATAGTGAGTCTGCCGGTTTTTCCGGTCTTCGAGGTAATGCATATCCGTTGAAGGGAAAGGTAAGCCGAAATGCCGAACCGACGTTTTCCGTACTCGAAAAACGGATCTGCCCTTGGTTGAGGCGTACCAGTTTGCGTGTCAGAACCAAACCGATGCCTGATCCGCTGATGTTGGAGTTGATGGCATTGCCGGCGCGATAAAATTCTTTAAAGAGGTGTTTCTGATCCTGAGCGGGAATTCCAATTCCGCTGTCGCATATTTCGACCGACCATTCCTGCCGGTTATGACTAATACGGACGGTGACCGTTCCTTTTTCGGTGTATTTGATGGCATTCGACAGCAAGTTGTCCATGATCTTATCCATGCTACCGCGGTCGAAGCAACCGTCGGGCATGCCGGGATCGGCTTCTAACACCAGTTCGACTCCCTTCTGGATTGCTCCCGGACGGAAGGCTGAGACTTTTTCCTGTATATATTGATATACATTCTGCCATTCCATATACAGCTTGTCTGCTTGTGCATCGGTCTTTTGCAGGTCGAGCAATTGGGTAACCATGGCAAATAGTTTGTCGGCATTGTCCAATGCCATGGTTAATGACTTGCGTCCTTCAATCGACAGGTTCTCGTGTTCTTCCAGTTCGGTCAACGGGGCTTTGATCAGCGTCACCGGAATACGAATGTCATGTGCCAGGTGGATGAATGAACGGATCTTTTCCTTGGCGTCGTGTTCGTCAATCCGATTACGGATGTAGTGGATGATGAAACCGATCAGTCCGGCTACCAACAGCACATAAAAACACCAGGCCCATGCCGATGCCCAGAAAGGTTTGTCTATATCTATCCGTAGAGTGCGTTCAGCTATTACTTCGCCTGAATATTTGTGGACGATACGGAGATGGAAGGTGTAGTTGCCAGGGTTCACGTCCGTATAATCGGCCAGTCGTTCACTGCCGGCGGGATGCCAGTTGCTTTCATATCCCTGTAGCTTGTATTCGAAAGCCATCTGCATCGGGTTGGAGAAGTTGAGCGATGAGAAGGCTACGGAGAAATAATTTTCGGCATATCCCAACCGGATGGAAGAGGTATGGTCAATAGCTTCGCGTAGCCACGGTTTGTCGCCTGCTCCTATTTTCTGGTGGAAGAGGCTGAAGTCAGTCAACACTAGTTGAACAGGCTCTTCCCGGTCAATACGGAACTGGGTAGCAAATTCCCAAGCGCCGGAAGCCGTACCAAATACCAGGTTACCGTTCGATCGCAACAGGCTGGCATTCGGGTTGTAGTTACTGCCGTTCACCTGTATGTATTCGTTCATATCGGTGATCGTATTGGTCTGCACATCGAGGTGATAGAGGTTCTTGTCGGTGCTGAACCATATATGACCTTTCTCGTCTTGTGTGACGTTGAGGATCGTGTTTGATTCCAGTCCGTTGTCCATGGTGTAGATGGTAGATTGGGAAGAACGGGGATCAAAGCTTATCAGGCCGTTGCCTGCCGTCGCCATCCAGATCACCCCTTCCTGCGAATACAGCAGACAACGGATCGGGTATTGAAGCGATACATCGTTGAATCTGTTATGCCAGGATATATCTCCGCTTACGGTATTGAAGATACCCAGACCACCGCAGGAGGCAAGCAGTAGTTGGTGTGGTTTGCCTTTTTTGATATCACCGATACAATCGATATCTGTGTAACTATATTCGCCTGTTTTCAGGTGAAAGCAGGTCAACACACCCTGGATACCTCCCAACCATATATGCTCGCCTTCGGCGTGGATTGTATAGATATAATCGGTGGCAATACCGTCTTTTGCTTCCGGAGACTGACGGGTTTTTATCTTCTGAATCTTGCCGGTACGTTTGTCGATCCGGTAGGTGCCGATACCGTAACCGCCTGCCCATATACGCTTTTCACTGTCTTCGCACAAAGCGAGTACCACTGCTGTGTGATCACTGTCCTTCCCTTTTTCATCAAGGAAATGTGTCCATCGGTTCTCTTTGACGCGGTAGAGGCTGATTCCGTTATTGGTACCATACCACAGATCGCCGTCGGTGTCTTCCATGATCACGTTTACGTGATTAGATACCAGCGAATTCCGGTTCATGTATTCATGCTTTTTCCAATCGACATTGGGTTGAGCAGGGTCGAAGACCGTCACACCATTGGTACTTGTGCTTATCCAGATGCGGTTCTCATCATCTACATACAAATCGGATACGGTGTTTCCACTCAGTCCTGTCAACTGGTCTTCGTCAGTCTGGTATTGACGGATTACGGCATTGCTTTCCGAATTGATTCTGTAAAGCCCTGCGCCGTCGGTCCCTATCAGTATTTTTCCCTGTTTGGTAGCCTTGATGGATCGGACGGGTGAACCTGAAGGGATGCTGGGCAATGTTTTTACTTGGAGTGTAGCTGTATCTACCATAAAGACACCGTGTGAAAAGGTGCCGACATATAGTTTGTTTTCGGCCAGGTAAAGAGATTCTATACGAGTATCTTTCGGCAATGAAATCTTTTCAGGAGAAAAGAAGGCATGGCGATCATCCCTTTTTTGCATACGAAAGAGGTGTGTTTGCGTGCCGATATACCAGGTATGGGCATCCGTCTGTAAGAAAGAGGTGATAAGCCCATTCGACAAGCCGGGAACATGGATCAGCCTGTTCTCTTCTGCATCGAAGAAGTAGAGTTCGGAAGCAATATAGGCCCACAGCCGGTTATCGTTGTCGAAATAGAGTGCCTGCAGATTGGCAGATCCGCTGGTATGGTCGGACAGGGGAAGGCGGAGGGTGAACTGGTCGCTTGCCGGATCATATGCGTAGATGTCGCCATTCGTCTGTGCCGCCCAGGGTATTCCCTGTTTATCGAATGTACGCGCAGGCGAGAATTGCTGGCGTATGTTGGCCGATGAAATATTCTCCAACGAATAGTGCCTGAACTCCGTGCCATCATACCTGTCGATGCCCGTTTGGGTGAAGAACCACATATAGCCTGTCGAATCTTTGGCCAGTCGATAGACGCTCCGGCTACTCAACCCGTCTTGTATGTTCAGATGTCGGTATGATCCAGCGAACAGATTTGCTGGCAGCCATAAAAGAATGAGAAATAAGTATAGTGCTTTTTTCATGTATGAGATCCTTTTCGAGTTCATTTGCAAAATAAGCCATTTTTATAGTTACTTTTGCCATTCGATAAAGAAAAACGTATGCGAATAGAGGAAAATTACCCGTTGGAAAAGCACAACACCTTCCACCTTCCGGTGCGGACGCGTTGGTTTATGGAGTATGATAATGAAGAAGAACTGGGACGTATCCTGCGGGATGAGTATTTTCAGCAATGTCTTTCATTGCATATAGGTGAAGGAAGTAATTTGTTGTTCATCAATGATTTCAATGGTATTATCATTCATTCTTGCATCAAAGGGATAGACGTCGTGGAAGAAGATGCTGCAACCGTCCTTCTACGTGTCGGTGCTGCCGAACGATGGGATGATGTGGTGGCATATGCTGTCTCGAAGGGGTATGGAGGGATTGAGAATCTGTCGCTTATACCCGGTGAGGCCGGTGCGGCTGCGATCCAGAACATTGGTGCTTACGGTGTGGAGATCAAAGATGTGGTAGAAACTGTAGAAACATACAATCAACTTACGTTTGAGAAACGTATCTTCACCAATGCCGAATGCGAATACGTTTACCGGCATAGCTTTTTCAAAAACGAACACAACGATCCTCATATTGTTACGTATGTGACGTTCCGGCTGCTAAAAAATCCGGTCTCGTTCCGTACGGAATATGGTAACCTGCAAAGTGAATTAGGTGACGCCAGCCAATTGACACCGGCTTTGGTGCGTGATGCAGTCGTTGCTATCCGCCGTCGTAAACTACCTGATCCGGCGGAATTGGGGAATGCCGGAAGCTTCTTTATGAATCCGGTGGTAGATGCCGGACATTTTGAGCAATTACAAACAACCTATCCCGATATGCCACACTATCCGGCTGCCGATGGTAACGTAAAATTGGCTGCCGGTTGGTTGATAGAGCAGTGTGGCTTCAAAGGTCATCGACATGGAACTGTGGGAGTGTATGAAAAACAAGCGTTGGTGTTGATCAATTACGGAGGCGCTACCGGCCATGAGATTGCCCTGGTTGCCGAAAGTATCCGTATGGCTGTGGCCGACCGTTTCGGCGTGGACCTGATCCCTGAAGTAAAATATATTAGTTGATTAAGCGGAAATGAAGATTACCTTCCTGGGTACCGGCACATCGACCGGTGTACCTGAAATAGCTTGCCATTGTCCCATCTGTAGTAGTAAAGATCCTCGCGACCGCCGTTTACGTACCTCCGCCCTGATAGAAACTGAAGGTAAGCGGATACTAATCGACTGTGGGCCGGACTTTCATGAGCAAATGGTCTCTAACCATGTTGACCATATCGATGCCTTGCTATTGACGCATGAACATTACGACCATGTAGGCGGACTCGATGACCTGCGCCCTTTCCTTGTCAAGTCCGAGCTTGAGATCTATGCCGAGCAGCAGGTGATCGATGCCATCCATACCCGTATGCCATATGCTTTCCGTCCGTCAACCTATCCGGGTGCACCCAAGATGACACTGAGACGTATAGATCTGACGCCCTTTACGGCTGCCGGTATTCCGGTAACGCCTATCCGACTGATGCATGCCGAGCTACCTATCCTGGGATTTCGTATCGGTAACCTGGCTTATCTGACGGACTTGAAATATATTCCCGAAGAAGAGTATACAAAACTCGAAGGCCTCGATGTCCTTGTCATCGAAGCCCTCCGTAACGGTTTCCATTATACTCACGAAAGCCTGGAAGATGCATTGGCTAATATCCGCCGCATCGCTCCCCGTTCTGCCTACCTTACCCATATCAGCCACCGCCTCGGTCTCCATGCCGAAGTGGAAGATGGATTACCCGAAGGTGTGAAGCCAGGCTATGATGGATTGGAAGTTATAGTACAAGATTGAAACGCAGGCCCAATGCCTGTAGATAACCTTATTCTTGCTCGGGCATGTCGAATGATGGCATATCTTCTCTTGTCCGGGGAGCCGGACGGCGGGAGGCTTCGATGGTCTGCCATTTCTCGAATTGTTCTTCGGTAAGGATTTTGCGCATTTTTTTCTCCCGCTTTTTGAGTTCTTTTTGTTGCTTTTCGGCTGATTCGGCATCCGTGGGGGGCGGTCCTTCGGGTCTTCTGCCGTCCATCATTGGGGGGTGACCTCCGCCCATGGGAGGGCGTCCGCCACCCATCGGTGGTCTGCCCATTCCGCCTCCTCCTCCGCCCGGAGGTGGAGGTGTATTTCTCATACCGCTTTGCCGGTTACTTAGCTGTTCTTTTTGATCTTTGAGGTAGAGGTCATACAGTTTATTATACTGTTCCTCGGTCAACTGGAGTTCCTTGTTCATATCGTCGGTCATCTTCCGGGCGATCTTTTCAGGTGAAGGAATCTCTTGTTGCGGTTGTCCTTCTCCCTGTCCTGCCGGGGCAGGAGGCCAAGGTTCCTGTGCCCATCCCTGTGATGCAGCCAGACACAGGCCGGCTGCCAGACATACTGTTTTCAACTTCATATTCTTACGGCTTTAACTGATGTTACTTTAACTGATAGTCAAAAGTAACAGGTAGGGTAACAGCATAAAAATAAAATCAACCAACAGGAAGGTTTTGTCAACTAAATACAATCCTGTTCTTGATGTACTATAGCCAGTCTGTTCTTATTTCCTGGAAAGAAAGTATTTGCACCAGGGTTTCAGACCGCATTCCTCGCATTTGGGACTGCGGGCGGTACAGATGTAACGGCCGTGCAGGATCAGCCAGTGGTGGGCGCGAGGAATAAGAGATTCGGGGATGTGCTTGATGAGTTCCCGTTCTGTTTCCAACGGAGTTTTGCTGTTGTTGGTGAGGCCGATGCGGTTGGATACGCGGAACACATGGGTATCTACAGCCATGGCGGGGATATTAAAGACGACGGAAGCGATCACATTGGCCGTTTTGCGTCCTACGCCGGGTAACTTTTCCAACTCTTTCCGGTCGGAAGGAACTACGCCGCCGAATTCGGATACCAACATCTTCGCCATGCCAACCAGGTGTTTGGCTTTGTTGTTTGGATACGAAACACTTTTAATATACTCATACACCACTTCGGGCGTAGAAGCCGCCATCACTTCGGGAGTAGGGAAGGCCTCATATAAGGCAGGGGTTACCTGATTAATCCGTTTGTCGGTACACTGTGCCGAGAGGATAACGGCAATCAGCAATTGGTAGGGATCCTTGTAATGCAATTCCGTTTCGGCAACCGGCACGTTTTGGACGAACCAGTCGATCACTCCTTTATATCGTTCTTCTTTTCGCATACGGTGGGGGAGGTTACAAGAAAATCACAGTGTTTTCCCCCGGGCAAGGGTTAAAGCCCGGGGGCTGGTATTAGTCGGCTATCCAACGTCAATTGGCGGATTCAAATTGTTTCAGGAAACTGATATCGTTTTCTGAGAACATGCGTAAGTCTTTGACCTGATATTTCAGGTTGGTGATTCGTTCGATACCCATACCCAAGGCATAACCGGAATAAACATTGCTGTCTATGCCGCAGTTGTCGAGTACGTTCGGGTCAACCATGCCGCATCCAAGGATTTCCACCCATCCGGTGTGTTTGCAGAACGGACATCCTTTACCTCCGCAAAGGTTACAGGAGATATCCATTTCGGCCGACGGTTCGGTGAAGGGGAAGTAGGAGGGACGCAGTCGTATCTTGGTGTCTTGTCCGAACATCTCTTTGGCGAAGAATAACAACGCCTGTTTGAGGTCGGCAAACGACACATCTTTATCTATATACAGGGCTTCTACCTGATGGAAGAAGCAGTGGGCACGGTAGGAAATAGCCTCGTTGCGATATACACGTCCCGGGCAGATGATGCGGATAGGCGGTTGTGTCTTTTCCATCACACGCGTCTGTACGGAAGAAGTATGCGTGCGAAGCAATACATCGGGCTGGTGGCCGAAGAAGAAGGTGTCCTGCATATCCCGTGCCGGATGGTCTTCCGCGAAGTTGAGCGACGTAAACACATGCCAGTCGTCTTCGATCTCGGGGCCTTCCGCAATACTAAAACCGAGACGACCGAAGATATCGCAAATCTCTCTCTTTACGAGCGAAATCGGATGGCGGGTACCGAGTGGAATAGGATAAGCGGTACGAGTGAGGTCGATATCATCGTTGGATGACTGTTCATTGTCAAAACCCTGCTTAATATCGTTGATCTTGTTCTGGGCGCTTTCCTTGAGTTGATTCAGGAACATACCCACTTCGCGTTTCTGGTCGGCGGCTACGTTACGGAAATCATTCATCAGTGTCGAGATCTCTCCTTTTTTACTGAGATACTTGATACGTAATGTTTCCAGTTCGTCGGCATTGCCGGCCGTCATCGTTTCAACCTCTGCAAGCAGTGCTTTAATCTTATCCAGCATTGTGTACGTCTTTTTTTATTCGATGTGCAAAGTTACGTCTTTCTTTTTAGCAAGCAATTGTTTGTGGTAGTTTTTTATTATACGTATCTTCGCAGGGTAATCAACCTACGACCATCCGAAATGGAAATTGTCATCATTATCGGCCTGATTCTATTGAACGGCCTTTTCTCCATGTCTGAGATAGCTCTTGTCTCAGCCCGTAAAACACGACTAGAGCTGGAAGCTAAGCGAGGGAACAAATCCGCACAGCGAGCGCTTCAATTGGCGAACGAACCGGACCGGTTCCTTTCCACCATACAGATAGGCATCACACTGATCGGTATCCTGACAGGGTTGTATTCCGGTGAAGCCTTTGCCGGCGATTTTGCTGTTGTGTTAGCTCAGGTGCCGGCATTAGCTCCCCATGCTTTGCTGCTGGCACAGACCATCATTGTTATTCTTGTCACTTACCTCACCCTTATCCTCGGTGAACTGGTGCCGAAACGTATCGGTATGGGATGGGCAGAGAAGGTAGCCATGGCGGTAGCCAAGCCGATGCATATCCTTTCGCGTATAGCCACTCCTGTTGTATGGCTGTTATCGAAGAGTACATCGCTATTTGCCGGCTTGCTGGGCTTGAACCGCATCGAAGAGAGTAAGGTGACAGAAGAAGAAATCAAGGCTATCGTCAAGGAAGGATTGGATGGAGGCGAAGTGCAGGAGGTGGAACAGGATATCGTGGAACGCGTATTCAACCTCGGCGACCGTGATGTAGCGTCGATCATGACCCATCGTAGCGATATTGTTTGGCTGGATGTAGCTGATACCTCCGAGACGATCCGCGCCAAAGTGCAGGAAAACCTCTTTAACGTCTACCCTGTAGCCGACGACAAACTGGATGATATACAAGGAGTCGTTTCCCTCAAAGAGTTGTTCCTGCATATCGACAGTCCTGAATTTTCATTAAAACAAGTCATGCGTGCCCCCGTCTACATGCCCGAGAACCAGAGTGTGTATAACGCCCTTGCCCAGTTCAAACAATTACGCGTGAATTATGGGATTGTAACCGACGAATATGGCGGTATACAAGGAATCGTCACCCTGAAAGATATTATGGAAGGACTGATCGGTCAGGTTCCCGAAGCCGGTGAAGAAGCGGATATCATCGAACGCGCCGACGGCTCCTGGCTGGTAGACGGACAGTTATCTTTCTACGACTTCCTTGCCTACTTTGACCTGGAAGACCTGTATGCAGATCACGACTATAATACACTCAGCGGCCTTATCCTCGAAATCCTTGAACATATTCCCCGGGAAGGAGAGACTCTTTCCTGGCTCAACTTCGTATTGGAAATCGTCGATATGGACGGCGCCCGTATCGATAAGGTGCTGGTGAAGAAGGTTGATTGATCATTAGTTCATCTTAAAACTTCTTGAAATTCACATTCCGGAAATAGCCTGTTTCCTGAACGTTGTCTTCATGTGAGCACATAAACAGTCCCACATAACATTCCTCCGACAGTTCAATCTCAATGCTGGCATCTGCCTTTTCGGGCAGGTTGCTGTGTCCGGTCTTGATCAGGATCATATTTCCTTTTCGTTCGAGGTAGATACGGGTAGGGGCTTTGTTTTCAGACACTTCTTCTTTAGTGATCCCATTCTCTTCATCGCGATACTGCAAAGAGGTGAGGCCGTCGCCATGGATAGCAACGTCGGCATAACGGGAACCGGCTGTCAGTTTCTCCCGTATCATGATACCCAGTTTGCGATGTGCGTTGACCCCTTCCCCTTCAAAGGCAATATCGGCGCGCATGCTGAAATTGCCCGATACCTTTTTCCAGGTCATAAAGAAGGCGTCGGCTTCATTCCAGATGTTCAGCCCGGCGGCAGTAAGTGCATAGGTATCGTCGGCTTTTGTGTATGCCATATGTCCGGGCATCTTCACATCGCCGATATCCGCTGCTCCTTCAAACAGGAATCCTTTGTGGCATCCGGAACAGATAAACAACAGGCTCATCAGGCAGAGAGCGATCTTTTGTGTGATGGTTTTACTCATGGTGTATATAGCGTTATTACGTTCCGCCCAAAGATAATGAAAATTCTGAAAATAGAGCAGTTGTCGGTTAAATCGGTTGTATATTTGGCTTCTAAAATAAACAACCAATCTTATGTGTAGAATCAGTCTAACCATTATCTCTTTACTGGCAAGCTGTTATCTGTTTGCTCAGGAGGCAAACTTCAAAAAGATAGACTTGTCATTTCATGCAGGTGTTGATTATCCGATTGGAACATCTAATACGGTAGGTGTGGATCCTGATTTTAGGCTTCCCTTTGCCCATAAATGGAGCGGGACTTTTGACGGTGCCTACTTTTTCACAAAGAATTATGGCGTTGGCTTGAAGTATCATTTCTTCTCTGCCAAGGATGAAGGTGTCGGATTGCTTCGCCCGAATACTATATATGGGTATACGATGAAAGAGGCCACCCACTTTATTGGTCCGGCATTGTATGGCCGGTGGATGTTAGGCCATACCAAATGGGAAATCCCTGTTAATATCAGCCTGGGATACGTGCGAAATACACTTTCAGATCTGCAGGAGGTCTATCGTGTGGTTGATCAGCTTGAGCCTGATGGATTAAGTTTGGGGGGATCTTCGAATACTGCTGTTTATGGCCATAACGATATGAAGAGTAATACCATTGGTGTGATGTTCTCTGCCGGCATCCGATATCGAATACTGCCTTTTCTGGGTATTGGGGTGTATGGCAACGGTATGTTTGCTTCTGCTGATAAACAGCATTCTACAAATTTTCTTACCGGACAGCCTGTAACAATCGACAACCCACGCAAAATGAACCGAATCGGTTTTTCTGCCGGACTTGATATCTGTTTTTAAGTATCCTATTCTTTTAGTTTAGCTAAAACAATTACCGGATTCTCATCATTATCTGGGTAGATATAGCTGATAATATACGCTCCGTCGGCCGACATTGTCATCGGTACAAAGTACTTCATTGTTTCAGCATTGTAGCCATCAGGCATACATTCTTTCAGCATCGTAATATGTTCTTGCTCGTAATACAAACGGGCAGCATTGCCTGTGCTCTGTTTGAAATCATACCAACTGACTGCTATAGTTACGGATAATCTCCGTAGGATCATCATACAGAAAAAACATTATCTTTGTTGTAAACAGGTAAATCATAGGGTGATACTCTCCCCCTTTATCTAAGCATAATATAGTTTATCCTTTCACACTTCCACTTTGCCGAGCCCGAATCGTGGAGGGTGGAAGCGCGTGCGTGCGCAAAAAAGAACAACTAATCTGTTTATTTGTGGGAAATATTTCCTACATTTGTAAGAAGAACAAAACTTATACTATGGTATTATGAAGTACAACGAATTTCATCGATTAATCAGGCGAAATGGTTGGGTCGCTGTTCGGCAGCGGGGAAGCCATGTTATTTATGAGAAAAATGGAAAGAGGATGGTGGTTCCGGATCATGGTGCCAGAGAGATGGTTGAAGAGTTGCGGTTGACGCTGGCTAAGAGGATGGGAATTGAATCCTAAATGTAGTAATCTAAAAAAGATTCAGATATGAAAAAGGTAAAAGCAATTATTGTAGGTGGCAGAGAACAATACGGAGTATGGATCGAAGGTGCCCATATATATAGTGCTGGCGATACGTTGGAAGAACTGAAAGAACAATTGCAGGAGGCTATCGCTTTGTATTTGGAAGCAGGCGGTGAAGTGTCGGATGAGATGAAGGGAGAATATGAGATAGAATATGTGTTCCATACATCGGGACTTCTGAAATACTATTCCCAGTATATCTCGTTTGCCGGTATGAAACAACTTACTGGTATAAACCAAAAACAGTTGTGGGATTATGCATATGGATACCGGAATCCCAAGAAATCGACAACTGACAAGATTGTAAATGCCCTTCAAGCCTTTGGGAAAGAACTGTCGCAGATCCGTGTCTGCTTCTGATCATTCGCGCGATCGTCCGGAGAATAAAACGAAAGCCTGAGGTAGTTGCCTCGGGCTTTCGTGCTATAGGATCGAAAAAAATGACTATGTTAGCCTCTCTGTGTGACTAATGTGGAAGATTCCACCCTTCCACTTTCTCCATACACTCAGCGACTTAGCGTGGAAGGGGCATCGTTTAGGGGCGTCTCCTTCCACGCTTCCTTCCACTGACGGAGGTTGATAGTGGCGGCTCTATCAAGCGCTTGCCGGCAGGTTTGCTTTTTCTTCCGTTACGACCACCACCCGGTATACATTCGCCTGGTTCGTCCGTCTCCGTTCGAGGCCGAGGGCGGTGAGGGTTTTGGCGAAATGGGCGGGGGAGGTTTGGCGCATCGTCGCAGGGTGTAGTTTCCGCAGGTTTTCGTAGATAGCGGTGGCAGACAACCATTCGATGTGTTCGACGTTTGGATTACCTTTGGCTTGGAAGCTTCTGGGGCTTTTCTCCGGGATGTTATAATGTTGGAAGAAGAGGTCATTATCAGGGCCTGTCTTTTGGAAGAACTGGTTGTGGCGGGTGATGGCTGCTTCTTCCTCCGGCGTAAACCAATGGGGCTTGCCAGCATGGAGTTCTGCTTTGAGTTGCGCATACAACTGGGCGTGGTCAATCGAAGAGACGTCTATCTTCGCCCTTACTTCCACGCAGAGGAAACGGCGGCTGCCTGTCGGGTCTGTCAGAATATCCCGATGATTCGAAGTCCCGATGAACGACGCAATGCGGGGTAGTGCCGAGTAGCTTTTCTGATGGGCTCGACGGATATTGATCGCGGGCATCTGCATGATATTCTTCAACAGCGTCATCTTCTTTTCCGAATACTTATCCATCTCATCGAGGTTGATCAGGCCGAAGGTCGCCAACTTCTGCACCGCGCCGCCCTGCGCATTCAGATCATAGTGATCGGTGTAATATGCCTGGAGCACGTCCGGAATCAGCAGTTTGCAGAAGGTCGATTTATGCTGTCCCTGCTTACGACTGATCAGCACCGGAGCGACGCTGTTCCCATGCAAACTATCCACGCCCAACCATTGCGCTGTCAGTGCGCGCATCCAACGGTGGAAGCCATTGATCCACAATGCATCGCCCGACACCCGACGCGCCAGTGCTTCCATCCGATCACAACCGTCCCAGGCCGGAAGCTGGTTCATAAACTCCCGGAAAGGATGATACATCGGTACGCGCAGCGACCGTACATACCGCCGTATATCCCTGTCCCAGCACTGGATACCCTGCAAATGCGCCTCCATACAAAGTGAGTTCTCTTCCCGCTCACCCAGGATTCGGAAGGTATCGGCTGAGTTTTTCAGCCGATACTCCGTCGCATCATTCAGTTGATTGGCACGAAACTCGTAGCCCGTCATCATAAACCTTTCCACCTGCCCGGTCAGCGTTTCCTCAGGGAATGGCGAGGCGGCTGGTTGCCGGTGAATAGCGATGGGTTGCCGGGCAGAAACCATCGGCGACCGGCGTTGTGCCGTTTCCGGCTGTTGCTCAACAGACGTTGCCTGTGTGGTGATAAGGTTCTCCCGCTTTTCCGGCAAATCGCTTTGGCCAACCATTACAAACTTCGCCCGAAGACGTTTATACACACTCGTTACATACATGTAGATTTTTTTCATGGAATAAAATTTTTGTTTTCGTCGGCGAATATAAAACACTGATTGTCAGGTTTGCAAGTTTATTGAGCGTGAAATCAACTATCGTCGACACCGGCATCCTCTATTGTAAACGTGCTGGAGAAGTATTACCTTCGTGCTGATGTTTTTCTCTCCTCGCATCACTGAGGGGATCATACGGCAAGTGTGAGGTTCTCTTTCAACAAAAGTGAGGTTTTCTTCTCACAGTTGTGATTAGATTTCCTCACAAATATGATGAGGTCGCTTCACAAAGGTGATGAGATCACCTCATAGGTGTGATGAGAATAGAGCATTCTGACGGCTACAAAAGACCTGGCTATTGCCGACAACAGATCCTGGAAATGTTGACAACAGATCTTCCCGTTGGCGGTAAAAACGTATTGTGAGTTATTGAAATAAATGTTACTATTTAAAACCTATGTACTATGTCATTACAGTATGATTTCTATGCCAATCCGGTTCCCGAAGGGAGTGACCGTAAACCGAAACTGCATGCCCGTGTGAAAACCACCGGCACCACCGACACTCAGACGCTGGCCGAGTTGATCAAGGAATGGACATCCTTGTCGACTTCCGATGTGAAGGCGTCGCTCGACGCATTAGCCTCGGCTATTTCGTTTGAACTATCCCGGGGTCATCGGGTACATCTCGAAGGACTGGGGTATTTCGGCCTTACACTCAGTTGTCCGCCGATTGATTCGCCCAAAGAGATCAGGGCGGAGTCGGTGAAGGTGAAAAACATCGTTTTTCGTCCCGATGTAGACTGGAAGGATCGGTTTCATCGGATTCAATTGGAAAAGGCGCGTGACAAAAACCACTCGCTCTGCTATTCGGAAATTGAGATCGACGGACTACTCACCGGGCACTTTCTGGATCATACCTACATTACCACGAGGGAATTCTGTCGCCTATGTGGATTTACTTCCGCCACCGGAGGACGCAAAATCAAGGGGCTGACCGAAGCCGGTAAACTCCACCGTATCGGTTATGGCTGCGCCGTGATGTACGAGCCTGCCACAGGCCATTATCGCAGGTAACGCATACTGAAAGTGGAAGCCCGTGGAAGGGAAAACTTTCTCCTTTCACGGGCTTATTTGTCTGTAAATCTGCTTGCTGAACCCAACTCGTGGAAGGTGGAAGCGCGTGCATGCGCAAAAAACGTATGGCGTGTATTGCGGGTTCGAAATAAAATCACGTACAGCAATAAGAAACCCTGGGGGTAACCATCCCAGGGTTTCGTGTATAAAAAATTATAGCCTTCGCTTATTCCCAGAACAGGGTAGGGAAGATGCTGTTCGTCCCCTGATTATGCGAACCTACAGATTGCCAGTATGAGTGCCCCCAGTTGGTATCGGATGACAAAGGCCAGTTTTCGTTGTTGAAGGCGAGCACTTGTGCGGATTCGGTGTTCCCTACTCCAGTGGTTATACCTCCTGTTACCGGTAGCCAGTAGCAGTTTTCGAAAATACCATTGTCGCCCTGCTCCCCGCAGACGCCACCGACGTGGGTGGTCCCAGTCACCAGGCCGGTACTATAACAAGCAGAAAGACGTGCTGCGGTACCGGTCGATGATTTGTAGAAATATCCGGTAATGCCGCCGACGTTCTTCACGCCTGTTACCGTGCCGGTATTGTAACAGGCAGTGATGACGATATTGAATCCTCGACCGCAAATTCCACCGGCACATTCACCAACAAAGGCCGATATAGAACCATGGTTGGCACAGGCTGTTACCGTAGCGCTGCTATTGCTGACGATACCGCCAATCCACTGGCCACCGGAGACGGAGCCGTGGTTGACACTGTTTTCGATGATACCGCTGCCTGACCCGCAAATCCCGGCAGCTCCATAGCTGCCCGAAATGCTGCCGTAGTTTGTGCAACCGGATACCTTGGCTGTTTTTGACGCACTATCTATTTCACCCACGATACCTGCTGTACAACGTGCGCCGCTCACTTGGGCTTTATTCGTACAATTCAGTATCTGGGTGGTCCCTTCTGCCCAACCGCAAATGCCGCCGACATAATCGGTCCCTTCTATTGATCCGGAAGACAGCGTTATATTCTTAATCGTGGCATTTTTTGCAAAACCGAAGAGGCCGTTCCCCCTGGAGCCAATATGGGATAAGGTGTATCCACCACCATCATAAGTACCGGTGAAGTAGTAACTCTTGCTTACTCCAATCCCGTACCAATAGTAGGGTGAGGTCAGGATGTTATCTCCTTCCTGAAAGAGTAGGTCGATATTTCCTTCCTGGATATAACTACCGGATAGTTTGGCGGTGACCTTCGTATTGTTAAGCAGGTCCATTTCGGCGCGGGTACCGAGCGGGATGCGTCCCTGTCCGTCTGCATCACGGAAAACGATCTCGCCGTTTTCCGTCTTCAGCGTAAAGGCCTCACCAACGGTGCGTCCGATAAGGATTGTCGTTCCGCCATCGGGCTGGATACTTTGGATAACCTGGCTTTTAGTACCTGATATAGTAGCCCGGCCATCTGTACTAAAGGTGATCTTGGCAGATGTTCCATCTGTGAAGGCCACCGTTGCATCCTTATTTTCAAAACCGGCGATAGTCAGGATCGATTTGGCTGCATGGCCTGTATCGGAATCAACTTCCAACTCTTCTTCCCGCTCTGTGGTTGCTACATCGATTTCGGCCGCGATGGTCATTCCGATGGCCCCCGGAATTACTTTCAGTGTAATAGTCCATAGCTCTTTTGCCGCCAGGGTGTATTTCTTGTTGGACTGGCCGCCAATGGTTATCACCGAACCGTCGCATTCGAGGGTCAGGACGACTTCTCCTGGCAGGAAGTAACCGGTCTTTTTCCGGTTTTCTCGACTATAGGTGAGAGCCTCGTCTTTTTGTGAAACAGTAGCGACGAGATTCGTCAGTCCCGCGCCGGTTAACGATGCGTCATAGGCGAACTTTATACCGGCATTGGCCTGTGTTAGTACCAGGGAAACCGGTGAGTTGGTACCCTGGGTTACAGTAACCGTTTGGCTACCTGCATAGCGTGAATCGTTGAAAGCAGGGGAGAAGTCTGTCGGTAGGTTACTCAGGGTTATCGTATAATTGCCTGAAGTTAGATTACTTACTTTGCCATTGGTTGGACAGGGCATCACAGTATAATCGGCTCCGTCGAGTGTCAGGGTATATCCCGTGAAGTCAGTTATAGTATCATTGGCACGGGTCACAAGATCGATATCCGTGTTTTTCCGGGTGGAGAGTGTGATGGAACCTTTACCGGTTGTCGGTTCTTCGTATTGTGTGCAGGATGTTCCTATGAACGATACTGCAAACAAGATCAGAAATATCTTTTTCATGTTTTTTCTTATTAATTATATGTTATTGATTGATAATACAGTAGAAAACGGAATTGTTCTCTACTGCAACCGGTGCCCTGATCCGGTAATGGATTGTTTGTCTGTATCGCGTTATCCTGTTTCTCATCTCCCGGAGCTATGGAATTGGCTCCGGAAAAAAGAAAAACTCATGCGATGATCGACTGAATATATAAGCGAGTCGGAAAACCGTTAGTCTTTCTCCCATTCTCCGTAGGAGCAAATCCGTAAATATGCACGGCAGGTCTTCTGACTCGTTCCTGTTTCAATGCCTTCCCGACCTTTGCAGTCAGTGGCTATAGAATATTGAAACCTTTTTTATCCCTTACGGGACAGGAACTTACAGCAGCGGGAACTGTTGCCGATTCTCACGGCATTCCCTTTTAATTCCTATCGCAGTATAAGCGAATCGGAAACCATTGCGGAAACAAAGATAGGTATTTACTCTGAATTAAGATGTCGGGAACGCTAAAAAAGGATAGATCGAAAAAAATGAGTATGTTTGCTCTCGAAATACTAAAATGAGAGAAACAGTTTATTTAAAGATCCATTTATGAGTGTAAGAAATTTGTTATCCGGAAGAATCTGTGTGTTACTATCTGTGTATGTGATGTTCTTTATGTTCGCTTTTTCTTCGGCAGGCAGTTGTTTTGAATCGCAATCGTCCGGTGTGCCAGACATCAGGCAGGAAGGGAAGAAGATTACGATCACCTGGACGACGGTCGAGGGGGCGAAGCGTTATCAAATCTATCACGGCCCGACGCGCTTGAGTGCACAAAAGCCGATTGCCACCGTGAAAGTAACCGCCTATACGCATTCATCACCGAATGCGGGAAAGTTTGAAAACCATTATCGTATCGTACCGATAGACGCTAAAGGCAAAGCCATTGCTTCGGCACAGACGATTTCGTTTGAACAAAAACTGTTCGGCGAAAATATGCTGTTCTACGACGCAAAGTACGACAGCGGGCAGGCGGTTGCAGCAGAAATCAACCGTATTCACGATGACGAGATGTCCTCCGCCGCTACGGCTCAATTCTCATCCAAGCATTATTCGTTGAACCTGAAGCCGGGAGCCTATACGGGTTTCGGCGATCTGCGCATCGGATATAATACGTCTTTTGCAGGCTTGGGCGCATTGCCAACCGACACGAAACTGTACGGTTCATTCACCATCCCTGCCCCTTTACGTGGAGGCAACGCGACCTGCACCTTTTGGCGTTCGGTCGAAAACTTCGAGTTGAACCCGCTTTCGGCTTCCGATGATACGACGATGTTCCGTTGGGCCGTTTCACAAGCGGCACCCGCCCGGAGACTCAGTATCAATATCCGTGCGCAGTTCGACTGGGCGGGCGTGGCCGGTATGAATACCCCCTGGGCATCCGGTGGTTTCTTATCCGACAGCCGGTTTTTGGCGCCGCTCGGTTCGCCGAACCAGCAGCAATGGTACACTCGCAGTAGCCATTTCGGACATTCGGCCTATTCGGGCGACAACTGGAACAGGGTGACACAAGGGGTTACCGGCCATCCCTACACATCCAATTGGGAGACGGGCGGTGCCCGGACGAACATCCCGGAAGTGCCTGTCGTTCGTGAAAAACCGTTCCTTTACCTGGATGGAGATGCATACAAGGTCTTTGTCCCTGCATTACGTCATAACTCGTCCGGTATTACCTGGAACGACGCTACCGGCGATATGGGTGAGGGTACCAGCCTCGACCTCGAAACCGCGTTCTATGTAGCGAAATCCGGTGATAATGCCGCCATGCTCAACGCGCAACTCAACGCCGGCAAGCATCTCTTCTTTACGCCGGGCTGGTATGAACTGGAAGTGCCTCTTCATATTACGCGCGCGGGCACTATATTAGTAGGTTCCGGCTTCGCAACGCTGTTTCCCGGAGAAAGTAACCGCGAAGGTGCAATCCTTATCGATGATGTCCCTGGTGTGACGGTCGCTTCGTTGATGGTCGACGCTCATTATAATTCCGCCTATTTGGTTCGTGCCGGAGAATGGGGGGCATGTAAAGACCATGCTGCCGATCCCACCATTCTTTCGGATGTATTTATCCGCGTGGGCGGTTATAAGTCGACACCGGTTAATGCCGACGTTTCCGTTCAGATCAACTCGAACAATGTCATCGGTGACCATCTGTGGATCTGGCGTGCCGACCACGGGAAGGGCGTGAGTTGGACAACGAATACCGGCGACTACGGATTGATTGTTTCCGGCAACGATGTGTCTATGTACGGTTTGTTTGTTGAACATTACCAGAAATACCAAACACTCTGGCTCGGTGAAAACGGTAAAACGTTTTTCTATCAAAACGAATTACCCTACGATCCACCTACGCAAGCCGAATGGATGAGCCATGACGGAACGGTAAATGGCTATTCGGCATATAAAGTAGGCAACAACGTGGACAACCATTATGCCATTGGCGTAGGTTGTTATGGCGTGTTCAACCGTCAGCAGAAGGATGTATATGTGACGTTGGCCAACGCGGTAGAAGTTCCCAATAAACCAAACGTGAAGGTGATGCACATCATAACCACCGAACTCGGTGGGCGTGGCGGAACGACCAATATCGTCAACGGTACGGGCGAAGGCGTAGGGCGTGCCTTGGATGGTTCGGCAATTACCCCGAACGCAACGGCCAGAAGAGCCGTTTCGTATACAAACGGTACCGGTATTGCAAGATCTGTGAGCGGCGATACGAACCTTGTCCAACAGGGTATCAATCCTACCGATGAAGTATTAGATTTTCCGAAGTAAAAGACCGTGGAATAAATAAAGCGAAAGCCTGAGGCGACCACCTCAGGCTTTTTGAATGCCCTTCATGCGTTTGGACAAAAAATGTTCCAGATACGTGTTTGTTTATAGTAAATGTTTTCGGGGATTTATGACTCGAATTGTTTTTTTGTATAAATTTGCACCGTTGGAAAGGTTTTAAAACCACCAGCATATCAAAAATAACAGAAAAATATCCTGCAACTGGATAGTTTGGGATATTTACCATTACATGTTGGCCTGTCTTTAGGCTGAAAACTCGAAAATTCATTTTCGAGAGTCCCTAAGTTATATTTTCTTTCATCAGATTAAATGTTTGATCCGGCGTTGGAGATGTATTCCCATCTGCCGGATATGTTACTGTAAGCGGCAGGCCTTGCTAATGCTGACAGTATAACTGCCGGACAACTTGTTTGGAGTAAAAACGTACCCCCTAAAATAGTAATTAAAATGAATAGGAATGTTGTGTTTTGTTTACTGGTAGTGATGCTATCAGGATGTATTGAGAAAGATCTTTTTGATCCGACCGGAGAAGAAGTGCTTGAACAGGAAGATCTGAAGGATTTTAATCTGTCGGACGAGATCAATGTAAAAGTAGATATGCCCGAAGGCACCCGTTGCCTGCTGTTTACTTCGTACCCTTATGTGGATGGCGACCTGGTGGAAGAGCCTATGATGATTGCCTATGCACCTGTTGATCATTCCGTCTCAATTCCCAAAGTGGTAAGTCACTTATACATGTATGTAAACGGAGATGTACTTGAATTCCCTCGTGGAGATATATACTACGCTGGTAGTCAGACAAAAGCCGGTGAAGATGGAAATCCGGTAATGACGCGTGCGGAAGAAAAACGGGGAGATGTGAGTCGGCTGACTTTGTCGGATGCTTTTGTAACGGCAATCAACAAGTTCTATCCGGAAGCTGTTAAGAATGTAGATGGTGAAGAACTGAAAATCTGTACAGACCTGATTGCACCGGAAGGCATAAAGAGCCAATGGGTGGATGAGAATGGCGTAACGCATATTGAACGCTACGGAAAGACGCATGTATGGGTCACTTATGTGGGTGACGGTGGATCGGGTTTAGCCGGTGATTTGGAATGTTATACCTATCAGGTGGACGAGCATAAGAATCCTGTTTCAACGCTGGCAGAAGTAGAGGCTTCCATGTTCAAAATATATGAAAGAGCCACACCTGCTAATTATAAAGGCAAACGGATTTATCTGGGCGAGTTTGAACCGGGTACGCGGATCGGGTTCAGGTATAAAGGGAACACGGATTATCCTAAATTTACGACACCTTATTATAATAAGCAAAAATACAGTTTTTTGAGTTATGCCCGCTATGGCGGTGAAGTAACCTGTGGGGTTATCAGAATCTGGGATTATCAGGGTAATTCGTACGCGACGCTGGGAATGGAAAACCGTATTGCCGGTGAGTCAAACTGGGATGGCGACTTCAACGATATGCTCTGTCTGCTTGAGGCCGATCCGTTGTTTGTGGAGAACGTGGTAGAACCGCCTGTTTTAGATACTGAGCAGATCAGATGGGGTGGATATTGGCTCTTTGAAGATAATTATCCTGCAAAAGGCGACTACGACTTCAACGATTTGGTCGTGAAATACAATATTACGGAATATGGTAAGAAGGAAGAAAATAAACCTACCACCGTGGATCTGGAATTCTTGGCTCGCGGTGCTTCACGTGCTAACGGTTTTGGTATTAATGGTAAGATTTATATGGAAGGTTTGGCCGGCTTTGAGAATGTCTATGCCGGAAATACACCCGTAACACCCTATATACAACAGATATCCGTTCCAAGGGCTGACCGCTATATACCAGTGATGAATAACACGAAAACCACGTTTTCGCTTGTCACCTATAATGTTGACAACCTGAATTATCCTTGTGTACTGGATATCCCGATCGTGAACGGCTCTTCATTCAACTGGTGTTTGGAGGCAGTTTGCATTGATGTGGCATATCCGCGATATACCGATTGGGTGAATAGTAATTGCAGCCAGCATGAGGACTGGTACCTGGATGTACCGGTAGAAGGCACAGTCTGGCAATAAAGACTGACTGGATAGAAAAAACATATGATTTGCATATAACAGAAGAAAGCCTGAGGCGGTTGCCCCAGGCTTCTTTATTTTATAGCACACACTGGTCACTATAAGGAACTGTTTTACGATCTTATTTAAAATCTTCCGGAATGACCTTTGTTAAGCCCATACCCCAGGGTTGGTAGGGAATATTAGGATAATCTTTGAATTCCATCAGGAAGGAAATCAACTTGGGATTCATCTTGATGGCCATCCAGGCGTTGTCCTGACCGGAATAACGTCCGGGAGAGGACTTTAATTCACCACGGGTGGGGGCTGCGCCGTTGAAGATCAGGTCGTAGTTTTCGGCCGGATCTTGCCAGAGGTCGTAGATTGCGGGAGGATTCAGGTCGAGTTCCGGTCCCAGCCAGGTATCCTTGGCCGTGAATACCATTTTCAGGTTCGTATAGCGGATAGCGCCGAACTTCTGGTCATTGAAATAGGCGAAGAAATCACGCTTGCCCGGTCCTTTACCCAACAGCAGGTCGCTGTTGTTGATGCCGTCGAAGATGATTGCTTTTCCGTTGTTGTCTTTCCATTTGTAGGACGGAGGTGTGCCACCGGCCAGGGCTACAAAGGTAGGCCACCAGTCCATGTGGCTCATCATATCGGTCGCCACTGATCCGGCTTTGATATGTCCGGGCCACCAGGCAATAGCCGGGCAGCGGAATCCACCTTCAAACGGTGTCCCCTTCATGCCGCGGAACGGGGTGTAACCGGCATCAGGCCATGCGTCTACCCAGGCGCCGTTGTCAGTCGTCCAGACGATCAGGGTGTTCTCAGCTATACCCAGGTCGCGGACGGCCTGGATGATCAATCCGCTGTTTTCGTCCAATTCCATCAAGGCATCCTGATAAGGCATGCCCCCCGGCGATTTACCTTTCCAGCGGTCGGCCGGATTATTGGGGTTGTGTGCCTTCAGGAAATTGACGTACATAAAGAACGGTTGTCCGCTTTTATAGTTGGCCTTGATCCATTCGATGGTTTTGGTACGGATATTATCATCTCCGGTTTTCAGATTCTGATAGTTGAAGTTCTCCGTCACGACTTTTGCCTTTTCGCCGGCTTTACCTTCAAACTCCGACAGTACGGCCATGGCTTTCCATTCTTTCATGAATTCCGGGTCGTTGCGAGGGAAGTTGGGGTGCAGTGTCGGATCTTCGTACGCATATACACCGGCATAGTAGGGCGTCATGTGATACATCTCGTCAAAGCCGATGGATGTGGGGAAGTTTTCTTCTTTATCACCCAGATGCCATTTGCCTAACTGTACGGTTTTGTAGCCCTGTTGTTTCATCGCCTGGGCGATGGTCGGCGTTTCTTTTTTCAACCCGTTAGGGTCTCCCGGTGCCAATACAGACGACATGGAGGTACGGATAGGGATACGGCCGGTAATGAAAGAGGCTCGCCCAGCTGTACAGCTGGCTTGTCCGTAATAATCCACAAATCGCATACCTTCCTGCGCCATACGGTCAAGATTGGGAGTAGGAGCGCCACGCATGACACCTCCTCCGTAGGAGCCCAAGTCACCATAGCCCACATCATCTGTCATGATGACGATGATATTGGGTTTGGCATTTGCATTTTTCTGTTGTGCCGATGCGGGCTGTGGAAGTATAGCTCCCACGGCCAGGACTGCACCCACGGCCGCTACTGTGCCGCAGTTCCTGATTCTTTGTTTCAGATTTTGATACATAGATTTATACATTTTAATTGTATTGTTCGAATAAAAAGATGAATAATTGTTTGTCTTCGTATATTTAAAACAGTAATGTGTATGGAAAGTTTACTTAATATGTTCGTTTATTTAGTTGTTTATGCATAAAAAAAGCCTGGAATATTCTTCCAGGCTTTCGTGTATGATGTTTGCAGATAGCTTAATACGCCTGCGAAATATGTACGGTTTTCAACTGTTGGTCGAACGCCGTCTTGTTGAGCTTCGAAGTTACATGGATAGTGATGGGTTCGCCGGGCAGCAGGTCGAAGTAGTTGTCGGAAAAGAAGTTCTCGATACCATCAATACTCAGGAAGACACCGCGAGCGAACATGTCGCTTTGCAGAGTGATGTCGAAGCCGTCGCCAGCCGCTGCCGTCGTGGTACGGATCGTAGCCTGTGGGAAGTCGATGTCTTTGTAGCGGGTGAGGAAGTAGTTATTGGCATACACGTCGCCAGCCTTACCGGTTGCGGTGAAACGGGCGCAGACAACTACTTCGTTGGACTGCTTTGTCCCGAGTAGTGAAGCCACCGGGGCGGAGAACTGCACCTTGCTGGCGTTAGCGGGCAGCGTAACGTTAGTCTTCTTCGTATAGACTACATTCCCGCTAAGGTCCATTACACGGATATCAAGTGTGCCTTTTGTTGCCTGCAGTCGGTCGGATACCACGTACACATCCAGCTTACCATTATCCTGGATCGGAGAAACCAGGATATCGCGGAAGGCTTTCTTCGAGAAATAGTGTTGAGCTTTCCAACGACCATAGTAGTCGCGGCTCGACCAGGAGGCAACCGGCCAGCAGTCGTTGTGCTGCCAGAACAGTGTGCCCATACAATACGGCATATCGCGACGATGAGCTTCGATAGCCGTCTTGATAGCATCTCCCTGGAGTAACTGACCCATATAGAGGAAATTGGGAAAGTCTTTCGGCTTGCGGTATTCGTTCAGCAGATACCATTCGATCAGACCGTTGGCATGGCTACCGCCGCGTTGGTGTGACATCATGACTTCCGAATAGATATCGTGGTCGCGCTTTTCAGGCGCGTACTTTAATACCGATTGGTACTCAGGGAACGACTGGAATCCATATTCCGAGAAGAAGCGGGCACGGATATGGTTGTAGTTCGCGATCGAGTCGCGGGCATGCCATACACCCCAATAGTGGCCGTCGCCGTCAGGGTTCCAGATCTGCTTACCGCTTTCGCACTTGGCATCCGGGTTGCCGCCGTAGGGCGATGAAGGCCAGTAGAAGGCCGTCGGGTCGTATTCCGCTACCACTTCGGGCAGTACGCCATCGAACACATCTTTATAATCCTTACGCAGTTCGTCCAACACACCGAGTTGTTTGTACTTCTGCATCCAACCCCAGTTAAACCAGGCAGTGTGGATCTCATTGTTACCGCACCAGATGGCAAGCGACGGGTGGTTACGCAAACGCACTACATTATCGATGGCTTCGTGACGGATATTATCTAACTGTTCGGGATTCATCGGATAGGTACTGCAAGCAAACATAAAGTCTTGCCATACCAGGATACCGTATTGGTCACAGAGGTCGAAGAAGATATCTTCTTCATAGATACCGCCGCCCCAGATGCGGAGCATATTCATGTTGGCATTGACGGCGTCGAGAATAGTCTTCTCATATCGTTCGGGCGTAACACGCGGCAGGAAGTTGTCCTGCGGAATGTAGTTGGCTCCCTTGGCAAATACCGGCTTACCATTAAGTTCGAAGTAGAAGGTGTGACCGTCTTTATCCTTTACGTTCACTACGCGGAGGCTGCGGAGGCCAAGGCGGTTAGTCTTCTGATCAGCATCCTTGCCGTTGATCGTCAGGGTGGCGGTGAAAGGATAAAGGTAAGCCTCACCCAGTCCGTTGCTCCACCATAGACGGGGATTGTTGACAGTGATATCAGTCTCAACCAGATTGACGCCTTTCTTCAACTGCACGGTCTTTGTCCAGGCAGCCTTCACTCCATCGGCTTGAATGGTGAGGGTGGCACTGCCGTCTTTGTCGGCCATCACCTGCGTCTTCGCTTTGAGGACAGCCTTCTTCGCCGTTACATTACTTTGGATATAATGGATGTTCTGGATACGGGCATCGTTCCATCCTTCGAGGAAGATCGGACGCCAGATACCGCTGGTGACAATGCGTGGCCCCCAGTCCCAGCCATAATGGTAACCGGCTTTGCGAGCGAAGACACTCACTTTCTTATCGAAGATACCGCCATTTTCCGACTGATCATTACCCGCCTCAAGTGGATAGTTGAGTGCGTCAAACTTCGGCATATCCACCCGTATGGGAGAGTTGAAGAAGATGCGAAGTTCATTACCCTCTTTCTTCAGCAGGCCTTTCACATCCACCCGCCATTCGCGGAACATATTGTTGGCATGAAGGATACAGGAGTCGTTCAGATAAACGTCAGCATACGTATCAAGTCCTTTAAAGAAGAGCTCAATATGATCCTTTGCGAATAGCTCAGGAGAAACATCGAGAGTCGTCTTATAGATCCAGTCTTCCTTATCCACCCACTGGATACCGCGCTCATTGAGGCGGAAAAACGGGTCTTCAATAATCTGATTGTCCATCAGGTCAGTCTGTACGACCCCCGGGACAGTCGCCGGATACCAGTTGTTGCCACGAGCCTGCTTAAAAGTCCAGCCCTGCGAAATCTCCTGCCGGGAAACACCCTCAGCCTGTGCCATCCCCATCGAAAGGACGCACGCCGCAGCGAAAGCAATAGTTTTTTTACGGTTCATAGTTTCTATATTAATCGTTAATCATTTTTTACAGCGCCTCCATATTCTTCCCATTCACCGGATTCTTCCCCTCCGGTGTATAGAGATGCTCAATACGATCCGCATACTGCTTCTCCACCTTACCCCGTACAATCTTCATCGTACTGTTCATAAGCCCATTCTGCTCAGTAAATCCTTCAGGTAGAATAGCGAAAGAAGCCGGCAGCCAGCGGTCGGGAAAGAGTGCCGCCAGATCCCCGTTCTTGCGAAAACGGTCGAGCTGTTGCTGTACGATGCCAATGGCCGCTTTCCGTCCTTCTTCGCTA
This sequence comes from Tannerellaceae bacterium, assembly GCA_031555145.1. GTDB lineage: Bacteria > Bacteroidota > Bacteroidia > Bacteroidales > Tannerellaceae > JAJDIA01. Next base: position 23,974 of record JAVBUR010000032.1, on the reverse strand, counting down.
TCGAGAGCAAGATTCTGTTGTTCCACCCCCTTCTTTAACACCTCTTTATTAGGAACGATCAGGGCGACAGTATAAGGATTCTGATTGTTGTACAGAATCACCTGCTCAATGGCCGACGAATGTTCAACCAACGCTTCTTCTATCCCTTCCGGACTATATTTCTCGCCATCACTGGCAATCAGCAAACTCTTGAAACGCCCCAGCACGTATAGCAGACCATCAGCCCCCATATATCCCATGTCGCCTGTATAGAGCCACCCGTCACGAAGACTTTCGGCCGAGGCAACAGGATTCTTCCAGTAGCCAGCCATCACGTTCTCACCACGGATCACAATCTCACCCTTCTCACCCCGAGGCAGTTCCTTCCCATCATTGTCGCATATCTTCAGATCAAGCGGACGCACCAGGATACCACTACTACCGAAACGATGACGCATCGGCGTGTTGGTCGAAATCACCGGCGTGGCCTCGCTCAGCCCGTATCCCTGGAACATCGGCATACCGATGGCGTAGTAAAATTTTTGCAAGTCCTTGTCCAGTAGCGCCCCACCGCCCACAAAGAAACGTAGTTCGCCTCCAAAGTTCTGACGCACCTTCGAGAAGATGATCGAGTCGAACAACGACACAAGCGGTTTGAGCAGGCATCGCCAGCCGCGACCCCGTTCGTCGCCACCATCTCCGTTATAGACATAACCCACAGACAATCCCCAGTTAAACAACCGTTCGGCCACAGCGCCACTATTGCGTACACCCAGTTCGATATTTTTCTTGAACGTCTTGGCCAACGCCGGTACACTAAGGATAAGATACGGTTTTACTTCCTTTATATTAAGCGGAATATTCTTCAGCATTTCAATCCCCGACTTTCCTGTCTGCACTGTTGCCACCGAAGCCCCTTGCGACATAAAGATAAAGAACCCAACCACATGCGCAAAACAGTGGTCGAGCGGCAGAATGATCAGCGTGCGCCACTCTTGCGTGATCCCCACACAAGTAAGCGACTGCTCAATGTTAGCCGTATAGTTACGGTGCGTAAGAACAACCCCTTTCGGATCAGCGGTCGTACCCGACGTGTAGGTGATCGTCGCATAGTCATCGTTCTGCAACGACCGCCCGATAGCAAGGAATTCATCCAACGAATGTTCGCCCAGCCAGATTTTACCCAAGCGGATCACTTCATCCATCGACACCTCTTTGTCTTCGTAAGAAGGAAGCTCGTCAAAGACAATGATTTTACTTACCAGCGGCAGTTTATCGACAATGCTCCGGATCTTCTTCAATTGAGTGCCCGAAACCATAATATATTTCACTTCCGCATGCACGAGGCGGAACAAGAGGTCGTTAGCCTCTTCCAACTTGACCGACAACGGCACATTGGTAGCGCCGGCGTAAAACATCGACAACTCGCCGATGATCCAGGCGTTACGGCCTTCACTCAGCAGCGCCATATGATCGCCTTTCTTTACGCCCAACGCCACCAATCCGGCACCGAGGGCATATACCTGCTCTTGGACTTGTGAGTAGGTAGTCGATTCAAACTTATCGGTGGTCTTTTCCCACAGGAATGTATTCCCGGGATACTGCTGAACGGACTGTTCAAACAAGTCCACTAACGTTTTTTTCATGATACACAGTAGTTTTTATTAATCATTACTCATTATTCATTTACTCATTGCTCTTCAGCATCTCTTCAAGTAGCGCACACGCCTTCTCTACCGTCGGCACGTCTTTGATTACGATACTGCGCTTACCGTTCACCTCGCGGAGATTGCACAGGCGGGGATAGCGCTGGACGAATCGAAGCAATTTGTCGAAGGCCTCGCTCTGGTAGTAGTGGCTTTCCGGGTTGGAAACGAGGAAGATACTCATTTGCTCCTTCTTCAACACCACTTTCTCCATCCCAAGCTGCTTAGCCATACGACGGAGACGGACGATGCGGATCAACTCCTTCCCTTCCTGCGGAATCTTACCGAAACGGTCTTTCAACCGTTCGGTAAAGGCCAGGATATCACGCTCCTGCTCCATATTATCCAACTCGCGATAGAGCGTGATACGCTCGGAATCATTGGGAATATACGTAGGCGGAAACATAAGTTCAAGATCACTTTCAATATAGGTATCGCGTACATATTCGGTGCCGCTGTCGCGTTCACCTTCTTCGGCGTAGAGATTAGCAAACTCCTCAGTCTTAAGTTCGCTCACAGCCTCTTCCAAAATCTTCTGGTAAGTTTCATAACCCAGGTCGGCTATAAAACCACTCTGTTCGGCCCCCAACATATTACCGGCACCGCGGATGTCAAGGTCCTGCATGGCAATATGGATACCGCTTCCCAATTCAGAGAAGTTCTCAATAGCCTGCAACCGTCTCCGCGCTTCCTGCGTAAGCGAGGAAAGAGGCGGGGAGAGGAGATAGCAAAAGGCCTTCCGGTTACTTCGTCCCACACGCCCACGCAACTGGTGCAAGTCAGACAACCCAAACTGCTGCGCGTTGTTCACAATAATGGTATTCGCATTCGGTACGTCAATACCACTCTCGATAATCGTCGTAGCAATCAGGACATCAAATTCGTAGTTGACGAAATCGAGCAGCACCTTCTCTAACTTCTGCGGCTCCATCTGTCCATGACCTACCACGATCCGGGCATCGGGCACTTCGCGGCGTACCAACGCTTCGATCTCATGGATATTCTGGATACGGTTGTTGATAAAGAACACCTGCCCGTTACGGCTCATCTCGAAGTTAATCGCTTCGCGGATAATGTCGGGATTGAAACGTTCCACCTCGGTCTGTACCGGATAACGGTTGGGTGGCGGGGTGGTAATATTGCTAAGGTCGCGGGCACCCATCAGCGAAAACTGAAGTGTGCGCGGAATGGGAGTCGCCGTCATAGTAATAGTATCTACATTACTCTTCATCTGCCGTAGCCGTTCCTTGACGGAGACACCAAACTTCTGTTCTTCGTCAATGATCAGCAGTCCGAGATCTTTAAACTTCACATCTTTGGCTGCGATGCGATGCGTTCCGATCAGAATATCAATCTTCCCCTCTTTCAGATCGGCCAATATCTCTTTCAGTCGTCCGGTTGATGTCGCCCGGCTGATGTAACGGATCGTGCAGGGGAAGTCTTTCAGACGATCCGTAAAGGTCTGGAAATGCTGGAAAGCCAGCACCGTAGTAGGCACCAGTACAGCCACCTGCTTATCATCGGCCACAGCCTTGAAAGCAGCGCGGATAGCTACTTCAGTCTTGCCGAAACCTACGTCACCGCAGATCAGACGGTCCATTGGACGAGCATTCTCCATATCCGCCTTCACGTCGGCCGTAGCTTTCACCTGGTCGGGCGTATCCTCGTAAATGAAACTGGCCTCAAGCTCATGCTGCATAAAACTGTCCGGCGTATAGGCAAAGCCCTTCTCCTGCCGGCGTTTGGAATAAAGGATGATCAGGTCGCGGGCGATATCTTTCACCTTCGCCTTGGTCTTCTCTTTGATCCGCTCCCAAGCACCGGTACCGAGTTTGTTAAGCTTAGGCGCTTCGCCGCTTTCCTTCCCCTTGTATTTGGATAACTTGTGCAGAGAGTGAATACTAACGAAAATAGCATCATTGTTCAGATACAGCAACTTGATCACCTCCTGTATCTTTCCATTCGTCTCCATCCGGAGAAGTCCCCCAAACTGACCCACTCCATGATCAATATGCACTACATAGTCGCCAATCGAAAACTGGTTCAGCTCCTTCAGCGTAAGACTGATCTTACCACTCCGCGCATGCTCACTCTTGAGATTAAACTTGTGAAAACGGTCGAATATCTGATGATCAGTAAAGAGACATATCTGCCGGTCATCATCCGCAAAACCGGCATGGATCGTCTTATCCACAGCCGTGAAAGGCAAATCTTCGCCCCGGTCTTCAAAGATCGTCCGGATACGCGTTGCCTGTTTCTCGTTGTCGGTAAGTATATATAACGCATACCCCTTCTCCAGATAAGAGTGAAACGATTGGCTCACCAGCTCAAAATTCTTATGATAAATAGGCTGCTCCTGTGTCTGGAACGTGAGCGTGGCATCAGCGGTCCCTGCTGGCCTCAGCCCGATATGGATACGCTTGAAGTTGAGCCCGCTGCGGATAAAAGCAGCTTCAGTAATCAGCCGCCCTCGCATCTGATCCTGATCCATAAACGACTCCTCGTCGCCCACCACCGGCGTCTCATTCCACAGACTATCAATCCGCTCGCGACACCAGACCTGATCCTTGAACACCAACAAGGCCGAGGGTGGGAGGGAGTCGAGGAAGGAGTTGTCGGCCTTCGACTTCGTCATCTTCGGCACGATATAGATACTGTCCAGCTTCTCACGGGAGAGCTGCGTGTCGACATCAAACGAGCGGATGGTCTCCACCTCATCGCCAAAGAAGTCGATACGGTAGGGATATTCGTGTGAGAAGGAAAAGACGTCGAGGATACTCCCACGCATCGCATACTGTCCGGGTTCATAGACATAGTCTACCTGCTCGAAACCGTAGGTATCCAGTACATCCGAAACAAACATATTGTCGAGCCGTTCGCCCGTATGTATCTTGAGCGTGTTCTGCTTCAGCGTCTCCTTCGCCACCACCTTTTCGGCCAGGGCATCGGGATAAGTCACGATCACGAACGAACCCGTCGGCTGTTGCAACATACTAAGCACCTCGGTGCGCAGAATCTCGTTGGCAGCATCCGTATGCCCGTATTTAATAGCTCGCCGGTAGGCCGACGGATAGAAAAAGACCGACTGGCTGCCAGTCAATTGCATGAGATCATGGTAGAAGTAACCGGCCTCTTCAAGGTCGTTCAACACACATACCATCGCGCTATCTCGTCGGCTAAACAATGCCGCAACCGTCATAGCCGCAGCCGAACCGGTAAACCCCTTTAGGTGGATATTTCGCGGCGATTCGTTGGATAGCAAATGCTCCAACGCCGATACCTGAGGGTGGGAAGCGTATAGATCAAGTAATTCCTGTACTTTCAAAGCTGTAATGAATTTGCGCAAAGGTAACCATTTAGGTAAAATAATCGGCGCTCCTTCGTATACTTTCCAAGCTATTCTTTCGCTTCATTCATCTTTCTCATTTGTCAGGTGATTTATTATGGACGTACAACCCTCTTCACATAAGCTGCACCCTCTTTGAATAAACCTGCCGCCCTATTCATGCCTTCCTTACGGTAATCCTGGGCAGCCGTGTAATTTGCATGAACTTCCATCAAACGATTTGCAATCTGTTCTCCGCTCGTATCATCAATCTCAAAAACCCATTGGGTAAAGCCCAAATCATAATACATCTGCCCTTTGATCGTATCTTCCGGCTGACGCAAATAAAAGGCAGGGGTTCCGTTTTGCAAAGAAATAATGGGAGAATGACATTCAAAACTAAGTACGCAAAAGGCTTTACTATAAAGTGAAGCCGCCTCATCCGGCAGCCAATAACCACGTTTCACCACATTCTCTTTCACGTCGGCAGGCAGCGGATCGATGAGCAATTCATCCATGATATCTACCTGGTAGGTCATTTCCGGGCAAATCAATACTTTATTTCCGGTCTCTCTTACCCAACGGATAATTGCTTCCCTCGCCTTTGCATGGTCTGTCTCTTTCCATTGATCATTCAGGGCTGTTGTGTCTTCAATTTGTTTAGCCGTATAGTTCTGCGGACGAATCAACCAATAGGGTGTTTTCCGTAAACGAGGAATAACACAGATGAACTTGCGTTCTTCCAACTCGTTTGTTTTCATAAACTGATCAGCCTTTTCCTTATCCTGTATATGCAGTGCAAAGGTGGCATCCGGGATAAAACGAATCTCCGGTTTATCTACACCTGCCTCTTTCAGTTTTTCTATCGAAGCCGTTTCGCGCGTAAAGACGAAAGAGGCATCGTTCAATAAATTTTGCAAAGCAGGGGATATATCCTGAATCGTAGTTCCAAACAATCCAAAGGGTTTGGAAGTCAGCTTACGCCAGGCTTCCAGACAATTGGCAGCCACTACCGAAGGACCTGACCCATGTATAAATATATCTGCCTCCTCTATGGCTCTCAGCAGGGCTTCATGCTCGATCACAAAATCCTTATCCGGATTTCCATAAAGAATAGTTATTTTAGGAAAGTTCTTTTTAAGTAAATCCTCTACTATATCACTCTTGCTACGCTTCCATAAGGTAATGGTCGCTTCGGGCAACTCTGTTTCCAGCACATGTAGCAATCCCGGTGTATGCGCGATGTCACCAATATTCACATCCTGCCAGCCCGACACCACTAAAATATGAAAACCTTTCCCTTGGGCTTTTGCACGCTGGAGGCACGAAGGTAAAAGAATAACAGTGGAAAACAAGCCGGCTTGTTTCAGAAAAGTACGTCTATCTATCATTGTTCCCTATTTTAAAAAGTTCTCCAATTCCTTCAAATGATTGTTATATACATCACGGGGTGAACATTCATACTTCTTGCACAAGGAAGCAGCCAACCCTACAAGCTCCCCCATCATACCAGTCGTCTCCTGTACGCGACAAGAAGACAGTACGATATGGGTAACACTTATATTCCGCCCTGCCATAAACAGGTTATCCACATTCTTAGAATATAAACAACGATAAGGTATCCGATATGGAGGTATCACCTGATCCTCCCGCAAATAACGACGCGGAGTACCCAGATCGTTAAAATAATGTTTCATGGTGGATATAAATTCCTCACCGGGGAAGAAAAAACTATTTTTCGGTGTCGGAAAATGCTGATCTAAATTATAGGTACAGGTCACAAAGGCGTCATCATACTTTATATATTCACCTTCCGTATCGGATTGACGAAGCATAATATCTCCTACTAAACGGCGTGACTCTCTTTTGCCCGCCACATAAAATACATCATCCAACTCCCGGTTTTTATATTCATCCTTATATTTACTTTTATTTTTCAAAAAGGCCCAGTTGCCGTAGATCGCACGGAACAGATAATCACGGATATATTCCGCTTCATTCACCTGGTCATAACGAAAACCGGTCTCCCACCAGTTACTTCCATTAAAGACCTTTTCACATGACTCATCATTGAATTGAATAGCCCACTCGCATGCAGGAAACGATGTGTCTGTCTGTAACACTTTACTCCACCAGGTTAAGGATGTTCCCAATACAATATTATCAGGCCTTTCCGGTGCAAGTGTCTCACGGGACTCCGCACGCATTTCACGACCGACACGGTATTCCGCACCGGCTAAGAATCCCACATTACCATCTCCGGTACAATCCACAAACAAAGGAGCATAAAAAACGGATTCTTTATTTGTTTCAATATGTTTTGCTGTCACTGACTTTATTTTGTCCCCTTCTTTTTCGAGTGTAAAAACATGCATATTAGGGAAAAAAGAAAGATTCTTCTCTGAGGCAATCACCTGATCCACTTGATCCGGATTTTTATATACATTTTTAATTTCTTTAATCACATTTCCAAGTGCCGGATAAGGTTCAAGATTCAACCCTCCACTGGCTACCACTCTGACTTCTGTACTATTATTTCCTCCCGGAACAGGGCGGTCATGCACTAAGGCTACTTTCATTCCGGCACGGGCACCCTTGATTGCTGCGCCAAGCCCCGCTGTTCCGGCTCCTACAACCACCATATCATAAGATCCGGCGTTCGCAGGCTTATCAGGTAACCCCAATAGCTTTTTACGATACTGAGACATGGCATTCCCTTCATTGGGAATCCGAATATCTTTTGATTGTGAAAACAATATGGCATCACAACGTCCTTCAAATCCAGTCAAATCATGAAGAACTACTGTGTTATTTTTGTCTTTTATTTGTACACTGCCTGCATATTCCCAGTCCCATTGTGTGCCCAGACCTAACTCATTCGCCAAAATAGTCCCATTTACAAGGAGCTGAAAACGACCGGGCGCTTCTTTTACTCCCCATGGAGAGCACCAGTTCCAGCTACGGACATATACATGCCAGATCCCTTTTTTAGGGATTACGACATCCGTTGTCGCATCCTCTACCGGTTTCCCTAACCCATGTGCTAATAAAAATGGGGATCCCATCTGATCCATAAACTGCTGATCGAGTACCCATCCACCCTTTTTCATAAAACTTTCCGCTTCCACCAACACGAGATTATTATTTTGTGCGGAAAGGGTAGATAAGGCCAGTAGTAAACTAACCAGCACCAAACTTGTTGTCCGAAGTCTTTCTCTCATATCCAATAATTGTTTATTCATATTTATTTTTTATACGTAACAGGTAGCCCGTTACAAAGCTACCTGTTTTTTATTTTGAGTGTATCAGGAACCCGGATATCCTGGATTCTGTTCTATTTTCGCTCCCACATTGGCATCTATCGCTTTCTGAGGAATAGGTAATAATTCGTGATAAGGTTTTATATTACCTTGTACACGATAATTATATTTCATGGCTCTTTCATATAATTTGCCTAAACGAATAAGTGTTTTCCTTCTGGGCTCTTCCACTACTAACTCCCTTATGCGTTCATCCAATATATAGTCTATCGTAATCTGAGACGCCGTTGCCGGTTTTGCTTTTGCCCGGTTCCTAATTACGTTTATATCTGCTGCCGCCTTATCCAGATCTCCTTTATGCAAATAAGCCTCAGCCCGCAAAAGGTAAGTTTCTGATAATCGCATAACATAGCGGTCATTTGACGTCCGGCCTGCCATCGCTCCCCAGGGCTGTTCTCCTTCTATTTTGCGGAAATATGGATAAAGAACACGAACAGTATCTACTGTTTTACTGGTAACTGTTCCATCAGAAAGAGTAAGATACATCTTTCCATCAGCTTTCTTTGTCAATTCCACCTTCTCCCCAAAATATTGAGATGTCGGGTTATTCATATAAAAATCTTTCTTGAAATTGTATTCTGAATAACGCATATCACTCAGATCATCGCTCCATACTTCATAGTTTGGTAGATTTAATGGCCGGACAATACCCTGCATACGTCCCAGAGAATCGCAAACTAGAAGTTTTTTCCCATCTGGGAAAGTGACATCCTCAAACTTAGGTCCCCACAAACGCAAATGGGTGTTATTCGCTTCTTCTCCTCCGGGAGTCAGATATTCATATTGAAGCACCCAAATACTTTCTTTATTACCAGACCCGCGGTTTTGTTGTCCGGTCCAGAATAAATCCGAATAATAATCACCGGGGCGTTGCGTATCACCAAAACGGGCAGTAACCAATGCATAGTCACCACATTTCCCATCAATTACCTGAGAGGCTGCATTTATCGACTTCTCAAAATAATTCTTATCATTTAACTCCAGGCCTAAACTAATATAAACCTCTGATAACAAATGATAAGCTGCGGCACGAAAGATACGTCCATCCAGAGAAGGGTCTGACGATACAACAGGAAGGTACTGAGCGGCAAATTCCAGGTCCGTTTTCACAAACTCCAGTACATCACGACGTGACGCACGAGTATAATCAAACCGGGGAGCCATTTCTTCCTTATCCACAATGGGTATGCCCCCAAATAGATTTACCAGGGAATTATAGGTATACGCTCGAAAGAATTTAGCTTCAGCCACGATCTCATTTTTCTCATCAGTGGTCCATTGTACATCCGGATTTTCTGCTCTGGTAATTATCAGATTCGCATTTTTCAACATTTTCATATAGGCCCAGTCCCAATAGAACTTGGGAGTAGCATGTTCTGGCAGGATCAAACTGTAATCGTTAAAAAAACGGCCATCTGTCACTCCGCTGCAAGCTACATCAGTCCCCGTATTCATTGCATCATCATTGTTTGATATGAAATTCTCCGATCGTGCATAATTATGAAGTGCATGAATAACTGTTTCAAACCCTTTTTTAGTGGTCAATAAATTTTCAGGACTGAATTTATCCAATGGCTTTTCTTCCAGGTAACTATCATCACACGATTGTGCTACAACCATAAAAATAAAAGCCAGTAACAAATATATAGATCTGTAATTCTTTTTCATTGTTCTATCTCTTTAGAATTATAAACTGATTTGAAGTCCCAATACCCATGATTTGATCAATGGACCATTCGTAGAAGCTCTACCATTGGAGCCATGTTCAGGATCATAACCATGCCATCCGGTCCAGGTCGCCAGATTCTTTCCGCTGACATAAATCCGAACATTATTCAGGTCGATTTTTTGTATCAGATTTTTAGGCAAATTATAGGCAAAAGAGACATCTTGCAAACGAAGATAAGTCAGCTTTTCGTAGAACCCATATCCGCGTGGATTTGAATAACCTACACTTGGCCTATCATTTATTGGATTTTCCGGAGTCCAGTAGGGTAAATCTAACTGGTTACAACGATTATAATACTGTGTTCCCGGATTAATCCAGCTATTAGCTGCGTACCCACCATAACGTAAATCAAACAAAAATGACAATATGAAATCTTTATATTGTAATGTGTTATTTATGCCTAACATGAACTTGGGACGATTATTATGTAATACTACCCGGTCTTCCGGACCGATAGAACCGTTCCCATCGATATCTTTGAATTTTATATCGCCGGGTTTAGCCGATTGATCGATAGAAAAATCATCTCCTTCCTGCCAGATGCCATCAAACACATAGTTGTAATTGGATCCCATAGAATAACCTATGAATCGGCTTTTGCCTATATCGTCATCTTCTTTTCCATCACCATTCAGGTCTTCTCCCATAAGATGAATAATTTTATTTTTATTTGAGGAAAAAGTCAGAGATGTATTCCATGAGAAATTAGCCGTCTTTATATTTTCCGAGTTCAAAGAGATTTCAATCCCTTTGTTCTGTGTTTCACCGATATTAGTCATAAAAACATCATATCCGGACATGTTAGGAACACTGACTTCCAATAGCAGATCTGTTGTTTTTGTTTGATATAGATCAATGCTACCATTTAGTCTTCCATTTAATACATTAAAATCCACACCTGCGTTATAAGACTGCGAGGTCTCCCATCCTAACAATGGATTGGGCATTGAGGTCGGATAAAGCCCTATAGACGTGCTTCCGCCATCCCCATATACATATCTCAATGTTCCCATCGTACTCAGGGATGCATAACTGCTGATGGCACGGTTTCCGTTCTTCCCCCATGAAGCACGTAATTTCAGGAAATCAAGCCAGGAAATATGAGACATAAATTTTTCCTGAGAAATAGCCCATCCCATCCCAATCGACGGGAATGTCCCATATTTCTTATCTGCTCCAAACGCAGAGAACCCGTCCCGTCTCACTGTCACATTTAACATGTATTTATCTGCAAAACGATAACCGACCCGTGCCATACTGGATAAAGCAGTTGATTCCGAAGCCGTTGTTGTAATCGTATGATTTTCTCCTATCCCTAGACCATCCCATCCCAAAGCATCATTAAAGATATTGTTGGATGATAATTTAGACGAATTTGCCTTGCTGGATTCATAACCATACATCAGGGTAATATCCACATTGTGTTTTTCTGCAAATGTGTTATTGTATTTCAACATATTTTCCAGAATAAAGTCGTAAGAATAATCATGCTTTTTGTCTCCGCTTCCCAGCCAGGTATTACCATCTCTGTCATAGGCCGGTGTGTAATTTTTAATATCTTTAAAACGCAGGTTGTTAGAAAGATTCATTTGGTATGTCAAACCCTTTAATGGCAATTTTACTGTAGCATAATTATTATTAAAAACGCCATATGACCGCTCTTCATTATCATTCATTTCCACACTCCACAGTGGATTTGAGACCATTCCGTCGCCAAAAGGTAACCGGCGAAGTGTTCCGTCATCTTCATAACGCATAGAGGAAAAAGGGCTAAGATATCCGGCACTACCCCAATCCGCATTGTTTCCGGAATAGTCTTTAAATGCAAAACTGGAATTTGATCCGATCTCCAACCAATCCGTAACCTTCACATCAAAGTTAGTCCGGACAGTTAAACGTTGAAATTCGTCACCCGCCAAAGGCGATTTTTGGGAGGTAAAAGCACCGGAAAGATAATAAGTCATTCTCTCTCCTTTACCAGATAAACTTAACTCATGCTCCGTCATCGGAGCATCCTGTTTAATCACATCCCATGGATCAATCGTACGGCCTGCCGCAATATTTTCTTCTTCAATCGTTTGAAATGGTAATGATTGATTCATATAGACCTCCGCGTCTTTTCTCAATTGCTGATATTTACCCGGCCCCATTAGCTTAGGCATATTGGCAAAATCGGAGAAACCTACATAACCGTTGTAACTCAACTGAGGTTTTGACGTTCTACCTTTTTTTGTCGTAATCATAATGACTCCATTTGCCCCTCGGGATCCATAGATTGCAGTTGAACTGGCATCTTTTAGTACGTCCATCGTCTCAATATCATTCGTGTTGATATCGGACAAACGACCACCGGAGAAAGGTACCCCGTCTAAGACAATCAGTGGATCATTACCGGCGGAAATGGAAGTGGTTCCCCTGATCTGAATCGAGCCATCGGTCCCCGCCTTTCCCGTATCAATCACTCGCAATCCGGCTACATTCCCACGCAAAGCCTGCACGGGGTTAGTGTTAGGGATCGTTGACTGTTCGGTTACATTTACACGACTGAGAGCACCGGTAACATCTTTTTTTCGGGCTGTGCCGTAACCGATAACAACCACTTCCTCTATGCTTTTATTATCCTCTTTTAGTTTGATATGCAAGGAGGACTTTCCGGTAACGGCAACCTCATGCATCACATAACCGATATAGGAAACGACTAATATCGCACGATCGCTGACACGGAGACTAAATTTTCCGTCTATATCCGTCACTGTACCGTTGGAAGTCGTCCCTTTCTCAAAGACATTGGCTCCGATGGCAGGCTCTCCCTGTTCATCGACCACAACTCCCATTACTAATAGCGCCTGCTGAGGGCTCGTGCCAGTCGTGTTTTCCCGGCTCACCGTAATAGTGTTGTCGATCGTCGTAAAATACAATTTGGTTTGTGTGGAAATTTCCGATAAAATGGCAGAAATAGTTCCATTTGTGAAAGAAAATGAGATGAGAGGTAGGTTTGAAACGACCTCCTTGTCATAGAAGAACTTATAGTTCGTTTCTTTACTGAGCACTGTAAACACATCTTCTACTTTCTCCTTATTTATCCGAATCGAGATATTGCTGTTCTTCAGTGCCTGTGCATTACCCGATGCCGCAAAAAGAAGAAAAAAGACTGTTAAAATAGCAAAATATCGGGCGCAATTTAGGCCTTTACATGTGGTATTAGAAAAAAAAGTCATACTTTTGAATGTTTTATTCATTAAAACTTAGTTTAAATTAGGCATGAAGGAGCATATAATATAGGGTCGAAGCTATCTATGCCCTTTTTCCTAAGAAATTGCAAATAGGAATGTTCTTCGGAATGTTCCTATTTTTTTTGGCTTATGAGGTATTGTTCATAATAGATGTTTTTTAAGTCACTACATAAGTTAACTACTTATAAAGAATATATTCACTCCCCTCTTTCCGGCATTTTATTCCCGAAGTGTATTCAATGGATTTCAATACGGATTCGATGCTTTTATTATCATGCTCACCAACGATCAAGTTGTTGAAATTCTGCCCCTCTTCAAACCTGACCTTGCAATTGTAGATACGATTCAGTTCCCTCACAACATCAGCAATGGGCGTCTCATTAAAGAACAGTCCGCCCTTTCTCCAGGAGCTGATGCTGTTGGCTTCCACTGTCTTTTTCTGATAATCTTTTGTGCGGTGATTCAACGTGATCTGCTCCCCGGAAGTCAGGCGTGAGGAGATTCCATCCGTGTCTACCTGCACCTTACCACTCCGAACTGCTACACTGACCAATTCGTCTTCTTCATAGGTTTTTACGTTGAAAACCGTGCCTAAAACCTTTATATCCAGATCCCGAGAAGAGACAACAAATGGATGACTCTTATCCTTAGCAACAGAGAAAAAACCTTCCCCATTCAACTTCACCTGACGCTCTTCACCCATAAATTTATCGGGATAAGAAAAATGTGAGCCGGCATTTAATAACACCGTTGTCCCATCAGGAAGAAGCAACTCCTTTTTCTCTCCGTAAGGAACATGCACCTCCTGATAGGTGAGTTCCGTAGTAGACAAATGACGATCTTTTGCTGCATAATAAACCGTCCATGAAGCGACTATTAACAACAATAAAGAGGCGGCAACTCTGCTCCAAAGTCGCAATTTCCATTGTCTCTTTTTCGGGGTAACCGCTTTGCCAACCCTTTCTTCCAACAATCTTTCAGCTTCCCTTTTTAGTAGTTCTTCCTTATACAAAGGTTCTTCCCTAGATGCCAGGCATTCGATCCACAGTTCTTTCATTCGCGCATCCAAGCTTTCCGAACCAATCTCTGAACGGATCAATTCCCTTAACCGGTGGACCTCTTCCGTGGCATAGAAATTGTCCAGATAACGATTTATATCCTTTATGTTGTTCTTTTGTTCTTTCATTTCTATTTTTCTGTTGGGATTAAAAAGATCCCCCTCTTATTAAGTAATACAAAACCGGCTTCCCGGGAGAGGGTATTGTTAACTTTTTTTATGAATTAAACGCGAGATGAGAAAAAGAAGATCAAGCTAGTAGCCATATAGCCATATTTACGCAGAAAGAGACGGATCTGTTTCAAAGCCATCGTGATGTGTTCACGTACCGTATGGGGTGAGATCTGCAGACGTTCGGCAATTTCTTGGTGAGATAAATGTGCTTCCCGGCTCAGTTCATACACCTCACGCTGTTTGGGGGTCAGGGTTTCTTTGGCTTGCTGCAATACTCCCATCAAATCATTCTGTAGGATCGTATCCCGTGTGCTATGCGTTTCTTCCTGCATTGCTGCGTCTGCTACAGCTTTCAGTTTCGATTGATTTTCTTCTTCACGAAGTATATTCAGAACACGGTTTTTAACGATTGTGAAAAGATAAGCCGAGAAAAGGCTCTCTGGATTAATAAATTGCCTGCTTTGCCAGATTACTACAAAAGCATCCTGGAAAATATCTTCTGCCAGCTCTTTTGATTTAAGCATACGCAGAACAAAGCGTACCACAGCAGTCTTATATGCAGCATAAAGCACACAGAATGCTTCTTTATTCCCTTGTGTTAAACGTATTACTATCTCTTTTTCATTCTCTAAAATAGTCATTCTCTTGGTTCTTAGATTTCTCACTGATAAACAGGGGCAAGTTATAGAAAATGTAGTAGAAATCAAAGCAGGAAAGAAAATTATCAAATTAAAAAGTACCTTTGTATCCTATGAATAAATTAGTCATAGTAGGATGTGGACGATTGGCCGCGATCGTAGTCGATGCGTATGTAAATGGCCTATTGCCTGAGTATGAACTGATAGGCGTATATTCGCGTACGGTAGCCAAAGCCGAACATCTGGTGGAAAAGATGCAGCAACATGGACAGACCTGCGTGCCTTCTTCCTCGTTGGAAGAACTGTTAGCATTGAAACCGGATTATCTGGTAGAAACCGCTTCGCCTGCTGCCCTGCGGGAGTTGGCTCTACCAGCCTTGAAGAACGGTACATCGATCGTCACCCTGTCTATCGGCGCTTTAGCCGATGCCGCTTTCTATCAGGAAGTGATGGTAACCGCCAGGACGAATGGCACACGAGTCTATCTTTGCTCCGGTGCTACAGGTGGTTTCGATGTGCTTCGTACCGCTTCTCTGATGGGACATGCTTCGGCCACATTCTTTAATGAGAAGGGACCGAACGCCTTGAAAGGTACAGCTGTTTATGATGAGACGTTGCAAACAGAACAACGTACGGTCTTTTCCGGTAATGCCACCCAAGCCATCGCCCTATTCCCCACGAAAGTCAACGTATCAGTTGCCGCTTCACTGTCTTCCGTAGGACCGGAAAAAATGCAGATGACTATGCGTTCCACCCCCGGCTTTGTCGGTGATACACAGCGGGTGGAAATTAAGAACGATCAGGTACGTGCGGTCATCGATGTATATAGCGCCACAGCCGAGATCGCTGGATGGTCAGTCGTAAATGTATTACAGAATATTACCTCACCGATTGTATTCTGATAAATTAGCCAACACCTTCTCACTCAGCCGGTCGAAAGCCTGGCGGGTACGTCCCGTCGACACCTGCATGCAGCGTACATGCGGATGGGAGAGGAGTCGAGCACTACCCAGCGCCCCCATCGTATCACAATAACAAAGATTATCACCCTCCAACCACTCGGTAAACGGCGCCTCATCCCAAGCAGGCGACAGCCCTGTGTTGAACAAAATCTTCTTATTCCCCAGTTGCCGGAACTCCGTTTCATGCAGCAAGACCGTATGCTTGTTGAGACAGCAAAACACAACATCACTCACCTCCAGTACCTCCTTCAACGGCAAAAAACGATACCCCTTTTCAGCCGCTTCTTTCTTCTCGCTACGCGCAAAATACACTACCTCGGCTCCGAAAAATTTCATCGCATCAGCTATCATACCCCCCGATTTCCCAAGACCGATCACACCTACCCGTAGCCCGGTAATCTCACGCGGCATCTCTTCCCACGGTTCCTGCCCAAACCCATGTAGGCAACGCACCAACTCACTGACAACATACTCCACCACACCCTCATCGCCATAATCGCGAATGCCAGTCACGGTAATACCCCGCTCATTGGCATACCGAATATCCACATTCGCACTCTCCGGCGAGTACAGCGAACAACACATACCAATATATTTCACATTCGGACACTTCTCCAAAGCCCCACGGTTGATGCGGGAAGTGTAACTCAGCAACACGGCATCAGCATCCCCTATACGGGCCGCCACATCATCGTCATCTGCCGGAATATCCGGATGCATCACCACTTCGCCTGCAAAGGAATGCAGAGCCGCTTCGGCCGAAGGAATCAGGCTGACCGGTTCTATCGCTACAAGTTTCTTGAACATAACGTCTTCGTCTTAAAAACAGCGAAGATAGTAAAAAGTCCACATTGACCTACCCCTGTCTGCCTATTATATGCCTATTATATGCCTATAACATGCCTATACCCCCTCAAGCCCCATTGTTCGCAGATTTTTATCAGACAAAAAAAAGATATTTCAGTGAAAATGTGCTACCTTCGTCGATGAATTAAAACGAACCGTTATTGCGAAGTATATGGAAAGATCGGACAGCGTGGTGATTATCCCAACGTACAATGAAAAGGAGAATATCGAAAACATTATCCGGACCGTATTTGGCCTGGCCAAATACTTTCACGTACTGATCATCGATGATGGTTCGCCCGATGGAACAGCCGCTATTGTGAAACAGCTACAGACAGAGTTCCCCGAACGCCTCTGTATGGTCGAACGGAAAGGCAAACTGGGATTGGGTACAGCCTATATCTGTGGCTTTAAATGGGCTCTGGAGCATGGCTACGAATACGTCTTTGAAATGGACGCTGACTTCAGCCACAACCCCAACGACCTGATCTCCCTATATAAAGCCTGTGCCGAAGAAGGCGCCGATGTCGCCATTGGCTCCCGTTATATCAACGGAGTGAATGTCGTAAACTGGCCCCTCGGCCGTGTACTGATGTCCTACTTCGCCTCCGTCTATGTCCGTCTCGTAACCGGTATGAAGATCAAAGACACCACAGCCGGATTCAAATGTTACCGCAGTGAAGTGCTCCGTACCATCGAACTGGATAAGATCCACTTCAAAGGATATGCCTTCCAGGTAGAAATGAAGTTCACCGCCCACAAGTGCGGCTTCACCCTGGTAGAAGTCCCCATCATTTTTGTCAACCGTGTATTAGGCGTATCCAAAATGAATACATCCATCTTTGGCGAAGCCTTGTTCGGCGTGTTGAAGTTGAAGTGGTGGAGCCTCTTCCGGAAATATCCACAGAAACAAATAGCGAAATAGTACACGTAGAAAACGGCACTATTATCTGACTATAAAAACAACGAATAATGAAAAAAGTACGCATCCAAAATGCTACCATTATCAATGAAGACCTGACATTCAAAGGTTCCGTATTGATCGAAGGAGATAAGATCGCTGCTATCTATGTAGGTGATCTCCCCGATAACATAGACAATACAGGCGTGGAAGTAATCGACGCCACCGGTAAGTGGCTAATGCCCGGCGCGATAGACGACCAGGTGCATTTCCGTGAACCCGGTTTGACCCACAAAGGCGATATCTCCAGCGAGAGCCGTGCTGCTGTGGCAGGAGGCGTAACCACCTTTATGGATATGCCCAACACCAAACCGCAGACCACCACCCTCGCCGACCTGGAATGGAAACTGCAACGCGGAGCCGAAACCTCGGCCGCCAACTATTCCTTCTTCTTCGGAGGAACGAACGATAATATGGACGAAATCCGCAAACTCGACCACAAACGAATACCCGGCCTGAAACTTTTCCTCGGTTCTTCTACCGGCAACATGTTGGTGGACAAAAAAGAAAGCCTGGAACGTATCTTCGGCGAAGCCGGTATGCTAATCGCCATCCATGCAGAAAAAGAAGACGTGATCAAACGCAATATCGCCTACTACACCAACTTGATAGGCGCCAACCTGGATATCTCCTACCATGCCAAGATACGGGATGAAGAGGCCTGCTATGCCTCCTCGTCGGAAGCCGTCGAACTGGCCGAACGGCTGAATGCCCGCCTGCACATCTTACACCTCTCCACGGCAAAAGAAATGACGCTGCTCGACAACACAAAACCGTTGAAAGAAAAGCAAATCACCGGCGAGGTCTGTGTACACCATCTCTGGTTCACCGATGCCGATTACGTCAAATTCGGCAACCGCATCAAATGGAACCCGGCTATCAAAACGGCAGCCGACCGCCATGCCCTCCGCGAAGCCACCAATAATTTCACCATCGATATCGTAGCCACCGATCACGCTCCCCACCTGCTGATCGAAAAGGAAGGCAATTGCCTGACCGCCGCCTCAGGTGGACCGCTGGTCCAACATTCACTGGTCGCTATGCTCGAGTTAGCCTCCCAGGGTGTTTTCACTCCCGGTAAGGTCGTAAGCCTGATGGCACACCGTCCGGCCGAGTTGTTCGGTATCGACCGTCGCGGCTTTATCCGCCCCGGTTATTACGCCGACCTCGTACTGGTAGATCCCAATAAACGATGGATGGTATCGAAAGACAACCTGCTGTATAAATGCGGCTGGTCGCCATTTGAAGGACACCGCTTTACCCACCAGGTATGTAAAACCTTTGTGAATGGCCAACTCGTCTATGATAACGGCCGCATCAACCCTTCCGTAAGAGGGATGGAAGTCGCATACCTGCCATAATCTTATGAAACAGGATTTGCAGTTGTACCGGGGAGAAATCTTCTATTTTACAGGCCCGCCTGCCGAAGGAGCAGATCAATATGTCTATCTCCCGGATGGCGCTCTGGCCGTTTCCGGTGGAAAAATACAGGCAACAGGAACCTTTGATGAACTCTCCCGGCATTATCCCGATGCCGAATGGATCGACCATCGTGGCCGGCTGATCATGCCCGGCCTGATTGACTCGCATGTACATTTTCCCCAATATCAGATACAGGGCATGTATGGCAAGCATCTGCTTGGTTGGCTGAATACCTACACCTTTCCTGCCGAGCAACACTATGGTGATTTCTCCGCAGATAAACTGACTACCCATGCCCACCAATTTATAAACAATCTCTTTCGCCACGGAACAACGGCCTGCATGGCCTACGCCGCCACCTTTCCACAGACAGTAGATATGTTGTTCGAAGCCGCTTCTTCCTATAACATGTTGCTGATGACAGGCAAGATGATGATGAACCGGAACGCCCCGGAACCCCTGCTGGACACTACAGCACAAAGCGAAGCCGACTGCCTCCGCCTGATTGAACGCTGGCATGGAAAAGGACGCAACCGGTACGTCATCACCCCACGCTTTGCCATCACCAGCACCCCCGACCAACTGGCCCTTGCCGGAAAGCTGCATGTCGCCTTTCCCGACACCTATATCCAGACCCATTTGTCAGAAAGTAAAGACGAAATAGAAAGTGTCCGTCAACTATTCCCCGATACCCACGATTACCTCGATGTATATGAGAAGGCCGGTTTACTTACCCACCGTTCCGTATTCGGACATTGCGTCCACTTATCAGACAGCGAATGGCAACGTATGGGCGAAGCCGGAGCAGTAGCGGCTCATTGTCCTACCTCCAACCTATTTCTGGGAAGCGGACTATTCCCCCTGCGGCAGGCCGATGCCTATAACGTGCCGGTCGCTTTGGCTACCGATGTAGCAGGAGGTACTTCCCTATCAATGTTCCGCACGATGGATGAAGCCTATAAAGTGCAGCAACTAAACAACTACACCGTTCCCTCGCTCACCTTCCTCTACCTTTCCACCCTTGGGGCGGCCAAAGCCTTGGGGCTGGACGATCAGATCGGCACATTTACCTCCGGCAGCAATGCCGACTTTATTGTGGTGGATTATGCCGCTACGCCCGACCTCGAAAGCCGCCTGTCTTTTCTGGACGCCACCGGACAAATTACTGTCGAACAAAAACTGTTGGGCCTACAGTTTCTTGGTGACGATCGTTGTGTTAAATCGACATATATCAACGGAAAACGTGTCTATTTTGCGTCTTAAAAGCAACTAAACGATTATTTGGTTTGTTTTATTAACAGACGGTGAAACTTTTTAACGCTACAACTATGACTTCGCTTGTTAACAAAACGAACCCCATCTTCCATTTTTGGTGGGTTCTTGTACTATTCGGACTATTCTTTATGGGAACAGGTGTCTGTATAGCCAGACACACATTTGAAACCTTCTATCCGTTGAGTAAGCCCTTTATGGTTGTCATGATTACTATCGGTCTGATTGAATTGTTTTTTGCCTGGAGTATAAAAACGCGTATCAATAATTGGGAGTGGTTTTTTATAAATGGGATTGTTGATCTGGGGATTGGACTACTTCTGTTGCTGTTCCCTTCTTTAGGTATGAAACTATTTCACTTTATCCTCCCGTTTTGGCTGATTCTCAGGGGACTTACACTTTTGTGTATAGTCTATACAACGATTGATCAGCCGATCCGGTGTCGATGTTTTTTGACCGGAATGGCAATTGTAGCTATTCTTTGTGGTATTTTTATCATTTGGGAACCTAGGTTATTCATGCTCCCAAACGATTTAATGGAAGGTATTGCGTTTGTCACTATAGGGATGATACGCATAACGCTTGGCTTATATATGCAGGGCTACCTCAAGGCCCGTTCGCCTTTATTTGAGAAGGCGCAAGTGGCTTAAAACAACATCGGGGTATCCTGTGACAGTCAACGACGGCCGGCAGGATTCCCCGATGATTTTTTATTTTCGCCTTGATTACCAGGGCGTAACCGTTACGTTGCGGAATAGAATGTCTTTACCTTCGCTCTGGAGGCCGATATATCCTTCTTTCACCTTGTTGGTACCGGTATTCATATATACGCCGTTGATAAAGACGGTGATCGTACCGTTCTTCACGTAGATGTTTGCTTCGTTCCATTCGCCTACCTCTTTTTCACTGGAGGGATTGGCCTTCTTTACGACGGGGAATCCCGGACGGGGCGTACCTGGCCGCTGGTGAAATTCAAACAGATCAGAACCACCGAGGCAAACAAAGTCGCCTGCACTACCGGCCGCCAACTGACATTCGATACCGTTAGGGAAAGGATTCTTCGGATCCTCAATCAGCAGAAAGATACCGCTGTTGGTGGCTTCCTTCGGGTAACACCATTCCACATGCAGTTTATAGTTACCGTATTTCTTTTTGGTGTACATATAACCGAAGGGATTTCCGGTGATATGGATCACGCCATTCTCTACCGAATAAACCTGTTCGGCAGGTACACTGTTTTTGTCTACGACAAAGTTCCAGTTAGATAAGTCTTTTCCGTTAAACAGTTTTTCTGTTTGCTGGGCAGCGACAGTGGCTGTCGAGCCGATAAATGCAATCGCGAGGATTGCCAGCATCCACATTCTTTTCTTCATGGTTGTTAATTTTAAATGTTTAATCTACAATGAGTTTGCGGTAACGCACGCGCTTGGGTTCCACATCGCCCAATTGCTTACGTTTGTATTCTTCGTATTCGGAATAGGTCCCTTCGTAGAAAACGACGTTAGAGTCGCCTTCGAACGAGAGGATATGTGTACAGATGCGGTCGAGGAACCAACGGTCGTGCGAAATCACGACGGCGCATCCGGCGAAGTTTTCCAAGCCTTCTTCCAGGGCGCGGAGCGTATTCACGTCGATGTCGTTGGTCGGTTCGTCCAGTAGCAGCACGTTCGCTTCGGCTTTCAGCGTGAGCGCCAGGTGCAGGCGGTTCTTTTCTCCACCGGAGAGTATGCCGCAAAGCTTTTCCTGGTCGGCACCTGCAAAGTTAAAACGCGAGAGGTAAGCGCGAGAGTTCAGTTCCTTCCCGGCTACGCGGATAAATTCCTGTCCGCCGGAGATCACTTGATAGACGGTCTTGCTCGGGTCGATATCCTTATGTGTCTGGTCGGCATATCCGAGGGCGACAGTTTCGCCCACTTCAAACGTACCCTTGTCGACCGTTTCCATCTGCATAATCATCTTAAACAACGTCGTCTTACCGGCCCCGTTCGGTCCGATCACACCCACAATACCGTTCGGCGGAAGCATAAAGTTGAGATCGTCAAACAGCAGTTTTTCGCCAAATGCCTTGGCGACGTGTTGGGCTTCGATCACCTTATTACCCAATCGGGGACCGTTCGGGATAAAGAGTTCCAGTTTGGCTTCGCGTTCTTTCTGGTCTTCGTTCAACAACTTTTCGTATGAATTCAAACGAGCCTTACCCTTTGCCTGGCGGGCTTTAGGAGCGAGGTTGATCCATTCCAACTCACGTTCCAACGTCTTGCGGCGTTTGCTGGCCGTCTTTTCTTCCTGCGCCATACGTTTGGTCTTCTGATCGAGCCAGGAAGAGTAGTTACCCTTCCAGGGAATCCCTTCGCCACGATCAAGCTCGAGTATCCAGCCAGCCACATGGTCGAGGAAGTAGCGGTCGTGGGTGATACAGATCACCGTACCTTCGTATTGTTGGAGATGTTGTTCAAGCCAGTCGATCGACTCGGCATCAAGGTGGTTGGTCGGTTCGTCAAGCAACAGCACCTCGGGTTGTTTCAGCAGCAGGCGGCAGAGAGCCACGCGGCGGCGTTCACCTCCGGAGAGGGTTTCCACCAACTGGTCTTCAGGCGGACAACGCAGCGCATCCATCGCCCGTTCGAGGCGGCTGTCCAGGTTCCAGGCATCGGTGGCGTCGATCTTATCCTGAAGGGCGGCCTGCCGGTTGATCAGGGCATCCATCTTGTCGGGATCGTCAAGTACTTCGGGGTCACCGAACTTCTCATTCACTTCTTCGTATTCCTTCAGTGCGTCCACAATCTCCTGTACCCCTTCCTGCACGATCTCTTTGACCGTCTTGCCGGCTTCCAGTTGCGGATCCTGTTCCAGGTACCCCACCGAGTAACCGGGTGAAAACACGACTTCGCCCTGATATTCTTTTTCAAGACCGGCGATAATTTTCAGCAACGTGGATTTACCCGAACCGTTCAACCCGATAATTCCAATCTTCGCTCCGTAAAAGAAGGAGAGGTAGATGTTCTTTAATACCTGTTTTTGAGGCGGGTAGATCTTATTAACACCCACCATCGAGAAGATGATTTTTTTGTCGTCAGCCATACGTCCTGTGCTTGTTTTTTTAATTGATTGATTGCATTTCGTGCAAAGATAGGAAAATAAAAAAGAGTCGAATGCTTGCACGATAAAATTATATCCCTTACCTTTGCACCCGCATTCCTACGAATGCATCCGGAGATTTGCTAGCTCAGCAGGTAGAGCACATCCCTTTTAAGGATGGGGTCCTGGGTTCGAGCCCCAGGCAAATCACCAGGTGGATCACAAGAGAAGCCAAAGAAAAAAGCAAATCAACGTAAATCCCTGATTCCCAC
>JAVBUR010000075.1:0-15580 GCA_031555145.1 Tannerellaceae bacterium | reverse complement strand
ATTGGGAGATATCAGAAGCAGACCTCGTCAAATCCAGACCTGCGCCTCACCTTCGCGAGGCCTGCATGTCAGCCGGCTGAGGCCTGCGCCTCGCGGTATTGGCTCGTGCGTCTCGCCGGGGTGAGGCCTGCGCCTCGATTCGCCACTTTCAGATTCGGTCAGATATGAAGGTGCCGAATAAAATCCGGACAAACCTGAATATCCGGAGGATAGAATAAAGGCGTATATACTATGTATTTTCTGCAGAGTTTTCTTATCTTTGTGAGGTAACCAATTCAGATGCATATGATTACCTCTACTATCATTGCGCATGGGCGGCAGCTCTTTGGGGCTGGACGGCTGTTGTTTGCTGTTGGAAAGCGGCAGTTGTTTGCTGCCAGGCTATGGCCGGCTTCTGCCAGGCTACGGCCGGTTGCCGCAGGGCTGTTGGGTATGGGCTTCCTGGCCTGTGTGGTAGGTACGGCTTGTTCCCATAAACAAACACAAACATTGAGCCAAAAGGAGGAGTTGGGCAAGTTGCTCTTCTTCGACGAGTCGTTGTCGGAGCCGGCCGGGCAATCCTGCGCCACCTGCCATACACCCGAAAAAGGCTTGGCTGATAAAGACGGACGTGCCGTGTCGGAAGGAGCGGTGCCGGGATTGTTTGGTAACCGTAACGCACAGACGGCCGCTTATGCCGCTTATATCCCTCCGCTGCATTACGATGAAGAAGAGGCTACCTACATAGGCGGTTTCTTCTGGGACGGACGTACCAACTCCCTCGAAGAGCAGGCAAAACAGCCTTTCCTCAATCCGTTGGAGATGGGTAACCGGAATGCGGAGATGGTGGTCGGAAAGGTGATGAAGGCGCCCTATTTCCACCTCTTCCGCGAAGTATATGGCGAACTGGCGAACACCGACCTCGTGTTCAACGCCGTGGCCGATGCCATTGGCGCTTATGAACGGTCGGCGGAGGTGAATCCGTTCTCTTCGAAATACGATGCCTGGGAGGCCGGCTGGTACCAACTGACCGCCGAAGAAGCCCTGGGGCTGGAGTTGTTTAAGGACAAGGGATTGTGCGCCGAATGCCATATCCTCGACCCCGACCCGTTGGCCGGCCGGGTATTGTTTACCGACCATACGTACGACAACCTGGGCATCCCGCCGAACCCGTCGAACCCCTTCTATACGATCCCGGCCACCTACAACCCCGCCGGACGGGATACGTTGGACTATGGCTTGGGCATGATCGTAGGCCTGGAATCCGAGTATGGCAAGTTCCGCGTACCTACCCTGCGGAACATCGAACTGACGGCTCCCTATGGGCATAACGGCTACTTCCTGACCCTCGAAGATATCGTCCACTTCTACAACGTCCGCGATGCCGGCACCGAATATCCCCCAGCCGAATACCCCGCCACCGTCAACACCGAAGAACTGGGTAACCTCCTCCTCACCCCCGAAGAAGAAGCCGCCCTGGTCGCCTTTATGAAGACGCTGACGGATGGGGGCTTCGGATCATATGGTTGGTAGCGTATAAAGTAGCAATAGCTGGTCGCTACGGACGGAGACGTGTAGCGGGTATCCGCTAAGGCTATCCGCCCGTGCATTATATACTCGATCAGGTCACCCTGTCGATGGGTAAGAATACCATAAAGACCGTCGTCGTCAAAGGTGGTAAGACCTATGAAGACGAGATCGAATGGACATACAAAAAAGAAACGCGACGCAGACCAGACCGTGAGTAAAGCCGCTTACGCCGGTTTCTGAACGGCTTTTCTCAGGAAGCGTATGTCCCATTTTTTCAACCCACCCAGCAGGAACAATGTCCCGATGAGCAGTGCGAGGGTTGCGTTGACCATCTCGTACAGGTGTACGTGTGTGGCAAAGGCATAGATGTAGCCACCGATAGCCCGGAGCAGGAAGCAGCCGGCGATGGTGAAGATCGCAATCTTCAGTAGCGGCAGATCCTTCTTCAGCAACCCGCCGGCTGCCAGGCCATAGAGGCCGATCCACAGAAACATAAGTGCTCCGAACAGGATCTCATAGTAGGGTAAATACGGGTGAATAGATGCATCGCGTACCAACTGGTCACCCAGTCCGCGCATTTCAAAAAACAATTCAGCCCCGAACAGACCAATCACATGGGCAATAGCGATGAGGATGGTTAGCCAACCTCCAATTCGTAATAGCATACTAACGGTTATTAAAGTGTTTTTGTTTGTTTGGCTCAATGTGAGTCAAAGCTATGAAACAGCAGGCAGACTACCAAGCGGGCGGATATGTTATACAAACTATTTTACATTTATTATTTATCCGCCGTTGGTTCGTCGGTTTGTGTATACGCTTACGGGAACGAGTAGCGTAACTTGACGGCAAATTCGTTCCGGTAGGGGCTGTGCTTCGTTAGCGGCAGGATAAGTTCGCCTGCCAGCGTGAGGTTGTGGAGCAGGTTGTAGCCCACTTCCACATCGAGGGGGATGTCGAGATGGTCGCTCTCAAAGTCGTAGGTCCAGGTGGCGTAGTAGCCGAAATACCATTTCGGGAACCACCAGTCGATGTTCGGCGCCCAGGCCAGCACATTGGTGCGGGTGCGGTCGGCGGCTTTCGCCATCGTGGCACGGTACTCGACCGTGAATTCGATCGTCCCCGTCACATCCTCCGGCGAACCGCGGAAGTAGATCAGTCCCGCTCCCGGACGGATGTCCCACTTACCCCCGCCGAGCGATGGATCAGTGGCCGTGTTCATCACCAACTCAGCGCCGTAGCCAAGGAACAGGCTCTCATGTAATCGTTGGGCATGCAGCACACGGAGGTTGATATCCGACAATCCGAATACGTGTTGTCCTGATGTGTTTGTATCCGCCAACGGCACTTCGAGGCGTACGTGGAAACGGCGCCAGGCTGTGCTGAAGGCACGCAGGACGTAGGAGTTCGTATATTTCCCATCGCCGTAATTCACCCGGTCGAAGCGCGGTTGCACATAGTACATCCGGGCAAACGGGTAAGGGAAATACTCAATACCGCGCCCGTGGGTACGGTTCGTTGTTTGTGCCCGGACGGTGCCGCTTATGCCCGTAAACAGGCATAGGAGGGTGATCAACAGCGTCCGGCTGTTTCGGAAGATAGTTCTCATAGCAATACGTAGAGGCGGTTCCGGTATGAAGGCTGCGCCCCTGTATAGTAAACCACCGGACAGGCGTGATTGTTTCGATTTGCGGTTGTACGGCAGACGATTTCTTTGACGGAATTCAGGGGAAAAGAAGGAGCGCGTATTGCAAATGGCGTATCTTTGTTGTTTCACTAACGACGTGTTGTATATGAAAAGACTATCCGTATCCCTGCTTTGCCTGTTCGCACTCTTTGCCTGCGGGCAACCCGAACGTCCGGTGTTCGATGAGCGTCCCTTTATCGACCTGTCGGGTATCTGGCAGTGCGACCTGGGCGATATCCGGCTGCCCGGTACCGTCGATGAAAGCGGCCTGGCGCCTCTCACCGGCGATACGCTACGGACGATGCAACTCACCCGCCTGCGTCCGTATGTAGGTAAGATGACGTATACGCGCGATGTGGAGATTCCCGATACGCTGGCCGGTAAGCAATGGCGGCTGGTGATGGAACGTACCAAGCCTTCGGTCGTGCGGATCGACGGCGACAGCATCGGCGCTTCTTCCCTCTTGCTCTCCCCGCAGGAATATGTGATCGGGCCACTAAGCCCCGGCCACCATACCCTCTGTATCGAGATAGACAATGGACCCCGTTCCGTCCCCGGTGGCATACAGGGATCGCATGCCTGGACGGATGCGACACAGACGAACTGGAACGGCGTCATCGGACGCTTCGGGCTGGAAGCCGACGACGGGATCACGATCGAGTCGTTGCAGGCCTATCCCACGGTCGATTCACCGTCGGTGCCGCTGGTGGCTCGTATCCGTTCTTCCGTAGAAGGACGGGCGGAGGTGACGGTCAAAGGATATGTCTATAACACCGACCGCACGGACGTCCTCCCCATGCAGACCCTGCCGGTCGACCTCCGCGAAGGAACGCATACCTATACCCTTCACCTGGGCCTGGGGCATAAGCCGGCGTGTTGGAGCGAGTTCGATCCGGCGCTCTACCGGGTGAACGCGATGCTGACCTGTGACGGGCGGACAGATTACTACACGACCTCGTTCGGTGTCCGCGATTTCCAGGCCGCCGGCACGCAGTTTTCCATCAATGGGCTGACGACCTTCCTGCGGGGTAAGCACGATGGCTGCGTATTCCCCCTTACCGGTTACCCGCCGATGGAGAAGGAGGCGTGGGCCGCACAATTCCGCCTCTCCAAGCAATATGGCATCAACCACTACCGCTTCCATTCCTGGACGCCGCCGCGTGCTGCCTTCGAGGCCGCCGACGAAGAAGGTATCTACCTCCAGGCCGAACTTCCCTACTGGGGAACGATGAAGCGGGAGCAAGCCGAGCTGAACGACTTCCTGCTGGCCGAAGGCCGTGGCCTGTTGGCGGCCTATGGCAACCATCCCTCGTTCGTGATGATGGCGTTGGGCAATGAGTTGGGCGGTGACTATGGTTTTATGCGTGAGATTACCGAAGGTTTCCGCTCCTCCGACCAACGCCGCCTCTACGCCTTTGGCTCGAACAATGGCCTGGGTACGGGTGGACAACAACCGGGCGAAGACTTCTTCGTCACCTGCCGCGTGGGCGGGCAGGTCGGATCGGACGACTATTCGATGCACACCCGTGCGACTTTCTCCTTTGCCGATGCAAAAGACGGTGGCTATATGAACGCTACCTACCCGTCGGCCGACCGTACCTTCGACCCGGCGGTAGCGGCTTGCAGCGTGCCCATCATCAGCCATGAGAACGGGCAGTTCCAGGTCTATCCCGATTATGGCGAGATCGCGAAATACACCGGTGTACTCTATCCCTATAACCTCGAAGTCTTTCGCCGTCGGCTCGAAGCGGCCGGTATGGGTGACCAGGCGGATGTGTTCCACCGTGCCACGGCGCGCTTTGCCGCCATGTGCTACAAGGCGGATATCGAGATGTGCCTGCGTACGCCGGGCTTCGGCGGTTTCCAGTTACTCGATTTGCAGGATTATCCCGGACAGGGAAGCGCATACGTCGGTCTGCTCGATGCGTTTATGGATAGTAAGGGTGGGATTACGCCGGAAGAGTTCAGCGGATTTTGCTCCGACATCGTGCCGCTGGCCGTCTTCCCGAAGTATTGCTGGGAGCAAGGTGAGTCGTTCACGGCTACCGTAGAGGTGGCCAACTATTCGGCAACTGCACTGAAAGGAAAGACCTTGCGGTGGAGCCTGCAACCCGACGGTCCGGGTGAGGTACTGTCGGAAGGCGCTTTCCCGATAGATATCCCGCAAGGGAAACTGCAGGAAGACGGCCGCATCGATATCCCGCTTGCCGCACTTGATACGCCTGTGCAACTACGCCTGACGCTCGAGATCGACGGCCGCACCAATGGTTACGACCTCTGGGCCTATCCCGCCGAGGCGCCGGAGATAGCCGGTGCGCCGACCGAAACGACTTCCCTTGTCGACGCCCTGCTGCTGTTGGAAAAAGGGGAGAAGGTACTCTTCGTGCCCGACCATACCGGATTGGAAGCGATCACCGTCGGTGGCCTCTTCACGCCCGATTACTGGAACTATGCCATGTTCAAGAGTATCTCCGAGAGCCTGCACCGCGACGTGTCGCCCGGTACGCTATCGGTGCTGACCGACCCGGCGCATCCGCTCTTTGCAGCTTTTCCGACGGATATGTGTAGCAACTGGCAGTGGTGGATCATCCTGCGCAACGCCCGTCCGCTCATCCTCGACCTGACGCCGGCGAGCTACCGTCCGCTGGTACAACTCATCGACAACATCGAACGCAACCACAAACTCGGCCTCCTCTTCGAGATGCAGGTGGGCGAAGGCCGTCTGCTTGTCTCCATGTGCGACCTGGCCGCCATTGCCGATACACCCGAAGGCCGCCAGTTCCGTCAGGCCATCCTCCAATACATGGCTTCCGATGCCTTTGCCCCGGCAGCGCATTACACGCCGCAGGCCGTCCGCGAACTCTTTCAGGGTGCCACCGTTGTCCGCAACATCCGTGGGGTGAAGAACATCACGACGTATGAGTAAAGGGGGGGGACTCTTTGAGCTCTTTACTGCTTAGTGACTGTGTCTTTAAATGTGATAGGCAGTGTGTACATGAATGCGCTTGGTTTGCCCCTGATATCACCGGGTATCCAGTCGGGCATACTTTGGATCAAACGGACAGCCTCATTGTCCATCTCCGGGCAGACACCCCTAACTACTTCAATATCGCTGATGCTTCCGGTTTCGAGTATGCGGAAGGAACAGATTACCTTACCACTTTTGCCTGATCCGATCAAGGACTCGGGGTAACGGATGTTTTTAACCAGGAAGTCTGTCATCGCCGCTTCACCCCCGGGGAACTGGGGCATTTTCTCCGGTTGTACGAAGATGGATGATGATTCCAGCTTCCCTGTATCAGGGCTTTGAACGGGCGACAGGTTGGTAATCGTTTTTGCAGGCTGCGTCTCTTGTGTTTCCGTCTGCTGGCCATAGGCACAAGTTACACTTGCGAATAGCAGGCATCGTGTGATGATGGTGGCTGGTACTTTCATGATTGTGAGGTCTAAATGATTACTACTCCCCAAAGATATGTAAAGGAGGCGAGTGATCAATCAAGCCATGTGCTAAATAATCGTAAATGCATTGTTTTTATACGATTATCTTTTCTGATAGTGTTCTTCCTTCTGCTCGAACGCTGTGATCTTCTGTCGCCAACTGTCGGGCACGGGGACGCTTTGCTGTTCTTTCGGGCGATAGCATACCACGATAGCCGTGCAGGTCGATAGCACCTCGTCGGTGTCCCGCTTGAGGATGCGGTGCTCGAAAGTCATGCTCTTGGTGCCGATGGCCGCCACACGTGTCTGCACGACGATCTGTGTCTTCATGAAGATGGGGCAGAGGTAGTCGATCTTGATCGATGCCCCGACAATCGAACACGTATCCCATTCGATATCCCCGAGGACCGTCTCGATATACTTCAGCTTCCCATAGTCGTAATAACTCTGGTAAACAGTATTGGAAACATGCCCCATCATATCCACATCATTGAAGCGGACCTGTATCTTGACGGCATGGCGGAAGGTGTGATTGTCTGTCATATCGGTTGCTATTGCATGAATGTTCCGGATCGTTCCGGAGGTGCAAAGATACACAAAGGAGTCTTGCCTGTATCGGACAAAGATGCATTTTAGGGAGAAAACGATCGTGCTGCTGCATATTAATGCATATCTTTGCTTGCAAGGGACGTTTGTATAGCGCACAAACGACTTTGTATAACACACGAACTACTTCCGTATACATATGAAGACACGGCTGATCTTTTTACTGACTTCGGCTTTGCTGCTGGTAGCCTCTGCAACGGCACAAACACTGTCTGGCGTGGTACGCGACAAGCAGACACGACTACCTGTCGCCAATGCTGACATCTACCTGAAAGGGACTTCCTACTATACGCTTACGGACACGGCAGGCCGTTTCCGGTTGACCGTCCCCGGTGGCTTGCATACTTCGTTGGTCGTCGGCCATCTGACATACGAAACGCAGGCGTTCGATAACCTCTCCGCCATCCCTGCCGAGATACTGATGGAAGAACGCATCGAAGATTTGGCTGAACTGGACGTCATTGGCAAAGCGCGGTACAGCCGGAAGCAAAAGATGGCCGTGTTCAAACGCTATTTCCTGGGAAACCGGCCAAGCGGTAGAGCCTGCCGGATCGTGAATGAAGACGACATCACACTGATCTACGACGCTGAGCAAAAAGAACTCCGGGCAACGGCCGCTAAGCCGCTCCGCATCGAGAGCAAGTACCTGGGCTATGATATCCTTTTCGATCTGAAGGTCTTTGTGATCACCTATTCGCGCAATG
Organism: Tannerellaceae bacterium; assembly: GCA_031555145.1. Taxonomy (GTDB): domain Bacteria; phylum Bacteroidota; class Bacteroidia; order Bacteroidales; family Tannerellaceae; genus JAJDIA01. The sequence continues at coordinate 7,639 of JAVBUR010000075.1, read as the reverse complement.
AGATGGCAGATAGATGGATATTGCAGACCCTTTATTCGGGCTATTCGGTATTTAAAGATGTAACCTCTCCGGACAATACGCGGATCATGCGCAGGCGAGAGGATGCCTTTGCCGTCTCCCGTGCTAACTTCTTCCGACGTGTGATTAAAGGTGAACTGGGCCAGACGCATTGGCAGTTGGAGAAAAACGGAGCGACCCTGTCACCCGACTCCTGTTTTGAGGTGACCGACACGCTTTCGATGAAGAAACTCCGCCTCCTTCCGGCAGTGAAGGGGCATACCGTCCCTTATGCGAAGCCGGTATTCGGGGATATCGGGATTGCGAACACCGGCCATGCGGACTTTGGTTTCCTGAAAGGAACGAATGTACTCAGCAATGCGGTCCATACCCTCATTGCCTTTACCGTACCCGAACTGCTGATCGACAACTATGGCAACATCCTGTCTCCCTGGGATGGTGTGATCTTTTTCGGCGAAATGAACGAACAACGCCTGGCTGATACGCTGCCACTGGACTATGAGCCAGTCCCAAGTGACTGAAACCGGTATATCCGGCCTTTTGGAGGGAGTATCGCTTCTGAAATCAACATACGTGAATTTTATATTATCTTGAAATGCGCAGTTGCCAGAAAGCCACGGCAGAAGCGGCGGCAACATTGAGGGAATCGACACCATGCGACATGGGGATGCGAACCACGTAATCAGCTTCTGCTATCGTTTCGGGTGAGAGGCCGTCGCCTTCGGTGCCCATTACTATGGCCAGCTTGGGGGCAGTTATCAATGCCGGATGATCGATGGAGATAGCATCGTCCGTGAGAGCCATCGCTGCGGTACGGAATCCCCATTGGCCAAGTGTGTTGATGGGGCCGTCCATCCAAGTCCATGGAACGAGGAATACGGCTCCCATGGACACTCTGATAGCCCGGCGGTTTAGCGGGTCGCAGGAGGAAGGGGTAAGCAGGACGGCATCAATACCCAGAGCGGCTGCCGAACGGAAGATGGCGCCGATGTTGGTGGTGTCAACAACACCATCTATTACCACGATACGTTTTGCTCCCTGGCATACTTCCTCTATGCTTCGTGGTTCAGGGCGGCGCATGGCGCAAAGAACACCACGCGTAAGGGTATAGCCGGTCAGCATGGCGAGTACGCTTCGCTCACCTGTATAGACCGGAATGTCACCACAACGCTCCATGATGGAGGCGGCATCACCGCTAATATGTTTCTGTTCACACAAGATGGCCAACGGTTCATAGCCGGCCTCTAATGCCACATGGATCACCTTGGGACTTTCCGCTATAAAGATACCTCTGGCCACATCCATGTGACGGCGCAACTGAGCCTCCGTGAGCGTGCTGAAGATCTCTACTCCGGGATGAGATAACGATGTGATTTCTAGGATAGGCATACTCTACCTGTGGTACTTAGGGGTTACTTGCCGATGCAGCATATATACCTGATACTCCTTGGCCTCTTTTCGGGCCTTGTAGAGTTCTACCATTACTTCGATGATCTGTTTCTTAGCAAGAGCTAAGAGACGCTTCTTGAGTTGCACTTTTGACATGGCGGTTGTGTGTCTTATATATTATTATTCTATAATATTACCCACTTCCCAGAACGATCAGAACCTTCCCGTTTGATAATGCCCTCACGAACCATGTTTTGTAAATGATACTTGACCCCATCAGGAGTTATTTCAAGGATAGCCGATAGTCCCTTGCGTGTGATACCGGGATTTTTTTTAATAACTTGCAATATTCTTTCTCGGGTAGTTTCTGGGTAGTTTCTGGGTAGTTTCTGGGTGGTTTTTGGGTATTCTTGATTATCATCTGCCCCAAAACCCGCTTCAAAGTATTTCCCTGAAACCTTTTCTAATACCCTGAAAGCTGTAATCAATGAGAAATCAAACGCGGCTTCACCGTTACCGTTTTCTTCTAATTCCTTTTGAACCCGATACACGCCACGGCTAAAACGATTGACGTAACCCAATATCTTCATGGCTTCGGCGATAAATGGATTGCGGTAGTCGCTTACATTCGGAAAATTGGCAGGACTGACTTTTCCATATAATCCACCGGGATTTTGAACTTCAATCCGGTCGTCGTATTCGTAGAACTGTACCGGAGCATTGGTCTCGTAGTCTCGGTGCATAATGGCTTATGTAAAACCCTACGTTATGTAAAGTCATTTCTGCCACAAAGAACTAACCTGCTGTTTTACAGATGATCCCTGTCTCCAACTTTACATAAGAGCTTTACATAATATATTTGCAATTAGGATCTTTTCTTAATTCATTTATATTATGGGCAAAGCAGAGTTATCAGAAATCAGGGCTAATGTGGAAGCCTTTTTTCATGCGAAACTGTATGAGAAAGCATGTATCAAACGATACAATCACACTTGGGACCATCTCATGGATTATATGACTGAGAAGAACATATCATCCTATGAGCCATCTGTAGGAAAATCATTCTTGTTGCAACGTCACGGCACTGATGTTTTTGAAGACCTGACTCATCGTCAGCAAGAGGTTGTTCGTCACATTGAAGTGCTGGGCAGTATGCTTCTTGAAGGGAAGGTACTTAAAAGTCGCCATATAAATCGTGTTATCGATTTTGAGGGTGAACTTGGAGTTCCCTTTAAAGACTTTATTGTAGAATATACTCCGCTCCGTTCCTTGCCCACAATGGCGAGATATAAGGAACGCATACTTAATTTTTATCAGTTCCTTGCTGAAAATCAATTAACTATAGCGAAGTTCAGCACTCGTGACGGCGTGAAATACTTGTCAAAACTCGACAAGCAAAAATCCGCATGTGACAGGGACAATATTGTTATGACAACCAGAGTTTTTTTGCGTTATTTATGCAGTAAAAAGCTGTTACCCGTCAATCGTGAAGAAGAATGGCTAAATCTGTTCAGGATTAAAAATGTCAAAAACAAGAAAATCCCTTCCGTGTATACTAAGGAGGAAGTGGAGAATATCATATCTGTCATAGACAGAAACAACCCTCAAGGTAAACGCGACTATGCCATGGTGTTACTGGCTGCAAGATACGGCTTGCGGATATCAGACATCATCGGGCTGAGATTCTGTAATCTGGACTGGGAGCAGAACAGAATATCCATTATCCAGAAAAAAACGGCAAAGAAGGTTCTCCTTCCATTGTCGGAAGAGGTGGGCTGTGCCATAATAGAATACATTAAATATGGACGCCCAACGATAGACAGTCCGTTTGTGTTCATTACGGCGCATGCTCCATATAAAGAACTTGGTAGTAATACCCTGTGTTCCTGCATATCCGAGTACATGAGAATTGCAGGCATTAACACCACGGGAAAGAAGAAGGGGCCTCACGCCCTCCGCCACAGTTTGGCTACAAATCTCCTCAAATGCAATGAACCCATACCCATTATCTCAGAAATACTGGGACACTCAACTACGGAAAGTACCACAACTTACCTCCGGGTTGACTATGATCTGTTGCGCAGATGCGCCCTTGATGTTCCACTTGTACCCACTTCATTTTATGGAAACCTATATGGCTAAATCATGCAATCAGGGGATATATGCCGAACTCATATCCCAATACATAGACTATAAGCGTTCATTAGGGTTCAAGATGGAAGATACGGATGAACGGTTGAGGCGTTTTGATCGGCTGACAATAGAAAGAAAAGAGAGGGAAGTCGGTATATCAAAAGACCTCTTTGATGCATGGAGTAAGCCGTATCCTATGGAGTCAGTATGTAATCGCTACGGCAGAATCGGCATATTACGCGGATTCTCTGCATATCTTCAACTAATGGGGCATAGCTCTTACATCCCCCAAATGCCAAAATACCACTCAACGTTCACTCCGTATATCTACACTAAGAAGGAGATGGAAAGTATCTTCCGTGAGTGTGACAAGTTGTTGGTACATCGACATTACATGTACTCTTGCAAATGCATTATGCCGGCTGTCGTTAGAATGCTGTATGGTACGGGAGTGCGTATCGGTGAAGCGCTGAAACTCATGCATAGGGATGTGGACTTGAAAAGAGGCCTGCTAACCCTGCGTGAATGCAAGAATGGATGTGACAGAGTAGTACCGATATCATTATCCTTATCAGCAGTCTGTAAGGACTACGTTGCATACAAGATATCCCAAGGCGTAAGTATCCACCCGGATAGTACGTTCTTTACATCACCGGACGGACGCCACTGCCAAGTAGGTACAGTGCATGAGCACTTCAGAATAATATTGACTCACGCTGGAATACCATATGGTGGACGGAATAAAGGGCCTCGGCTGCATGATCTGCGTCATACTTTTTGCGTGAACGCTCTCCTAAAAATGGCAAATGCCGGATATGATCTTTATTATACGATGCCGGTTCTTATGACATATATGGGGCACAAAAGCCTTGAGGCCACCAATAGGTATGTGCGCATGACAGAAGAGATGTATCCGAATGTGCTGAAAAAAGTAAACGAAGCCTACAAGTATATTTTCCCTGATATCGGTACAGACTTAAACGAATGGGAGGACAGTGTATGAAACCAACGGACTTTGCCAGACATACAACAGACTTCCTCGGCCACTATCTTCCAGTTGAATGTGGTGTGTCTCAGAATACGGTTCAAGCCTATAGTTATACTTTTACTCTTCTGATGGAGTTCATGTATAAAGAAGAACTGATAAAACCGGAAAAATTATGCTTGAAGGATATCACGAAAAAACGAATCATCTTCTTCCTGAAATGGTTGGAAACTGAAAGGAGATGTAGCGTATCGACCCGTAATGCGAGATTGGGGGCACTCCACTCATTCTTTAAATATCTGCAATACAGGGACGTTGCCGGTATATTACAATGGCAGGAGATAATGTCCGTAAAACATAAGAAATCTGCAAACCCCGAAATGTCATATCTATCAGTCGAAGGGATCAAACTGCTTTTGCAACAACCAGACTTGAAGACCAAGGACGGCAGAAGGGACTTTGCTCTCATAGGACTATTATATGATAGCGCGGCCAGAGTACAGGAGTTGATTGATGCGACGCCTGAGAATCTGCGCTTTGATGCTGTAACCTCAATACGTCTGGTTGGCAAAGGTAATAAGGTGAGGATTGTCCCCTTGTCTGAAAGCCAAGTAAACAACTTGAAAAAGTATATGGAAGAAAACAGACTGCTGGACAATCAGAAACTCAAGCATCCTTTGTTCCCGAACAGACAAGGAGGAAAATTGTCTCGTATGGCAGTATTGAACATCATCAAGAAATATACCGTTATGACTAAGGTTAAACAGGCAGAACTTATACCTGATGGACTTGGATGCCACTCCTTCAGGCACTCCAAAGCCATGCATATGCTTGAAGCCGACATCAATTTGGTTTATATACGTGATTTCCTTGGACACTCGTCAACAACTACAACAGAGGTGTATGCGAGAGCCAGCGAGAAAAAGAAGCAGGAGGCTTTAGCTAAGTTAAACCCAGGCATCATAAAAGTCGGTAAAACTACTTGGCAGAAAGATAAGGCACTTCTTGGCTTCTTGAAAGATCTACAGCGAAAATACTGATTTATTATGTAAAGTTTGGCTGGAATAAATCGGGGAACTATCTTTGTAACAAAAGGGTTTTGCTAGGAATATGACATCTAAACTTTACATAATACAGGGCTTTACATATATGCTGGTGCATCGCGAATACACTCATTCCTATCCGGCAAAGTTTTTGGTTTTTAGAGACCGGGTGATTGCCGAAAACTGGACGAAACCTATCCAGACCGGTCTGGTAACGTTGGAGAACTGGGAGAGTCATACGAAAAACCCATTGATTACAAAGGTTTTCCGGGAGATGAAATGGGTGGAAGAGTTAGGCTCCGGTAGAAAGAATATCCAAAAGTATGCACCGCTGTACTATGATAAAGCAGAGATTAAGATACAAAATGAAGAAAAGTTCGTTTTCTCTATTACGTATCGGAATCCCAAGGACTTTGAACTGGATAATGAGGAGAGCCAGCACCAAGCTGGGACTAAGTCGGCACCAAGCTGGCACCAAGTCGGCACCAAGCTGGGACTAAGTCGGCACCAAGTTGAGTTCCTACTAACATTTTGTTTGTCAGAGAGGTCTATTGTAGAGCTAGCAGAGAAAATGGAATTGAGTGACAGATCTAAATTTAGGAAGAAATATATTAATCCCTTATTGGATGAAGGTTTGTTAACTATGACTGTCCCCGATAAACCCAATAGTCCACTGCAAAAATACTATACCACTGAGCAAGGGAAATCACTCATATGCCCCGAAGAAAGCAACAAAAAATAGATGTAACCAGCTTAAAATGCCGGGACGTACTGATAAAGGAACTTTCTCAGAATCCTTTATTGGCAAACTACGATATGGGCTCCATTGAACTAACCATCAAAGAGAATAAACCAGCCCCACAAATCAAGAAAAACATAGACCTGTTAATTAATACCTTACAGCGTTCATACGCTGCTAATAAACATCTGCTTGAAACTTTCGATGGTAAAGAGGTCATAAACAATACTACACTTGCACGACTTCTGAAGGTTTCCCGACCAACCATGAATAAGTGGATCGACGATGGACTGATCAGACCCTTCCCTGACAGGAAATTCCCTTTTGATATTTTTAATGTAGCAGATGTTATCGAACAGCTGCGCAAACAAAAACAATAAAATCTCATTTTTTTCTAACACCTTTCGCAGGTATGACATAGGGGTGACAAATGGTGACAAAGAGCAAATTTATCTCTGTCCTGTCATTTAAATGACGCTATTTCTCATAGATTTTCACCGTTGTGTCATACCTTGTAAAGGTATTTATCCGTTTGATAACCATTTGTTTCTGTTTTTCCTTTGCACCATCAACGTTGAGATGGTTGCGACGGCAGCCGAATTATTAACTTTAAAAACATCGTTAATATGGGCGAAATTTATGTGGCAACTGATGACCAGTTGCAAGAAGCAATTTACAAAGGTATCTCAAAGTATTTTACAAGTACGAAAGATGCAAAAGAGCTACCTGATACCATGAATCTGGATAATGCGGTGAAGATGCTGGAAGAACATGGGTTCTCAACATCTAAGGCAAAAATCTACAAACTATCATCAGCCGGTGAAATTCCATTCCGTAAGTATGTGCATAACGACACATCCGAGGGCTTCATCCCAGAAATTTTCACTTACCGATACGTCAAGGCCGACAGAAGTTTTAACATTTCTGTGCGTAGCAAACAACTTTACGGGGTACGTTCCGTCATTTTTTTTAGCCCTATGGTCAAGGCCGACTCTTACTGTTGCCATAAATTTGCGTTTATAGTGCATAAATACTGGCGCAAAATTTGCGCAAATTTTGCGCGAAAAAGTGATAAAATCAGCCAATATATGCTACAAAACAGTATTGTATGACATTTTTATGAAGAATTTGGACATAAAAAAACTGTCCGCATTCGCCGTAAATGGCTGATTGCGAACAGTTTTCGGTTTAGTCGGGGTGAGAAGATTCGAACTTCCGACCACACGCCCCCCAGACGCGTACTCTAAACCGGGCTGAGCTACACCCCGAATTATGCTGCAAAGGTAAGGCTTTTCACTCATATTCCAAAGCTTTCGCGGTAAAAATCCAGTG
>JAVBUR010000114.1:0-15841 GCA_031555145.1 Tannerellaceae bacterium | reverse complement strand
AAATGCTGGCCGGTTGCATCTACAACCACCCATTCTTTGTTTACAGTTGCTTTGTTTGCAGAAATGGTCTTGTAACTTAAAGTATCCACTGCTAAATAATTAATTAAATTAATAACTCAAAAAACAAGCGTTTGCTCTTATCCATACTATCACTTCGCGGACACTTGGATGCAATAATATGCTAAGAACTAAACTCTTAGTACAAATTCGATAATAATCGGCTTGCAAAGGTACGGCTTTTATTCTAACTACAAAGCGTTTTCTACTTCTTTTTTATGCAGTTGCCGCACGATATGGGTGGGAAGAAAAGAGAAAACCGGCTGCACGTTTAGCGCAGACGGAAGAAATAACCCAGTGAAAGGGTAATATTATTCTGGTAGACCGACTCCTCGCCTTCATACTTAAAGGCACGACGATCGGTCAATCCGCAAATGGCATTAATAGCAAAGGTAAAATCCTTGTACTCCGCCCCCAGCCCGACGCTGACAGCCATATCAAACGGCTTGAGGTCGTTCTCCTGCCCCGAGCCGAAACGGATATCCGACTTCTGGCCATCGACCGTTTTCTTTCCGAAGAGGGAGATATCAGGCGCCGGCCCTCCGAAGAGGTTCACCTTCACATCAGATATAGTAAATGTATAGCAGATATTAACCGGGATCTGTAAGGAATAATAATGGTAATGAGGACGTACAGTATATTCGGTTATCGGGAGCAAACAGCCTTTATTAAGCTGGTTAAACGCCCCGCCCTGGCTTACAAACGACAATTCGGGACGGATCGAAAACTCGCGCCATACCGGAATATCGGCCGTCATCGCCAGACTGTACCCGAAACGGTCGCCCGACTCCACCAGGTTATCCACCTTATATACCATCGTCGAATAGGCACCACCTGCCCGCACACCCAACCGCACCTGCGCCGCAGCAGGCAGCACGGCCAGCATGACACCAAGCAAAACACACGCTATCTTCTTCATCCGGATATCCATTCTTAACGGTTTACTGTCGCAAAGATAACCAGCTTTCGCAAATACACAACGCCCGCCGGGGGTTTTAACAAGGAGAGGAAATATTCCAAACCATATCCGGATGCAACAAACTGCTTTTCTTTACTTTTGTACCGGATTCGATCCGACACATAAATCTATAACATGAAATAACATGAATGCAAAACCGACGGAACTCCAACTGATCCAACGTAAGATATATGACATCAGAGGAAAGTATACCATGTTTGATTTCGACCTTGCCATTATGTACGAAATTGAAACAAGACGGTTAAAAGAGCAGGTCAGACGTAATAAAGAACGGTTTCCGGATGACTTTATGTTTCAGTTAACGAAGGCAGAATGGGACAAGGTTGTCGCAAATTGCGATAACCTTCCTGAGAATATCAAATATAGCCCTGCTCCCCCTTCGCTTTTACGCAGGAAGGAGTCGCGATGCTATCCGGGGTATTGAGGAGTCCGGTAGCTGTAAAGGTTAATATCGGTATTATGCGAGCTTTTGTTGCTGCACGGCATTATCTCTTACAACAAGCTACCCTGTCAAAGGAAATCGAGGAGGTATGGAAAGCCGTAAACGACCTTTCAGAGGATACCCGGAAAGAGTTTGAAGACATCTACCTGGCACTCGCCGAACTTGCTTCCAGACAGAAGAAAGCAAACAAACCGCTTCCGCAAATCGGCTACACATCAGACCGATACAAAGATAGACAGGCAGACATCCTCGAATAAAGCCTCCCCCTGATCATCACCCTTACCCTCTATTGAGGGCATGAGCCAGCTGTACGCACAACAGAAGGAAGAATTGTTGCAAGCAGCCTTATCATCTATCCTTCGCACAGCTATGCGAAGCCCTTCGCACGGCTATGCGAAGATGTTCGCATAACTGTGCGAAGATGTTTGCACGGCCGTGCGAAGAATAACAGATGGTGAGTCGCTCAAAAAAAGCCCGGCATCCCGCCAACAGACCTCTGTGATATGGACAACAAATCGGCTACGCGTACAAAAGGGAATATGCGCATACAAACAAAAGTTATTAACACCCTTCCTATCCATAGGCTTCTTTTCGTACCTTTATCGGCTGAATAGTCAAGATAAAAACAAGACAACATATGGAACCCTTTGTACACTTGCATGTACACACACAATATTCGCTGCTCGACGGACAGGCGTCTATCGACGCCCTGATCGAGAAAGCGCAACACGACGGGATGCGGGCTATCGCGGTCACCGACCACGGGAATATGTTCGGCATCAAGGAATTCTTCAATAAGGTAAACAAGAAGAACAGCAAACACCTTGGCATCCTCAAGGATTGCCAGAAAGAACTGGATGCGCTGAACGACAAGAACATTCCCACGCCCGAAGAGTTGGAACGGATGCGCAAGCTCGAAGAAAAAATAGCCGAATGCAACGCCGCCCTTTTCAAACCCATCATCGGCTGCGAATGCTATTGCGCCCACAACGGACTGGAGAAGAAAGACGGGCGCGAAGACCTCGGCGGCTGGCATCTGATCGTACTGGCAAAGACATTGAAAGGATACAAGAACCTGATCAAGATGGTGTCTATCTCCTGGACGGAAGGTTTCTACAACCGTCCCCGTATCGACAAGGCGCTACTGGAGAAGTACCACGAAGACCTGATTATCTGCTCTGCCTGTCTCGGGGGAGAGTTGTCGCGCAATATTATGGCTGATCAGGTAGACAAAGCCGAAGAGGCAGTCAAATGGTTTAAGAACCTCTTCGGCGATGATTATTATATCGAACTGCAACGCCACCAGACGAACGACCCGTCGGCCGACAGCGACGTATACCAGCGACAAAAAGAAGTGAACCCGGTATTGATCGAGCTGGCGCATAAACACGGCGTCAAACTGATCGCCTCGAACGACGTTCACTTCGTCAACGCCGAAGATGCCGAAGCACACGACCGGTTGATCTGCCTCAGCACCGGTAAGGACTTCGACGACCCCAACCGTATGCGTTATACCAAGCAGGAATGGATGAAGACAACTGCCGAGATGAACCGGATCTTCAGCGACCTGCCCGAAGCCCTGCGCAACACAACGGAGATTGCCGACAAGGTGGAGTTCTACTCCATCGACCATAAGGCACTGATGCCCGACTTCCCTATCCCGCCCGAGTTTGAGAACGACGACGCCTACCTGCGTCACCTCACCTACATCGGAGCCGAAAAGAAATACAAAGACGCACTGACCGACGAAGTTCGCGAACGAATCGATTTCGAGCTCAGTGTCATCAAAGGCATGGGATTCCCCGGTTACTTCCTCATCGTGCAGGACTTTATCGCTGCCGCCCGCGAGATGGGCGTGGCGGTAGGCCCCGGCCGTGGTTCGGCTGCCGGATCGGCCGTTGCCTATTGCCTGGGAATTACAGATATCGACCCGATCAAATACGACCTCCTGTTCGAACGTTTCCTTAACCCCGACCGTATCTCCATGCCTGATATCGACGTGGACTTCGATGACGACGGCCGCGGACGGGTGCTCGAATGGGTGACCAACAAATACGGCAAAGAGAAGGTGGCGCATATCATCACGTACGGCACGATGGCGACCAAGTCGGCCATCAAGGACGTAGCCCGGGTACAAAAACTGCCGCTGGCCGATTCGAACCGCCTGGCCAAGCTGGTGCCCGACAAGCTGCCGGACGTCAAGAAGATCAACCTCTCCGTTGCCATCGAGCACGTGCCCGAACTGCGGGAAGCGGCCAACTCGCCCGACCCCGTGATGCGCGACACGCTGAAATATGCCCGGATGCTGGAAGGCAACGTGCGCAATACCGGCGTACATGCCTGTGGGGTGATTATCGGCAAGACGGACATCTCGGATATCGTCCCCGTCAGTACCGCCAAAGACAAGGAAACGGGCGAAGAAATGCTGGTCACCCAGTATGAAGGCTCCGTGATCGAAGATACCGGACTGATTAAGATGGACTTCCTCGGATTGAAGACCCTTTCGATCATCAAGGAAGCGATCGATAACATCTACCTCACCCGGAAAGAAAAAATCGATATCGACACCATTGATATCGAAGACCCGACCACCTACGAACTGTATAGCGCCGGCAAGACCACCGGTACGTTCCAGTTTGAATCCGCTGGTATGCAGAAGTACCTCCGCGAGCTGCAACCAACGAAGTTCGAAGACCTCATCGCCATGAACGCCCTCTACCGTCCGGGGCCGATGGAGTACATCCCCTCGTTTATCGCCCGTAAGCATGGACGGGAAGAAATATCGTATGATATCCCCGTGATGGAACGTTACCTGAAAGACACGTACGGGATCACTGTCTACCAGGAACAGGTAATGCTCCTGTCGCGCCTGTTGGCCGACTTCACCCGCGGCCAGTCGGACGAACTCCGTAAGGCCATGGGGAAAAAACTGATCGACAAGATGAACGCCCTCAAGGCAAAGTTCATCGACGGCGGGAAAGCCAAAGGACACGACGAGAAGACCCTGCTCAAGATCTGGGCCGACTGGGAGAAGTTTGCCTCCTACGCCTTTAACAAGAGCCATGCGACCTGCTACTCGTGGGTGGCCTACCAGACGGCCTACCTGAAAGCCAACTATCCGTCGGAGTATATGGCGGCCGTACTCAGCCGTAACATTTCGAACATCACGGAAATCACCAAGTTCATGGACGAATGTAAGGCCATGGGTATCCAGGTACTCGGACCGGACGTGAACGAATCCAACCTGAAGTTCTCCGTCAACAAAAAGGGAGATATCCGTTTCGGACTGGGCGCCGTGAAGGGCGTGGGTGAAAGCGCCGTGCTCAATATCATGGAAGAGCGCAAGAAAGGACCGTTCACCAGCCTGTTCGACTTTGTGGAACGTGTCAACCTCACCTCCTGCAACAAGAAAAACGTGGAAGCGCTGGCGCTGGCCGGCGCATTCGACGCCTTCGGCATCCAACGCGAACAGTTCTTTGCCGACTGCAAGAACAACGAAGTGTTCCTGGATGTGCTGATGCGCTACGGTAACAAATTCCAGACCGACAAGCAATCGGCGGCCAACTCACTGTTCGGCGACGACAATTCGATGTCGATCGCCAAACCCGAACCTCCCGTTTGTTCGCGTTGGAGCGACCTGGAGCGACTGAACCGGGAAAAGGAACTGGTAGGAATCTACCTCTCAGCCCACCCACTGGACGAATACCGTATCGTATTAACGTACGTATGTAATACAGGTATCGCCGACCTGAGTGAAAAAGAGGCGTTGCAAGGGCGCGAGATCCTGCTGGGTGGCATCGTCACCGGTTTCCGCGAAGGAATGACCAAGAACGGTAAGCCGTATGGTATCCTCAAACTGGAAGACTTTACCGGCAGTGGTGAGATCGCCCTGTTCGGTAATGACTATATCGAATATGCGAAATACGGGAAGCTGGGCATGTACCTGCTGATCCGTGGCCGTGTGGAGCCGAAGCAATACCGCGAGAATGAACTCGACTTCAAGATCAACAACATCCGCCTGCTACAGGATGAGAAAGACAAAATGATCGAAAAAATCAGTATCACCCTGCCGATACACGGGCTGGACGAACCTACCATCAACGAACTATCCGTCCTGATCAAGAACAATCCGGGCCATAGTTTGTTATACTTTAAGGTCATTGACGGAGACCAGAACGTCTCCATCAACCTGGTGGCCCAACAAACACGACTCAGTGTCACGCGCGAACTGATCGACTTCCTGGAAGGGAATGAAAATATTGATTTCAAAATCAACGGTTAGTTTGTTCGTCACATGAAGAATTAGTACTTTTGCCACCTATAAGAAAAGAACCCAATAAACAACATTACAATTATGGCACTACAAATTACAGACGCAAACTTTGAAGAACATGTAAACTCCGGGAAACCAATGGTTTTGGACTTTTGGGCAGAATGGTGTGGCCCTTGCCGCATGATCGGCCCGATCATCGAAGAACTGGCAACGGAATACGAAGGTCGTGTAACGATCGGTAAAATGGACGTCGACGCCAACAACGATGTGGTTGGTCAGTTCGGTATCCGTAACATCCCGACCGTGATCTTCTTCAAAGACGGTAAGATGGTAGACAAAGTAGTAGGCGCTACCACCAAAGACAAATTTGTCGAAAAAATTGAAGCAATCCTGTAACTCTGCTTTACTACTATATAGAAAAAAGCCGCTCCCGGATAATCGGAGCGGCTTCTTATTTTCTCAGGAAACGTGCGCTGTTTTTTGTAATAGAGTTTTGACTTTCCGTTCTATTTCGTATTTTTGTCCTATGCTTACATCGTCCAAATACCATACTGGAAAACACATGAAAATAAAGCTCTCCACTCTAACCGTTTTCCTTGTTACCGTAGCTTATTGCTCTGCCTTATCCCTATCGGACAACGGTAATCCTTACCTGAAAATGATCGGTAAACCCTATGCATCCTATGCGTTGGAAGTGAAAGAACTGCGCTACCAAATGGATTATATACTTAGCAGGGCGCAAGCCGATACGCTCCAGATGTATATCGAAGAAGCTGCCGCCATAGCCGGGGATAAGCGCTGGGAGTTTGAAAAAAGGTTTCACACAATGGCCTACCGATTGCACTATGACGACAGCTACAAGCCGGAAGATATCAAACAGGAATATATAGCGATTTGCCAGGATGCATTGGAGGCTAACGACACTATTATCTTCCTGCGGTCGACGCAGTCATTGATGCACCTGTGCTGGAATTTCACCAAAGAATATGAAGAAGGTTTCGACCAGGCAAAGATACTGGCAAAGGAACTCGAAAACATCCCGACGTCGATGCTGCCGGAGAAACTGTTCAGCTACCAGATGATTGCTGATATGTATTACAATTTCAGGGATTACGAAGAAGCAAAATTGTTTTACAACAAAATCCTGAACGAGGAGCAGGAAGCCTTCAATCTCAATCTGATGCAATCGGCCTATAACGGGCTGGCACTGATAGCCCGATATGACGATAACGACCTGGAAACATCCGATCGTTACCTGTATCATCTGCTGAGTATTCCACCTCGCCCCAACGCCCCAACACCCGACCCGCACACCCAAGCATGGGAGGCTATCGGGCAAGGGAACTTGGGTTTCAACCTCCAACTGCGGAAGAAGTATACGGAAGCCATCCCCAAACTGGAATTTGCACGCGCACGAATGGCCGGAATAAACGACCTGACTTATGCCGCTTTCATGTCTGTCACACTGGCCGACGTATATCTCTCAATGGGCGACAAACGGATGTGTAAGCACTATATCGACCTGGCCGGAGACTACAACCAAAAACTCGGTCCCTACCTTTCACCCGTAAGCCCCTATCCGGTCTTAAGCAAATATTACTTCAGTATTGGGAATACGGTATTGGGGCAACAGTATATGGATTCGGTCATCGTCGAACAAAAGCGGGCCATCGAAGAATTTGACATGATGAAACTGATGCGTGTTGAGCAGCGCAGCCATAAACTGGAGCAACTGATCAAAGACGAAGAACTGAAGGTCGAACAACAGCGCGCCGAGAAATACAGAAACCTGGCTATCCTGATCATTATCGGCAGTCTGATCTTCGGGTTGTTTGCGCTATCGTTCATTCTCCTGTATCTGGGAAAACGCAACGCTTTCCGAATGCTTGTCAGGAAAAACCAGGAGCTGGCCATATCCGGTGAGTTCCGTCTGAAGGCTGATGAAGGGATACAGGAAGATACCCCATTGCACGAATCACGCCGTGAAACCGTTTTGATGGATGCCATCCGCAGGGCGATGGAAGAAGAAAAGATATACACCCAACCCGACCTCGACCTGAGTCGGTTGGCCGAAATAATCAATGCCGGCCGTACCTCCGTATCGAACACGGTCAACCATTGCACGGGCATGACCATCACACAATACATCAACGAATACCGGATCAATGAAGCCATACGTATCATGTCGAATCCGGCAAGTGCCGCATTGACGATCGACGCCATCGCCTTCAATGCCGGGTTCAACGACCGGAAAAGTTTCTACCGTACCTTTAAGAAGAATACAGGGCTGGCTCCCTCAGAATTTCGAGACAATATGACGGAAAGCCAATAAATTTCAGTCACCATTTGCCAAATTGCGACCAACACATATCAAATTGCGACCGTTTTTAGTTCCCGAAACCCTACGTTTGCAGCAAATACATTATTGCAAAAAACACCCTCTAATTCTCTCCTAACCTATGTGGAATTATGTCTTATTGTTATCACCCTTTTATGCCTTCCTACTTTGGGAATGCATGATGCTTATCCAGTCCCAAAAGAATGTACTTGTCCATCCATCCGGGTTTATATCCGACGAACAACTATCCATCGCGGCCAATCTATATCCGATAGCCACAGAAACGGAAGAGAAAACAGACGAAGCCTCGGAAACGGAGGAAGCCTGCCGGCGGTATACCGGCATAGCCGCATCCATCGCCCAACTGATGAAGGAAGAAAAACTCTATCTGAAGACAGATTTACGGATTCAGGACCTGGCTGGGATACTAGGCACCAACCGCACCTATGTTTCCCGGGCACTGAATATGGAGTTCGGGTGCTCCTTCTTCAACTACGTCAACCAACAACGGATTGAGCATGCCCAGAGACTCATACGCGCTAACCCTTCCATGACCGAAGAACAGGCCGCAGCAGAATCCGGCTTCCTCTATGCCTCCGCATTCAGCCGGACGTTCAAGGCACAGACCGGACTGACATTCCGGGAATGGCATAAAAGCCACCGGTCCGTCCCCCAGGAAATAGCTTTCTGAGACCGGACCGGATCGGTTTATGTATAGTAAACAATTCCCTTACTCCTCCACCGCCTTGACTTTGCCGGAACCGGCAATGGAGCTGTTGACGTTCTTCGGGGAACCTTTGTAGTAAATATTACCGCTGCCGGCACCTTTTACATTGATGTCGTTGGTTGCATGGATTTCGATAGTACCGCTACCGGCAATCTCACCTTTCAGGTTGGCGACTACCAAGTCAAAGCCGTGGACATCGCCACTACCGGCAATGGAGAAGGAGGCCTCATTCGCTGTTCCGGCGACAAAGATCTCGCCCGATCCGGCGATCTCTCCTTTGAATGTGTCACAGGCCACATAGGTCACGCGGGCGGTACCGCTACCGGCTATATTGGTCTTGACCTTTCCGGCGCGTACGGTGTCTTGCAGGGCAATAATGCCACTGCCGGCGAGGTTGACTTTCAACGCTTCGGTAGTCAGCGTACTCTCGACATGGAACTCCGAATCACCGGCAATACCGGCTTCCTTCAAGGTGGTGGAATGGGTATTGACAACAAATGTGGTCGGACGAAAACTGGTATGGCGGCGGAACTCTTCCTTCGGACGGATAAGCAGTTTGTGGCCATCGGTTACCCGGAACTCATACATATCGTAGATATTCTGGTCGGTAGTGATTTCCAGAAATGGCGTTTCGGCCGACTGGGTATAATGGATCGTCATGGATCCTTCGGTAGTGATCTCATCATAATCCGTGATGGAGATGGTTTGCGTAACAACATTACCGTCGCCATGCACCTTATGGAAGGGGAAACAGCCGGTAGCCAGAAACAACAGGCTGGCAACCAACAATAGGGAAGTGCTCGTTTTCATACTATCACTATGTATTTATAATTTAGTTCGAATTAGTTTGCCCGTTTGATACGGCCGATACCGGAGGTCGACGAACTGACATTGGCCGCTCCCTGATAACGGATACTCCCGATGCCGGATGTTTGTGCCGACAGCTGGTTGGTGGCATTGACCTCCATCGTTCCCACACCGCTCACATCACAGGTCAGATCCTTTACCGGGCAATCATAGGCAAATATCTTCCCGACACCTGAGACATGGAAGGAGCCGGTTTCGACCTGGCCGGTCAGGTAAGCGTTGCCTACCCCGGATACGTCGCACGACAATGCGCCGCCCGTCAGGTTATCCAAACGGATATCCCCTACCCCGGAGATACAAATGCGCAGGCTTTCGGATTTCAGCGGCGATTCGGAAATAAAGTTCATGCATCCGCTGATCTCTACATTACTCAGACCCGACGACTGGGCACGGATCGTCAGCTGAGTGGGTACGATCTGGGTATCCCGTTCGCGCGACTGTATATTGAGTGTTCCGCCTTTCTGGTCGATCTCTAACCAGGCAAAGAGGTTCTCGTCCATCGTGATCTCCAGGCTCGATTGTCCCGTTGTCTGCGTATAATGGAAAGAGGGCTGACTCTTCTTGCTCCGGTTGAAAAAACTCATTCCCATGTTCTTCATGCTGCTCTCGATACCATTTCCCAGATGGAGATCGTTGAAATTATCCACCGGGATGGTACGCGTCACAATGATTCCGTTGCCTTTGATCCGGTCGTTGGCATAGCCGGTGGTGATGCCTAATGCAAGCAAAAGGGTCAGCCATACTAATCTTGTTTTCATATCAGTTGGTATTTTCTATTTTTCCTTTACCTATAATAGACTGTTGCACTTCGGGCGATCCTTTGTAGCGGATATTCCCTTTGCCCATAATGGAGGCTTTGAGTTTGGATACGGCGCGTATCTCTGCCATTCCGCTACCGGTCATCCGGCAGTTGAGTTCATCCACTTCCACGCCATAGGCATGCAGGTCTGATCCTCCCACAATACTATAGAGTCCGCTGGAGGCCTTTCCCTCTTTCAGGTTGACTGAACCGGAGCCGTCCAGGTCGCATTCAAGCTTACTGGCTTCCACATGCTCGGCCACCAGGTTGGCGCTACCGTTTATTTTCAGCCGCAGTGAGCCGGCATTGACCGGTTCTTTGAGTTGGACAAGGCTGTTGGCATTGGCACGAATCTCCAATTCGTCGCCGGTAAGGGGCGTTTGCGTAATGAAGTTGGCATTACCTTCCACCCGGGCCAGCTTCAACCACTTGGCATTGGCCCTCACCACAAAGCGGGTGACCTGGTCGACCTTTACATCACGGAACTTAATAGAGAGCACACGGTCTTTGACTTCCGTATACAAATATGTAAACAGGTTTTCATCGAGTGTTATTTCGACGAGCCCATTGGGATAGTCTGTCTGTTCATACTCGAACTGCATGATGCCGTTGATATGGATCGCATTATAGTCGGTCACCTCGATTGTTTTTGTCACCGGATTACCATCTCCCTTCACGGGATCTGCCGCCAGGGCCGTGCCAGTAATAACAGCCAATAGAAGGGTAAATATCAAGCCTCGTTGTTTCATTTGGATATGATGTATTAATTAGACGAATCAAGTAAGCAAATGGTTACACTGTCCATGAACAGTTTCTGCAAATATAGCTATTATGGAATACCTTGCATGACATAGTACCATAAATTAGATATAATTAACGAACTGAATAAGATAAACAAAAGGCCAATACCCCTGCTTGCGCACGGATACCGGCCTTCACACTATATATAGGAGTTCGCTATTAGTTCACGCGTTTGATGCTGCCTCCGCCCGAAACAGAGTTCTTTTCCGTCGGGTTTCCTTTGTAATAGACATCGCTGCCGCCGCTGACAGAGGCCTTAAGGGTCGTCGTCACATTGGCCTGGATATCGCTGCTCCCACTGACGTTACATTCCAGATTCGCTATGACAAAGTCGTATCCTCTCACATCGCTGCTACCACTTACATTGTACACAACCTTGTCGGCACGTCCGGCCAGGTTGGCGTCGGATGATCCGGAAAAACTCAGCGTCAGTTGATCGCAGGTCAGGTTATCGGCTGTCCAGTCGGATGATCCGCTGAAGCCAACATCACATTTACCGATGCGCATAGGGTGCTTCATGATCACGTCGCTGGAACCAGATGCACCAATCTGCAGCTTATCGCTCTCCAGGGCACTCTGCAACACGAAGTCGAGACTACCGGAAACATGGATACCACGCAATTGCTTCGAATTCCCGTTAATGATAAACTGCGAGGGTTCGATCTGTATTTTATCTTTCGCCCGGATCTTCAATTCTCCGCCTGTAGAAGTGATCAGCAAGGCGGCGAACAAGTTATCGTCCAATGTGATTTGCAAAGCGGCTTTTCCGCTACTTTGTGTGTAATTGAATACCGGAGCGGCTTTCTTTGTTCCCAAGAGGCTGAAGAAGTTGCCGTTCATGCTTACCCGGACATCGACGACGTCGTATTCGGACACCTCAATCGTACGGGTCACTACTTTCCCACTTCCTTTCATTTTTTCAGCGGCCTGGATTCCGAAGGAACAGGCCAGCATTACCATGGCTGCAAGAATTACATTTGCTTTCATTTCGCTATTTGATTTTGTGTGTGAGTATACATGCGTATATTTAATAAGACGAACAGTATAGGAATAGGGTTGCATCCGACAGGCATAATTTTTCATTTATCCATAAAAAAACCGGTAGAATAGTCATTCTACCGGCATGTTTTGCTTTGCTGAGAAGGAATCTCCCGACTTCTTCTTAACAAAGGCTTGTTAACCTTAGATCTAAAATACTATGAAAAAAACTCATCGCAAAGATAGCCGATTTTTCTCACTGTAAACAGATTAAGTATACTTTTTACCCTGTGGGTGTATATTTAACAATTCATTTTGACATAGATCAACTCATACCCGTTTCCACCGGATAACGTTCGGTAATCTGATCCAGCATGGCAAAAAGCTCCGTAATAGTTTCTGCCCGCAACATGGCAACACGGGTTTGTTTAAAGTCAGGGAAGCCTTTAAAAAGGGGCGTAGCTGCCAGGTGGCGACGGATATGGAGTATCCCCCGGCGTTCATCCAGCCGCTCGACACTTTCAAGCACCTGCCTCTTCAGGATGCCAAGGTACCAGTCGAATGATTCAGGTTCAGGCAAACGACCGGTTTCCAGGTAATGCTTTACTTCGCGGAAGATCCACGGACGGCCGATACTGCCGCGTCCGATCATCACGCCATCCACGCCATAACGGTCGAAATGCTCCGCGCAGGCTTCGGCAGAAGTAATATCGCCATTCCCGATAATAGGAATGTGCATGCGGGGATTGTTCTTCACATCGCCGATCAGCGTCCAGTCGGCCTGTCCGGTGTACATCTGGGCACGGGTGCGACCATGGATAGACAGGGCGGCAATACCGCAGTCCTGCAGTTGCTCAGCCAAATCGACAATGATCTTCGACTCGGCATCCCAGCCAAGACGTGTCTTGACTGTCACCGGGATACGAACAGCGGCCACCACCGCCCGTGTAATCTCCAACATTAACGGGATATTACGCAGCATGCCAGCGCCGGCGCCCTTGCCGGCCACTTTCTTGACGGGACATCCGAAGTTGATATCCAGGATATCCGGGCGGGCCTCTTCACACATGCGGGCAGCTTCGGCCATCGCTTCGGGATCACGACCGTAGATCTGGATAGCGACGGGACGTTCTTCTTCCGCCACAGTCAGTTTCTGTGCCGTTTTATTGACATGCCGGATCAAGGCGTCGCTGGAGACGAATTCGGTATAGACCATATCTGCTCCGAACTGTTTGCACATCAACCGGAAGGCAATATCCGTCACATCCTCCATCGGTGCTAAAAAGACAGGGCGTTCGCCCAAGTCAATGGTTCCTATCTTCATGAGGTATTCTACATCTTATTTGGATACAAAGATAAGGCAAAAAGCTATCTTTGCTCAACAAAGAAAAAACGACACATGAAAAATCGATTGAAAAAACTACTCCCTCTGTGGTGCATCGTACTTATTGCCGCAACATGCCAGGCGCAGGAGCCGACATTCATCTCTCCTTCCAGCCCGCATATTGCCTATATCGGGCGGGTAAGTTTCACACGTCCCGAATCGCCCTGCTTTACCTATCCCGGGGTAGAGATCCGCACCCTCTTCGAGGGTACATCCATCGCCATGAAGATGAAACCTAACAGCGGCTATTTTATGGTACGCATTGACGGAGGTGAAGCGTTTAAGATAACGGTATTGGAGCAGGACTCCATCGTTACGCTGGCTGACGGACTTACCGATAGCCGGCACGAAGTACGCATTATACTGGCGAATGAAGGCTATATCCGCCGCCCTGAGTTCCGGGGTTTCATCCTTGACAAGGGGAAAACACTGCCTGCCGCTCCCACCCTACCCACCCGCCGAATAGAGTTTATCGGCAATTCCATCACCTGCGGATATGGCGTGGAAACGCTCGATCCCAAAGCTCCTTTCCGGGATGAAACAGAAAACCATTACTATACCTTCGCCGCCACCACGGCACGGGCGTTCGATGCACAACACCTGGTCGTTGCCCGCTCTGGCATTGGTATCTACCGGAACTACGGCGGTCCGGTGACCGGCAGTCCCAACTGCATGCCGGCCATGTATAACCAGACCTTGTTCAACGACAGCACCGAGATTTGGGAATTCAACCGTTTTACTCCGGATGTGGTATGTATCAACCTGGGGACAAACGATACCAGTACGCGTCCCTATGATACCAAGCTGTTGGAAAACGGCTACCGCACCTTCCTCCGCACCGTACGTTCCAACTATCCTGATGCTGCTATCATCCTGCTCACCGGCAGCATGCTGTCGGGCAAAGCATTACAGGATGTGCAACACGCATTGAACACGGTTGCCACCGAGGCTCATGCCGCAGGCGACGCCCGCGTCTATCGCTTCGATCTGAGTCCGCAAGACGGCTCGTTGGGGTATGGTGCCGACTACCATC
Source organism: Tannerellaceae bacterium (assembly GCA_031555145.1). Classification (GTDB taxonomy): domain Bacteria; phylum Bacteroidota; class Bacteroidia; order Bacteroidales; family Tannerellaceae; genus JAJDIA01. The sequence continues at coordinate 1,163 of JAVBUR010000114.1, read as the reverse complement.
CCTCCAAAGCCCAACACGCCAAAAACGCCGGCGAACTGACCCGTTTCATCAGTCAAGTCACCGGATGGACTACCGTTGACTAAATGATACTACAGGCATCCAAGTTCAACGAAACTTAATACCCATAACATAAACGGGGCCGGCTCAGGAAAGAGTCGGCCCCGTTATTATGTAAGCAGATCCGGATTACTTAGCGGCTACGGCAGCAGCAGCTTTCTTGTTAATCTTTCTCTTCTGGATTTCGTAGGCAATCGGCGTAGCGATAAACAGGGTTGAGTAAGTACCGATAGCGACCCCTAAGAGGATCGCGAAGGTGAAGCTACGGATAGTGCTACCACCCAGGATAAAGATGATCAATACAACCAGGAAGGTAGAGAATGAAGTATTGAACGTACGAGCCAACGTAGAGTTCAACGCGTCATTGATCACCTGGTAGCGATCACGTTTCGGGTAGAGGCCGATCGTTTCACGGATACGGTCGAATACAACCACAGTATCGTTGATCGAGTAACCGATGATGGTCAAAATAGCCGCAATGAACGTCTGGTCGACTTCCATAGAGAACGGCAATACCTTCCACAGCATCGTATAGCAAGCGATGATACAAAGTGTAGTAGCAAATACCGAAGCAAACGTGCCCACTGAGAACGCTATATCACGGAAACGAAGCAGGATATACAACGCCATACAGATCATAGCGAAGATAACAGCCAGGATAGCGCTGTTACGGATATCTTCCGCCATGCTCGGTCCTACCTTCTGAGAACTCTGTATATAATTTTGTACAAACTGTTCCTGTGTAAGATTGCCGGGCAACAGTGATTGCAGGCCAGCAAACATCTTAGCTTCGATTTCCTGATCGACCGACGGATCGGAATCCTGGATCTTGTAGTTGGTAGAGATACGTACCTGGTTGGGGGTACCGATAGTGATTACACCTACGGCGCCTTCCAACTGATCGTCCAACATGTTGCGGACTTCGCTCGTATTCACATCCTGATCAAAGCGAACGATATAGTTACGTCCACCCGTAAAGTCGATACCTTTGTTCAAACCGATCGTCATCATGGAGATAGAACCCAGTACGATGATCACAACAGGGATCAGGTAACCCACCTTACGTACGCCGAGTAAGTTGATCTTCGGATTCACCAACAAGTCTT
>JAVBUR010000047.1:0-24966 GCA_031555145.1 Tannerellaceae bacterium | reverse complement strand
AAATACATCCTCCATTTGCTGTTCATATAAAGGGCGCACGTTATTATCCGTAATATCCCCTGCGATCAATACGATATCGGGATTTTCCCTGTTGATCAACTTTACCCACCGATCCAATTCACTCCGCCCGATACCATACCCAAGGTGAAGGTCGCTGATAGCCACGATCTTCAACGGATTGCCCGACCTTATGGGCTTATCAACCGGGATTGTCAGCTCAACCTTTTTTTTATGGGTGTAATGCACATAACCTATGGTCAACAACACCGCCACTGCAATGATATGAATACCAAAGCTGATCCAGTTGCCAAACAGGAACTTATCCACCGGAACCAGATGCGTGAGCCGGAGTAAATCCAACAGCAGGAAATACATTAATAAATAAAAGAACAGGATGATCCACGATGTCCCGATCTTATACATAAGCGTAGTAATGTCCGAGGGGAAACGATCGCCCATCCCCATGGATAAGAAAGGAACGACACAAACACCGATGCCAACTATCACCAACAGGATGCGCCCTATAATAGTCGGAGGCATCAGGTTACTGATCCGGTAAATCACATAGCTGTTAATGCCCAGAAAGAGCATGATCATCAAAATGACGGATATAAGGGGTATTTTCATCTTCTATCTTATAATAAACTGCAAAACTACAAAAGAATACAGATTGTTCATATTATTTCCGTTATTCTTGCAAGTCAGGCGGATTATTTGTTAATTCACAGCCGATCCGTTTATTCAGGCTTTTCCGGACGGTCATCGTCTCTACCCCTGGCGACGCACCCTGCTGATACGCGAGAAAACACCCCACACAACGGCAGTGAATAAGAATACGGCACACACAAACAAGATGTTCTTCCCATACGATAACAAAGGACGCGCAAGTGTCATGCCATCATGCAGGGATAACAGGATCTCCGCCACCATCACGCACCATACAGACAAACAAAGCGTACACCACTTGCCCACCACCGCATACTGATAATAAAGGGAGAAAAGCAAATAAGGAATGGAAAGCCAGGACAATCCATACAAGATCACCGTATTTTCTCGGGAACCGATACCAACCAATCCGCTAAGCAATACAAGCAGACCGCCGACAAAATAAACCATCCCCACCTCCGCCATATCCACGATTCCCAACGGACGTGAACGGATCACACGCAGGCAATCCGTGGTGGGAGTGAGCGAACACCATTGTTGCAGAAACACCGGCGCCCTGCCCCGCTTCACCGCCCATATACAGACGTAGAGCAATACGCCCAGTATTTTTAATCCGATGAATATCCCATAGTCAGCCATACCCAAACCTCCTCCGCATAATATTTGTCATGCAATAAAACCATTCCGTGGTGAGAAAAGTTGCCGGCTAAGCCGTAAATACCTTATATTTGCCGATCATCTAACAGTTAGACCATGAAACAATCACTACGCATGATCGGCCTTTTCACATTCGGCATACTCACCGGCACCATCGTGATGGGTATCTGCCTGATCCTATTTACGGATATGAGTTGGGAAGGATTCCGGGAAAAACTTCTCCACCTGGATATCCTGAAGGTGGCAGGGGCCATTTTGCTGATACTCGTATCCTCCGTATCCGCCATTTTCCTGCAAATCATCCTCCATGAAGGAGGACATTGGTTGATGGGATTGCTCAACGGTTTCCGGTTTGTTTCCTTCCGGATAGGTAGTTTCACCCTGTTGCAGGAGAACGGAAGGTACAGGATCAAACGCTTCTCCATTGCCGGTACCGGTGGACAATGCCTGATGCTCCCGCCGGAGAAAAACCTGTCTATCCCCTTTGCCTGGTACAACGCAGGAGGCGTATTGATCAATCTGCTTACCGCAACGGCGGCCGCCGCCTGTGTGATATTCCTGCCCGGCAATATGCCTTTTGCACTGAAACTGTTCCTGATCTTGTTCGCCTGTATGGGGTTTTTCCTCGCCATCACCAATGGGATCCCGATGAAACCGGGAGGAGTGCCCAACGATGGATACAATATGCGCAAGGCATTTGCCGACCCGAATCAAATGGAATCCCTCGCCCTCCAGCTCCGCGTGAATGCGTTGAACCAGGAAGGGCTACGGCTGAAAGAGATGCCTGCCCACTGGTTTGATGACCTGGAAGTAACCGACTACAGCCAACTGATGCAGGTAAATGCCCTCGCTATGTGCGGCTCCTGGTATGCCGATAAGGGCGATTACCCGCAGGCAAAGGCCATTTATACCCGGATCATGCAGCACAAAGACAAGCTCCTCAACCTGTTTGTCAAGGAATACACCTGCGAACTGATGTTGCTGGAACTGTTGGACACATGCGACCCCGAAGAAGTGGACAAGCTTTATACCGACGAGATCAAAACCTATGTCGATCAACATAAAAAGCACATGCCAGGCAAACAATTGCTGGCATGTGCGTATGCTTTGTTCAGGGAGAAAAATCCGGAGAAGGCGAAAGCGATCCGGGCGGAAGTGATCCGCGATAAAGACCGTTACCTGATGCAGGGCGAAGTACGGGCGTCTATCGCCCTGATGGAGGAAATGTTTACCCGCGCCGGTCAACAACAGGGTTAATCCTTCACGTCTTCCACTTTCACTTCGAGGATACCGACGGCGGCATCCGGCTGGGGTGTAATCCGGATACGCAGGCGGTCGGTAGTAATGTCTTTGGCGGGATGCACCATATTGAACTGGTCTTTGAAGACGGAATAGCTGTCGGTTACATAGATCGGGAAGACCTCCCAACGATCATTCTGCCGGTAGTCGAGTGACCAGGATTGCGGGATTTGCACGCCGCCCTTATCATCGTACCAATAAACCGACAGGCTTTGCAGGTTAACCGGCTTTTCCAGGATCAACTCTACCCATTGTGATTTTCCTTTCTGCGGCCAGCTTGTCCAACGACGAACAGAGGTGTCAAACGAATTAGACGGGGGCTGATTGTCGGCAATAGCATCCACAATATCTCCCGAATAGGTATATGAAGCACGTACGTAACGAATGTTGTCGCTCATACGGACCACAGAGGCACGTGCCAGGCTGTCGGTTTCCGGGATCCAGACGATCATCGTGCTATCGCTCCGGTTATCCCATGCGTAATAGGGCAACAGATTCAACGTGATTTCAGAAGCATCTCCCTTCTCCTCTCCTACCGCTTTGGCCGGGATACTGATCATATCAATACCTGCCAGAATACCTGCAGGCTGACGATTGATCTGACCAACCACATCCGTCCGCTCTATAAAGGCCTGCTGCACCGGAGTGGCATTATCGTCGCCCTCAGCACAATACACCAACGGACCACGGGTGATACTCAACCGGCCACGATCAGCCTCTACCTGTTCGATAGCTTGGTTGAAGCGTATGGGCATGGGGAGGTAAAGCTCAACCTTATCACCCGCCTGCCATTGTTTGCGAACAGACACATATCCGTTTTTGACGGGAGCATTCAGTTTCTTTCCGTTCAGGCGGAGTTCCCATTGCTGCTTGGAGGCGTTTGTGTACTGATACAGTTCACCCGGAACAAATTGCGACCCTGTCCAAGTAGGGATGCGGAGACGCAAGGTGAATTCCTGCCCATCAACCGCAGGAATAACTGCAAGCGACACCGTTTCATCAAACGGGTAATTGCTTTCCTGGCTAACAGCTACTTTACCGTCATGCAAGGGTATCTCAGTCGAGCTGCCCACATAAAACGAGCAATAGATCTCATCACTGGTATACGCATAGATCATACCTGGCACCTGTGGGATCAGGCGCGCCATATTAGAGGGACAGCAAGCCGTACCGAACCAGGGCGAGCGCCCTCTGTGACCATGGTTGAAGGGGGTACGCCCATCTGCCTCAAGCGGATTGATGTAGAAGAATTTATTCCCCTCCAGATTGACTCCAGCCAATACATTATTATATAGGGCGACTTCAGCCACATCCATATATTTTCCGTCTTTCTCCATCAGGAACATCCGGTGGTTGAAAAGCACATTCCCCACAGCAGCGCAGGTTTCATCAAAAGCATCCTTATTCGGTAGCACATACTCAGGGCCGAAGCCTTCAATACCATGTACGGCACCTAACCCTCCGGTGATATGCATACGTGTATCCACTATATTATGCCAGATACTATCCAGCGCCGGGCGCAGTGTCAAGTCACCGGTGAGTGCCGAAACATCCGCCATGCCGGAATACAGATAGGCAGCACGTACGGAATGTCCGACTGCTTCCGTCTGTTCCCTGACAGGCAGGTGTTGCTGGGCATACTCGGGAGCCATCACGCCTTCTCCTTCGGGAATGTACGTAACGCCACGGATATCGATAAACCGCTTAGCCATTTGCAGGTAGAGCGAGTCGCCCGTCACCCTGTAAAGTCTGACCAATGCCAGTTCGATTTCTTCATGACCGGGAGCCTGATTTACTGGCTTCCCGCCATTATAAGCGGGATCACCCTCGAAAAAGACATGGTTGACATGCTGTGCATTCTTGATTGCCACCTGCAACCATTTGTCTTTGCCGGTTGCCTGGTAATAGGCAACCGCTCCCTCATACATATGCCCCATGTTATACAATTCGTGGCTATGCACCACCCATGAATAAGGCTTGTCGCCCATACCGGCTCCTCCCCAGGGCGTGGCGTCTTTGGATACACCGGTAATATGCGACTCATAATGATATCCGTCGGCCTGTTGAGCCGCTGCAATGATATCAATAATTTCGTCCATTTGGCGTTCCAATGCTGTATCCCGTTCCAGTGCCAGCAAGTAAGCAGCCCCTTCCATGACCTTATACAGGTCGGAGGCCACATAGCGATGCGGGAAAGGAAGTTCGCTCTTGTTCCCTTTCAGGAACTCAGCCGTACGACGCAGGTTCTCCACCGCCGGTTTTGTTTTATCAAGCGCAAAAGGCACCAGGGTTTGTTTTTGCGTTTTCAACCGGGGCAGCCAGAATTGATCTTGTAGTACCACATCCTGAAAAGGTACAGGGGTCAGGGTTTCATTACTAACGGCAGGCGCCGTATCAATGTCTGAACAAGAGGTTAACAGACAGAAAGGTAAAACAGTAAACAGAAGTAATCGTTTCATAAAACAGTGTTTTTCATTTCCAAAAAATAGATATACAGACCGGTCAATCAACCGGTAAAAGTAGAGACTTAGCGATCCAGCCAGGGCAAAGGATCCAGTTTGGACTTTTCTTTCCAGAGTTGAAAATGCAGAATGGTTTCATTCCCATTTTCAGTATCTGAGTAGATACGCCCCAATACCTGGCGGGTATTGACCTTATCCCCGGCCTTGACATACACCTGGCTGATGTTACTATACACGGTCAGATAATTCCCATGACGGACAATCACCGAATTGTTGTATCCGGGCACGACAAAGACACGGGTTACTTCGCCATTGAAAACAGCACGGGCTTCTGTTCCCGGAGTCGTCTGGATATCAATACCACTATTGTTGGTACGTACATACTTCAATTCTTGATGTTGTTGTTCGCCGAACGTGCCGACAATCGTATAACGCCCGCTCATCGGGAAAGGCAGTTTTCCACGGTTCGAGGCAAAGTTGTCAGAAAGCTGCTTTTCTTCTTTGGTCATGGCATATCCACCCTTTGTATCGGCCACACGTTCTTCACGCACAGGTTCGGTTTTGGATTCCGCCTTCTTGCCTGTTGTTGCAGTGGCTCTTTCGCGGGCAGCACGGGCTTCGGCCTCGGCACGGGCTATTTCTTCGGCAATCAGTTTTTCAATTTGCTTATTGAGGGCATTCGCCTGCTGTTGTTTCTTTTTCAGTTCAGCCTGTAATTCCCGCTGGCGTTTGTTCAATTGTTGTACTTCCTTTTTCTGAGTGGATTCCTCACCCACCAGCTTCTGGTTTTCTTCTTGTCGTTGACTCAGTAACGCTTCTTTTTCATCCCTTACTCTATTCAACTCATCTTGTTTTTTTGCCAGTTCCTGTTGCTTGACGACAATCTCCCCTGCCTGGCGTTTTTGCCAATCGGCATATTCACGCAGGTAACGCATACGGCGCAACGACTGGCTGAAAGTTTCGGCCGAAAGAATAAACAACAGCTTATCCTGCGAACTTTGCCGCTTGTACAGACTCTGGGCAGACTTTCCATAGTTTTCACGTTTGGTGTCTAATTCTTTTCCCAATCCGGCTACTTCCCGGCGCATCGTGTAGATCTGATTGTCTATATTCCGCATTTCCCGATTAAGCAGTTGGATCACTTTCCGACGTGAAAGGATCTGGCGCGAAAGAAGATTGAGCCGGTTTAGCGAATTACGCGCTGTAGTAGTCGTTTCCTGTAATAATTTATTCGTCATTTCAATCTCGGCCAGTGCCTCTTTTCGTTGTTGTTCCAGCAGCTTCACAGCAGCAGAGTTCTGACCGTATGCTGTCAGGACTAAACAGGAAAACAGAGCTAACCAGAGATATCGCATACGTTACTTTTTATTGAGTCCTAACGATTTAAACATCTCAGCAAAGCTCGTACGCTTGTATTTATCGGGTACAACCAGATTAATTGTCACAGGCACATCCGTCTGAATACGGTTGAAATACATCTTGATCCCGCCTACGAGCGCTCCGTCTGCCATCACCTGCGTATCCATCAGATTCGGGAAAGGCTGGTCGCCATTGATCCGGAAATCGGCATACGTCCACTGTACTGCATAGCGGTTAGCGGCATCTGTAATATAGGTGGACAGCAACTTTTCTTCTCCGTCGGCCAAAAAGGTATATTGCATACCCATCGAATCTTTTGCCCTCACTTCTGCCATCGATCCTTCCTGTTTCAGCAGGAATTTATTGTAGTGCTTCGATGTCACTTCTTTTTCTCCCGGAAAGAAAAGACGGTTTACAAACAAAGCCTGCAAGTTGTAGTAGTTGAAAGTGATGGGGAGTTTTCCTTTCAGGTTGACAAAACTTTCGTATACATATTGCCGGTTCATCCGGTCGATCACCAGGACACTGTCCGGAGTCATTTCTACCCTAAACACCTCCACCCCCAGGAAAGGGACGATGGAGAGCTGGAGTGCTTCATCTTTCAGTATCTTCAAATCCACGCGCGAACTGATATCGTTTTTTCCCAGTTTCACATCCGCCTGGATACGGGCAGTCATCGAATTAAAAGCAAAAGCCTGTTTTTGTATCGAATCAAAAAACCCGGCATGGGTTTTCGCATCACCCATCTCGACTGTAGCCACTTTTTTCGATGACTTACAACCTGTCAGCAGGGCGACAAGCAATAGTGTTGTATAAAGGTAAATAGATCGTCTGTTACTCATATTTATTTGGCTTCCGTATCTTCTATGTATTTTTGCTCTGCGATCTTACGATCCAGCACTTCACTTTCTTTTCCCCGCTCTTTGGCAAACTTCCATTGTTCCAATGCCTTCTCCTTGTCGCCGGTCATGTAGAGGATATCACCGTAATGGTCCACCAGTTCCGAACTGTTGGTCTTATCATTGGCTATCGCTTTTTCGATATAAATCTTAGCCAGTGAATAGTCTCCCTGGACAAAAAATATCCAGGCATAGGTATCCAGGTAAGTGGCATTTTCGGGTTCCATACGAATGGTTTGTCCGCTCATCCGCTCCGCTTTCTTCAGGTCTTTCTTTTCGAGGGAGAGGAAATACGCGTAGTTATTCAACACAGCGATGTTACGCTCATTATATTTCAACGCCTCATCATAGGCACTATACGCTTTTCCCAACTCACCCATCTGATAGAAGGTATCGCCGATCTGGCCATAGAAGTCTGACTTGAGACCCACATTTTCAGCCGGAATTACTTCCAGTCCGGTCTGATAGGCATCCAGTGTCGCCTGGTAGTCGCCTTCCTGGTAATGCGCTATCCCCATGAAGAAGTAATACTCGGGCGATTCGGGAAAGAGTTCGATACAACGGGTACAAATACGGATCACCTCTTTGAAGTCGGCGGCCTTTGTAGCCATGTTTAATAACTGTTGCCAGGCGCCCGGATTTCCCGGTTCCATCTCAGTCACCAACTGGTATTGGAATTTAGCTTCCTCTTCTTTGCCCTGGGCGGCCAACAGGCTCCCATACATCAATTTCAAGTCGGTATCTTCGGGATGTTGTTCGATCAGGGTCTCAAACAAGGCGGTAGACGTTTCAAGTCCCTGGTTGGATTGCTGTAGTTTCAGGATATAGCGGGAAAGGATACCTACTTTGGTTTCGATATCCAGTTTCTCATTTGTCAGTGCATTGCGTATCTCTGTTTCGGCAGCTTCCTTATTCCCGGCAGCCTCATAGTAGTTGGCCATGGAAACGATATAATAGGGATTGGAAACATCAATCGTATGCGCTTTCTGATAGCAAGCCAGCGCCTTCGGCAAGTCTTTGTTTTCCAGGTATAAATCGCCCATCAGCAATTGGTAACGGGCTTCCATGGGATACTTGGCCGCCAGCTTTTCAATTTCTTTAAACGCGTTTGCTTTTTCTTCTAGCTGCAAGTACATCTTGTATTTTTGCAGGGAAAGGGCTTCACTCATCCCAATGGCCGATTCCAAGGCATCGTAGGCCTTAATGGCTTCGCCGATCTCGCCCTGTTGGGCAAGCGATTCGGCCAGGTAATAGTTGAGTTCTACCTTCTCGGGATATGCAGCAATCAGTTTTTCCAACACCTCGGCTGATTCGCCATACATCCCCAGGCTACTCGACAAACTGGCTAAAGCCATCTGATAGGTGAAGTTGGCCGGTTCATTGCTGACGGCACGTTTCAACATATCTACCGCCTTATTGGGACGGTTCATCTGCACATAAAAGGTGGACAGTTCGTACAATACGGGCGATGCGGTCGAATCAAGTGCCAGGCAATGGTTGAAGGCCTCATAGGCGGCATCGAACTTACCGGCGGCTTTCAGGTTGAGTCCTTCGAAGAAGAAATAATCAAACTTCCGCTGCTCAGGAGCCGACAGACCCTTTTCCGGAGAGGCCGGTTTTACATCCGTAGCCAATGCCCTGACAGGCAACGCATTCAGCCCCATTACCAGGAGAAAAAAACCATATAGCAGATACTTATGCATACAATTCATATTATTGTTTACCGGTATGGCCAAAGCCGCCGGCGCCTCGTTCCGTTTCATCCAGTACTTCTTCCGGCTGCCATTCGACCTGGCTGTGGGTGGCAATCACCATCTGGCAGATCCGCTCACCGTCGTTGACGGTAAAGGGTTCGGACGAGAGGTTGACAAGGATAACACCTATCTCACCCCGATAATCCGCGTCGATCGTGCCCGGTGTATTCAACAACGTAATACCGTGCTTGATCGCCAGTCCGCTACGGGGACGCATCTGTGCTTCATACCCTTCGGGCAACGAGATGTAGAGCCCGGTAGGGATCAGCTTCCGCTCAAGGGATTTCAACACAACGGGTTCAGACAGGTTGGCACGAATATCCATACCTGCCGACAAAGAAGTGGCATAGGCTGGCAGGGGATGATGGGACTTATTGACAATCTTAACTTTCATTCTTTCTTTTCATTTGGATGGACGAAGATAGCATATTTATGCGTTATGCCAGTCGCCGTTCTCTTTAATTAATTGTATCAGGCGTTCTACCGCTTCTTCTTCGGGCACATTCCGAAGGATACAGGCTTTGCCTTTATACAGGCTGATTTGGTTACGGCCGGCGCCTACGTAGCCGTAGTCGGCATCCGCCATTTCGCCCGGACCATTCACAATACAGCCCATAATGCCGATCTTCAATCCTTTCAGATGCGAAGTGGCAGCCTTGACCCGGGCAATGGTGGCCTGCAAGTCGAACAAGGTACGCCCACAACTGGGACAGGAGATATACTCCGTCTTGCTGATCCGCAGGCGCGTAGCCTGCAGGATGCCGAACATGCAACTGTCGGTCACCGTAGCTTCGCCTTCCCGGTTGTGGAGCAGGATACCGTCGCCAAAACCATCGAGGAATAAGGTACCGAAATCAACACCGGCTTTCACTTGTAATGATTCAATATCTTTTTCACCATACTCCCGATGCAGGATAACCGGCGCATGGCAACCAGCCTGCATCAATTGATGCATGGCGGCACGTTGCGACCCGACCCCATTCCGGTTCGTTGTACTTAATAAAACAACGACAGCCGTGTCTTTGTTGAGTACCTCCAACACATGGGTAGTCAGGTCGGAAAGTGTCAGGCGAATGAATTTCATGGCCGCAGAATAATCAGCCAGTTCATCTATTTCGGAAGCGATAAAACAGGGATATACATTCGGACCCTCTTTCCAGAAATGAGCATCGACCAATAAGGCCAGATGATCAGGCCAGTTATCCGGATCTTCTTTGCCGATATAGATATAATCCGGGCGGGCAGCATGTTCAAAGGCGAAATCGCCGTTACTCCGGTCGGAGATAACGACCGGCGCCTGCCCTCCCCCTATATTCAATAACGCACGACTAATGCGACGCACGGGGTCTATTGGATCATAACCGGCAGCCATCTCTGCTTCGATGGGAAGATGATTCTCTCGCTCACCAATATAGTCCACCAGCTTACGGGCTACCGGCATCTCAGCTTCGGGGTCTTCGCTCAGCGATACACGGATCGTGTCCCCTATCCCATCTGACAGTAAGGCGCCAATACCTACAGCGCTCTTGATACGTCCGTCTTCACCGTCACCGGCCTCAGTTACACCCAGATGCAGGGGATAATACATCCCGGCAGCTTCCATCGTCTTGACCAACAGGCGGACGGTTTTCACCATCACCACCGTATTCGAAGCCTTAACAGAAAGCACCACATCGGGGAAATTTTCTTCTTTACAAATCGTCAGGAACTCCATGCAGGAAGCGACCATTCCTTCGGGGGTATCACCATAGCGGCTCATGATACGGTCGGACAATGATCCGTGGTTCACGCCAATACGGATGGCTGTACCATGTTGCTTACAGATATGCAAGAAGGGGATAAAACGGTCGCGAATCTTCTGCAACTCGGCAGCATATTCTTCATCAGTGTAGTCTAACAAGGCGAATGTCTTCACCTTATCTACATAATTACCCGGGTTGATGCGTACTTTCTCCACGTTCCGGGCTGCTGTATCAGCCGCTTGGGGATTAAAATGGATATCGGCCACCAGCGGGGTTATATATCCTTTGACACTTAACTGGGCACGGATCACACCGAGGTTCTCTGCTTCCCGTTTCCCTTGTGCCGTAAAGCGGACATACTCGGCGCCGGCTTCAATCATCCGGATGGCCTGTTCGACGGCAGCTTCGGTATCCATAGTCGATACATTAGCCATGGATTGGACACGGATCGGGTACGCTCCTCCCAAGGGAGTCGTCCCTATCCGTACGACAGACGACCGGCGGCGGTGGTAATTAAAATAAGACATCTGCTGTTTACCAATAAAAAATACAAAGGCACAGGGGGTGTGCCTTTGTATTGATTCAATTTGTTTTGTGTGTATACGATACGGCGGCCAGTTCGGCATTGGCCTTGACTATCTTGGTCTTCAGGTCTTCCTTGTAGTCGGCCAGTTTACCTTGTAGTCCTTCGTCACCTACCGCAAGCATCTGTACAGCCAGGATACCGGCGTTCAATGCACCGTTGATCCCTACTGTGGCCACAGGTATACCCGGAGGCATCTGGACAATGGCCAGCAGCGCATCCATCCCGTCCAGGGTGGAGTTGATGGGAACGCCGATCACCGGCAGCGTAGTCATCGATGCAATCACTCCACAGAGATGGGCGGCCATGCCGGCAGCAGCGATAATCACTTTGATGCCACGATCTTTAGCTCCCTTGGCAAAGACTTCCACTTCGGCCGGTGTACGATGGGCGGAGAGTGCATGCATTTCGAACGGCACTTCCATCTCATCCAGAAACTTGGCTGCTTTCTCCATAACAGGCAGATCCGAAGTACTGCCCATGATGATACTTACGACCGGTGTCATTTCGCGATAAACTGTTCGTATTCAGCGGCTGAGAGCAATTCGCCCAGTTCAGCTTCGTCCGATACGGCAATGCGGATCAACCAACCTGCACCGTAAGCATCTTCGTTTACCAGTTCAGGTTTGTCTTCCAGCTCAGGATTTACTTCCAATACTTCTCCGCTTACCGGCATGAACAGGTCGGAAACGGTCTTAACAGCTTCAATCGTACCGAAGACTTCTTCCTTAGCCACTGTTTCCCCTTCTGTGGTAATGTCCACATAAACGATTTCACCTAATTCGCCCTGAGCATAATCAGTAATACCGATGTAAGCTTCGCTACCTTCCAGACGGATCCATTCGTGATCCTTCGTGTACTTTAAATCTGCAGGAAAATTCATAATGTTTTCTATTATTAAATGAATAAATATAAATAACTAAGTAAAGAGGCTGTAAATGTACATATAAATCCGAGACATGTACCCGCATACACCTGTGAAGGCGTATGTTTTTTTAGATAAATACGGGAAGTACCCACCACCCCGGCAATCACGATCAAGAGGATGAATGCCCAATACGGGTTCGACATATGCAGACGGGCAACTCCCATCACGGCACCCAGCAAACCTCCGATACCCACACCATGGGCGCTGATCTTCCAGAAGGTATTGATACACAGCGCCAGTAACAAGGCAACACCGACTCCCATCAGTACGGCTAACAGCCAGAAAGGCATGTGCATTTTGAACTGGTAATAGATACAGAGCAAGACAGATGTGATCATAATCAGATAGGGAATCGTCCGTTCTCTGCGGTCACTCAGTTCCGCATCCGTCGCCATACCGGTACGTATCATCAGCAGGATGAACAACCCCGGGATAACAGCCGTTGACAACAGGGTGCCAAAGGCCACAAACATCTTCATCCGGAACGGATAAATCTCCAGGTAGGTAAAATTTAGTGCCAACAACATCCCATACGTTAGCATCAGTAACGGATGGAAGAGGATGGATATCGTATTTGCAAAAGTTTTCATTCGTTCACAAAGTTAAATTTCTTTTCGTAACCGTGCCACCGGAATCTCCAATTGTTCACGGTATTTAGCTACCGTACGACGGGCGATGAGATATCCTTTCTGTTTGAGGATAGTGGTCAGTTCGTCGTCGGTAAGCGGTTTACGTTTGTCTTCCCCCTCGATATGTTCTTTCATAATCTTCTTGACCTCGCGGGTGGAGATCTCTTCACCACTGTCGGTCTGCATGGATTCGGAGAAGAAGAATTTCAACGGATAGACACCAAAATTAGTCTGTACATATTTACTGTTGCTTACACGGGAGATAGTGGATATATCATATCCTGCCCGTTCAGCTACATCTTTCAGGATCATGGGACGAAGCGTAGCCTCATCGCCGGTAAAGAAAAAGTCACGTTGTAGGAGGATGATCACTTCCATCGTCCGTTGCATTGTTTCCTGACGCTGGCGGATAGCGTCGATAAACCATTGTGCCGAATCCAGTTTCTGCTTAACGAACTGGACAGCTTCCCGCATTTCGGAAGTCTGGTTAGCCTTTGTGGCCGAATAGTCCTGGAACATCTCCGCATAGTCGCGGTTGATACGCAGATCAGGCACGTCGCGGTTGTTCATGCTTAGGATTAACTCACCGTTATGGGCTTCGACAATAAAGTCGGGGATCACCGTGTTCATCACGGTCTCCAACGCACCGCCCCAGTCGCCGCCGGGCTTGGGATTCAGGAGAGTGATCTCGCGGATGGCCTTCTTGAGTAGATCTTCGTCGCAATTCAGCGAACGCATAATCTTATCGTAATGCTTACGGATAAAGTCTTCATAGAAATCATGCAATACCTGCGTGGCCAGTACCACTCCTTCCGTTTGTTTCTTCCGGGCTAACTGCAGCAGGAGGCATTCCCGAAGGTCGCCTGCACAGACACCGGCCGGTTCAAAGTCACGGATTACCTGCAATACAGCTTCGATCTCTTTTTCTTCTACTTCCACACCGGCCTGGAAGATCAGGTCGTCGGCAATAGACGAGAGGTCGCGACGCAGATAACCGTCGTCATCAATATTTCCGATGATATATTCAGCGATCTGCACTTCTTTCGGCGTCAGTTCGCGCAAGCCAAGCTGCTGTAGCAGGAATTCGTGCAACGACTGGCCGATGGAGAAGGGTATTTCTTCGCGACGCTCACGACGCTCGCTTATTTCCTGGAGTTTGTAGTCGGGGATATCGTCTTCGGTTAGGTAATCGCCCAACGAGAGGTCGATATCCGACACCGGCAGTCCGTCCTCATCCTCACCGCCATCGGCAGCATCAAAGTCGTCTATTGGTTCAGCCCCCTCTTCCAATGCCGGATTCTCTTCCAACTCGTGCTTGACACGTTCTTCCAGCTCAATAGCAGGAAGTTCCAGCAGACGGATCAACTGGATCTGTTGGGGGGAAAGCTTTTGCTGTAATTTTTGTTGTAACTGTTGTTTCAACATATAATCATGCACAACGATTTCATCCGGGCACTACTGCCCTGTTTATTTAATCATGCAAATATAAGCCTTTACCTAAAACATCCTCACACTCCAATCTATAATAGTTCTAAACAAAGTCAGCAAATTGAAAAGAAACCTGTACTTTTGGTTCCTCTGATTCAACTCAATACAACATGAAAACAACAAAGTATTTTATCGTTCTTCTCCTTGCATTATTGGTTTCATCGCCTGCCTTCGCCGGAGACAAGCTGAACTTTCTGAAAAAACAGTTTACTACCACGAATGGTTACCAACTGAACTACCGCGTCTTATATCCCGAGAACTATCGTCCGGATCATACCTATCCCGTCATCCTCTTTCTGCATGGAGCAGGCGAAAGAGGCTCGGACAACGAGGCACAACTGGTACATGGAGGTGATATGTTCGCATCTTTTGATAATCAAATAAAGTATCCCTCCATCGTTATTGCCCCACAATGCCCGGCCGATGAATTCTGGTTGGACTACCGGATGCCGATTAACGGGCAGGGTCGCAGTTATCCCGTCTCCGCCCCGATCACCCAACCGCTGGCCGCCGCCAAAGAACTGCTTGACAGTTTCATCGCCAAAGGAATCGTTGACACGAAACGTATCCATATCACCGGCCTGTCGATGGGAGGTATGGGAACCTTCGACCTGCTCTGCCGCTATCCCAATCTGTTTGCTACAGCAACCCCGATCTGTGGAGCTGTCAACCTTGAACGTGCCGCGCGCTACAAAGGCAAAACGGCCATCCGCCTGTACCATGGTTCCGCGGATGATGTGGTGGAACCCCAATATTCCCGCGATGCCTACGAAGTCCTGAAGAAAGCCGGTGCCGATGTCCAATACAAAGAATACCCCGGCGTCAACCATGGCAGTTGGAACAATGCCTTCGCCGAGCCCGACTTCCTTTCCTGGATGTTCGAGCACCACCTGTAATCCGGATGTTGTCCTATTCCACTACAAACCAAGTGTATCCTCCGGGTGACAGGGTAAAGGTGAGGTCTACCGTGTAGTCGCGGTTGAGAACGTATTGGATAGGTTTGCCTTCTTGTTCACGGATATGGGCAACTTTGGTGAGACCGGTATAGTAGAGGGGTAACTTGATGGTACGGGTGATGGTCTCTTTCAAGGGATTGTATACCATAAGGAAACCTTTTTCCTTTAATTGCGGGTTGACATGCATAATACCGTCCCAGTCACGCCCGTCGGCACGGCGGAGATGGAGGATGTCGGCATTGAGGATATCACGGTATTTCTTGTACCAATCGACAACACGGATGACGGTCTGTTTGGTTTCCTCCGTATCATAGAGGCGCGGTCCGCGATAGCAGGCCTGGATACCGGCTCCATAATATTGTACCATCAGTTGCTCGTAGTCTTTGAGGTGCTGGTTCAGAGGTTCAAGTACAGCATCCGGTCCACCGCCGTGATAGGCGGTCAACGGAACAAAGCCCCAACTCATGGCAGAGGTCTTTTCCCAGGTACCGTCAAAGATATTCTGGCGGTTCAGTATCTTTTGCTGATCCCTTGACAGTGCAAAGTTAACTTCACGATAACCGAGACCGATCTTATTCGTTCCGTCAAGGAAATACCAGTCGGGGGCATTAACATAGACACCATGTGCCGCCATCCAGTGGAAGAGGCTCTTTTGTAGTTCCATTTGCCGCCACTGTGAATCTTCGAGGCCTTTATGGCCGGGATGAGTGGTGGAGGCACAGACATCGCCGGGGTACGGACCGTCCATTTCGAGGATATCGAATCCGGTATTAGCGAAGAAGTCAATGATGGCCTTGTGGTAATCCAATCCCCACTGGCTGGCAAAACAGGGAGCGTTACCGAAGAAGGCGTTGCCCGGTTTACCGGTTACCGGGTCGATCACATCTGTTTCCAGCCCGATCTTACGGGAGCTGAACAGGGTATACCCGCCGATCATGATTCCTTTCTGATGGGCATAGTCAGCCATTTTTTTCCATTTGGCATGGTTTTCCGGCGTATTTCGTTCCATCGTCAGGTGACTGCCGAAGCTGAGGATCACGGCTTCGTATCCGGTAGCGACACACTGGTCGATGGCTGCATAGACTTCATCATCCTGTTTGCTGACGAGGTGCATGAAGATAGGATTCTCCGTTGTCCAGGGGGCAATGGTGTGGTACATCTTACGCACGGCCAAGCCGCGACGTTCGCGGTCGTAGCTATCCATCAGCAATTCAAAGGAATGGGGAGACTGAAAGGCTTCACCGGGATTGAGGTCGATATTAGGTGCCTTTTCAGGATATACTTCGAGTAGACACGGTGTGTTGTAGTCGTAATTTACCTGCGATGTGTAGGAACTGTCGACAAGCCAGTGTGTGGTCTGGTCGCTCAGGTCGTAACGCATGGCATTGTTGTAGGCATAGTTGGTTTCGATATAGAGGGAAGCTGGTTTCGCCATCTTATCCGGCGAACCAACCACGGCGCTTTGCTCTTCTACCACGGCAAGGATTTCATGCACCACGCGGTTGATGCGGAGCGGCGTCTTACTGTTGTTCCGCACGGTGAGCCATTTGCAGATCAGAGGCAGACCATCATAAATGGCATAATGTACTTCCAGTTCGACATCAGGCAAGGAAACATGCTGGTAACGGAAGGCGATCGCCTTGCCCGTAGCCTGTTGCTTATTAGATGCCCAGCGTTTGTTCTCCCACTGGATGAAGGGCTGTGCATCCGTGATCTGGCAGGAGACATAGTGAAAGCCTTCGTTGCTTTTCTTTAGTCCGTCGACCCATTCGTTCAATAGGTAGGCGTTTTCCGTCTGCCCATATAGGCCACCGACCGTATAGTCGGTTCCATTGAGGTTGATACGGGCTTCGGGTTTGACGGCACGAAGGAGTTGCTGGCCGTTGATCATATTCTTATAGTCGACACATGCCACATCGGGGGTGATTCGGAAGGTACGTTTTACCAGTCCGTTATACAAAATCACGTCTTTGCCACCCGGTTGGGTGTAAATAGCGGCTTTTTCAGGGCTTGGCGTCACCAACCAGTCGTAGGTGAGTTGCTTCCGGTCGTTGGCCGGATCCCAGTCGGGAAGGCGTTGGGCGTTCAATTGGCTACATAGGGCAAAGGCAGCAGTTGCAAAAAGAAGTTTAGTTGCGTTCATGATATTATAATTAATTAGTTACTCCTGATTTTGACAAGGGCAAAGATAGGTCGAAAATCAGAATATTGCCTACCTTTGATCATGCATAATCAACAAACAGAGCAACATCCGCTTGGCTTTTTCCTGCCTGAGAATACCCGCCTACTGATGCTGGGTAGCTTCCCTCCCCCACACAATCGCTGGTCGATGGAATTCTACTACCCTAATATACAGAATGATATGTGGAGGATCATTGGATTGATCTTCTACGGTGATAAGGATTATTTCCTGGCCACAAGGAAAGCTTTCAGCCGGGAGAAGTGCGTAGCGTTCTGCTACGCGAATGGGCTCGGAATAGGTGATACGGCGGTGGAAGTGATCCGACAGAAAGGCAATGCGTCAGATAAGTTCCTCGAAATAGTGACGCCGTTGGATCCTGTGGATGTGCTACGGCAGATCCCTCTTTGCGAAGCCATCGTTATTACAGGGCAAAAAGCGATGGATACGCTACTGTCTGTTATTCCCGGGGCAGAAGAGCCGGAAGTAGGCGGTTGGACCTCCTTTATGTTATCCGGCCGTACGTACAAACTATACCGCATGCCTTCCTCTTCCCGCGCCTATCCGAAGCCGCTGGAAGAGAAAGCTGCGATTTATCGTTCGATGTTCGATGCGCTGGAAATGCGTTGATCAACCGCAATGGAAGTAGGTGTTCACCAGCTTCATCATGGCGTCGGCATTGGTCGCTATATCCTGCCGCAGCGTCTTGTCGTTGTATGAACGCAGGCGTTTGATGATACCGTCGATCATACCCGGGCTGAACACGTTGTATGCTTCATACACGCCGCGTTGCCGTTCAAGACAGTCGGCCGAAGCGGAACAGCTGTCGGGTAATTGTGCCAGTGCCGACATCTTATCCTTATTCTCTGCCTGATGGATATTCACATTCACATAGGTACGTTCTGCCACTTCAAGGCCATCTTTCATTTCGAAGCCATGACGACAGGCTACGGCCAGACCGGCGATAAGCTGGTGTAGGTTGGCAGAGCCGTCGGGCGAACGCATCTCCACCGTCTGCTTCTGCGAGGTATCCACCTTGCTTTCCTTCTCCAATGGATTGGCGGAGACATGCATATCGTTCTTGCCCGACCAGCCGAGCGGCACACGTACCAACACTGAACGGTTGCGGTCGCCCCAACAGATATTGGTGGGTGCTTCCTGATGCGGCACGAGGCGGAAGTAGGATGTCGGGTTCGTATTACCGAAGGCGGTAATGGACGGGGCCAGTTCCATCATACCGGCAATGGCTTTGCGGGCGGTTTCAGACAAGACGCCGTCAGCCAGCATCTGGTTCTTGCCATCTTTCATGATCCGCATGTGGACGTGCAGGCCTGATCCGGCTTTACCGGTGGTTATCTTCGGTGCGAAGGTAATATTGTAGCCATACTCGTAAGCAAGGTTACGGATGATCCACTTGGCGATCACCAGTTGATCGGCGGCTTCTTCGGCATGCGTAGGCAGGAACTCGATCTCGTTCTGTTCGTAAGTCAGGCCTTCGAGGGTAAAGTTACCAACTTCGGAGTGTCCGTATTTGATCACACCACCTGCCTGTGCAATATATTGCATGCACTGGGTGCGGAACTTGTTGAACTTAGCAAAAGGATCGGATTCGTGATACCCTTTCTGGTCGGTAGCAGGGAAAAGGCCTTCGTTGGGAGCAATTACATAATACTCTAACTCACCCATGGCTTCGAATTCCATGCCGGTTACCTGCTTAAAGGCTTCGCAGGCTTTATGCAGGGTATATTCGGGAGCGCTTTCCAGCGGTTCGCCGTCTTTATTAAAATAAGAGCAGAGGATGGTAAGCGTAGGCAGTTTGGCAAACGGATCGACAAAGGCCGTACGATAACGGGGGACGACATAGAGGTCACTGCTACCCGCCTCGATAAAGGGAAAGAGACTGGAACCGTCCACCCGTTCACCACAGGTCAGGATCGTATCCAGGTAGGCGAGGTTATTAATAACAAAGTTCAGGGTTTTCAACCGCCCGTCGCCCGCAGGATACATAAAGTCCACCATCCGGATATCATGTTCGCGGATATAACGAATAATATCTTCTTTTGTAAACTCCCGTGCCGGCTTCTTCAGGAATGCCACCAAAGCATTCGCATTCATCTCGATTGTGTGATCCATCGCTTATTTATTTAAGATTGTTCGGCCAAAGATAGAAAAGAATTTATGCGTGAGCGTCAAATATTCATCAAAATATTCCGTTCAAGAGGATAAAGAATGTTTGTTATCTTTGCTGATTTGAAACTGCTGCGTAAATGATTCGTGTTCGACTGATTCTGTTTTCCCTAACCCTCCTTCTTCCAGCCATTGGCATGGCACAGGTCGACAGTGCCTATATCGGAAGCTATCCCCAGAAGGTATCCATTATGGTCTATTCTTCCAAAGAGATGGTCAGCCTGATTGATGAGCAGCCGGAAAAAGAATTGGTTTATATGCCGAACAACCCTGTGCGACTGGGACTGGGCTTCTCGTGGAAAAACACCGTGCTTAGCTTTGCGTATGGCTATCCGTTCAACTTTATGCGAAATAAAGAATATGGAAAGACACAATTTCTCGATCTTCAGTATCATCACTACGACCGGAAGTTTGTCTTCGACCTCTTCCTCCAGAAGTACAAGGGCTTCTATATGGAAGAGAACAATAACAAAAATCAGTATGTGATCTGTCCGGATATGTCTATCTGGCAGGTGGGGATGAATGCTCAATATATTTTCAACCACAAACGTTTTTCGTACAAAGCAGCTTTTGTGCAGAATGAGAAGCAGCTCCGTTCGGCAGGAAGTTTGTTGCTTGGCGGAGGGATCTATTTTACAAATGTGCAATCAGACAGTTCGTTCGTGTATCACGATGGGAACAGCCTTGACAATTTCCAGTTCAATGCCAATATCGGCTATGCCTATACCTGGGTACTGGGGCAACACTGGTTTATCAATGGAGCCACATCTGTAGGTGTTTCACTCGGCAGCGATAAGATCAACCGGTTCGGGAAAGGTCGGATAGCGGTCTATCCTACCGTACTCCCCCGTATATCCGTCGGATACAGCCACGACAAATGGGCGTTAGGGCTCTCCACGGTATTCAACATTAACTTCCTCGAACTTAGTGATGCACGGACGTTGGGCATTTATGCCGGAAGAGGACAAATCTATTATGTCCACCGCATCGACGATATCCCCTTCCTGTCGAAGTTGTTCGACAAGTTAAAGTTACCGTTCTGAGTGGATACAATTATTTTGTATTTTCATTGTGCCATGTTATGTACCTACGGCGCTTGCTGTTTTTATTCAATCATTAATACTCATCCACCTTCAGATCCGTACGGAACTGATCGAGTCGTTGTTGCAAACGGGCAGTTGCTTCGGCGTAGTCTGGGTTACCATACAGGTTGTTCACTTCGTTCGGGTCGGCTTGCAGGTCGTAGAGTTCGTTGCAGTTGATGGCAGCATCTTTCCCTGTGGCTTCGCCGTAGAAGTGGATCAGTTTATAGCGGTCATCCCGCACACCGTCGTGGCGGCGTACCTGATGGATAGCCGGATAGTCGTAATAATGATAGTATAAATACTGACGCCAGTCGGACGGCGCATGACCGCCGAACAAGGGAATCAGCGATGTGCCCACCATCTGTTCCGGTTTCTCTATACCGGCCAATGCCAAGTAAGTCGGGGCATAGTCGATGTTCTGGACTAAGGCATCACATACGCTGCCGCCCTTAATTTTCTCCGGATAGCGGATGATAAGCGGCGTACGGAACGATTCTTCATACATAAAGCGCTTGTCAAACCAACCATGTTCGCCCATATAGAAACCCTGGTCGGAAGTATACACAATGATGGTATTCTCCATCAAACCTTCTTTTTCAAGGTAGGCGATGAGGCGTCCCACTTCGTCGTCGATGGTCTTGATGCAACGAAGATAGTCCTTAAGGTAGCGTTGGTATTTCCATTTCACCAGATCGTCTCCTTTCAGTTGCTGGTCGATAAATGCCTGATTACGGGGAGTGTAGGCCTCCATCCAAGCCTCATACTGGGCAGGGGTCATCCGTTCGAGGGATTTATTCCAACTCCGGATGTTCCATTCATGCTGATAGGCTTCCGTCGTTTTCAACTCATCCACTTTCAGGTCGTAGATAAGGGTCATATCGTTATCGATACGCATCTCCTGGGTACGGGCGGCATCGCAACGGGTGGCATAGTCGTCGTAGAAAGTTTCGGGGAGCGGGAAATCCACATCCTCATACAGCGTGAGATACTTCGTATCCGGCATCCAGTTGCGATGCGGAGCCTTGTGGTGTACCAGCAGGCAGAAAGGTTTATCCGGATCGCGTTCTTCGAGGAAGCGGATGGCATGGTCGGTAGTCAGCGTGGTCGCATAGCCTTCTTCCTGAACATATTCTCCGTTCGATTCGGGCGACTTGAATTCCGGGTTGTAATATTCGCCCTGATCCCAGAGGATATGATAAAAATCAAAACCTTTCGGTTCGCACTGCATATGCCACTTTCCTACTACACCGGTCTGGTAACCGTTTTGTTGCAGTATCTCGGAGAAGAATACTTTCGTTGTATCGATACCCTTCCCCAACTGACGTTGGCCGTTCTGGTGACTATACAGTCCCGTCATCAGGCAGGCACGACTGGGGGTAGATAGCGAGTTCTCTACAAACGCTTTGCGAAAGAGCATGCCTTCTGCCGCCAACCGGTCCAGGTTAGGTGTGGGAGCCAGCCGGGAGATCGGATGTCCGTAGGCGCTGATAGTTTGATACGAATGATCATCCGTCATAATATGGATAATATTCAACGGCTTCTGTTTGCCTTCTTTTTGTCCGCCGGCGCAAGCGGAAAACAATACAACAGGTGATAGGACAACCATCGTCCGAAGCGTGCTTTTCATATGGGTATTCTAAAGTAAATAATTCGACGTGTACAAAAGTAGTAAATATTACTACCTTTGCAATTCATTAAAAGCAACAATTAGTATGAGTACGAAATTCAGCCCGGAAACGCTTTGTGTACAAGGCGGTTGGCAACCTAAAAAAGGTGAACCTCGCGTCCTTCCCATTTATCAGAGTACCACGTTCAAATATGAGACCAGCGAACAGATGGCCAAGTTGTTCGACCTTGAGGAAAGCGGTTATTTCTATACCCGCCTGCAGAACCCGACCAACGATGCTGTTGCCGCCAAAATCGCCGCACTCGAAGGTGGAGTTGCTGCCATGCTGACCTCATCAGGGCAGGCTGCCAATTTCTACGCGCTGTTCAATATTTGCGAAGCCGGCGACCATTTTGTTTCCGCCACCAGTATATACGGTGGTACGTACAACCTCTTCGGAGTTACGATGAAGAAGCTCGGCATCGAATGTACCTTTGTCGACCAGGATGCATCCGAAGAAGAAATATGCAAGGCTTTCCGTCCGAATACAAAAGCGCTCTTTGGCGAGACCCTCTCCAACCCGGGCGTCATGGTGCTTGATATTGAGAAGTTTGCCCGCATCGCCCACAGCCAGGGCGTGCCTTTGATTGTGGATAACACCTTCCCAACCCCCATCAACTGCCGCCCGTTTGAATGGGGTGCCGATATCGTCACCCACTCCACCACCAAATATATGGACGGTCATGCTACGGCAGTAGGCGGATGTATCGTGGACAGCGGCAACTTTGACTGGGCGGCCTATGCTGACAAATTCCCGGGTCTTTGCGAACCCGATCCTTCGTATCACGGACTCACCTTTGCCACCGCTTTTGGCAAAGGCGCTTATATCACCAAGGCTACCACCCAACTGATGCGCGACCTCGGTTCCATCCAGGCACCTCAGAATGCGTTCCTGCTCAACCTCGGACTGGAAACCCTCCACCTCCGCATGCCGCAGCATTGCAAGAATGCCCTTGCCGTAGCCCAATGGCTTGAAAAATGCGACAAGGTAGCCTGGGTGAACTATCCGGGACTGCCAAGCAGTAAACATTATGAACTGGCGAACAAATATATGCCGAACGGTTCCTGTGGTGTCCTCTCCTTCGGATTGAAAGGCGGACGCGACGTATCCATCCAATTTATGGACAGCCTGCAACTGGCTGCCATCGTTACCCACGTAGCCGATGCCCGTACCTGTGTGCTCCACCCGGCCAGCCATACACACCGCCAGCTTAGCGACGAACAATTGATCGAAGCCGGTGTTGCCCCCGACCTGATCCGCTTCTCCGTCGGCATCGAAAGTGCCGCCGATATCATTGCAGATATCGAACAGGCACTGAACCAATAATGACAAAAAAGCGAATGGGCGTAAACCGGTATCGTCAGAAAAGCGGTTTACGCCCTTCTTATATATTCACGCACACATTCATCACGTAACACATTCGTCGTCCCCTATGTCCCTCCTCAACACTCTTCCCGAACAAGCCAGGAAAGTAGAAAAAGAAACATTGCAATTCTTTAAGTCTATCAAGAAGAGCCGGATGCGCGAACTTGATGACACAATCCATGCCCTGCATGAAGAGGCCTTTGATGAGATCGATTGCCTGGAATGCGCCAATTGTTGCCGGTCGTTAGGACCACGGGTCACTGATCGTGATATCGAACGTATCGCTTCTGCCTTGCGCATCAAGCCCCAAGAGGTGATTTCCCGTCACCTGCGTATCGACGAAGACAACGACTATGTGTTCCAATCCATGCCCTGCCCCTTCCTCTGTGCCGACAATTATTGCAGCATCTACGAAAACCGTCCCAAAGCCTGCCGGGAATACCCACATACCGACCGGAAGAAGTTTTATCAAATCCACGCCCTCACTGTCCGAAACGCCTCCACCTGCCCAGCCGTCTTCCAGATCCTGGAGGAACTCAAAAAAGCATTCTAAGGATACATTCTTCGAGACGGGATCAAATTGTCCGAATCTGAAAGTGGCGAATCGAGGCGCAGGCCTCAGCCGGTTGACATGCACAAGCCAGCAGGCTGACATGCAAGTCTCGCGGAAGTGAGGCGCAGGCCTGGTTTCATCAAGGCCAGCATCCAAGATTGTCAAATCGACAAATCGCCACAAAAAAGATAATGACGATCGTTTTGGAACATAATAATGATTTTTGGGACAGATTACGGTGAAGAAAAACGCCCATTCCACCGTACCAATAGTCGAATAATAAAAATGCCTACACCGCTACACCAGGGGTGTAACCATACTAAAAATCAGCCGTTTATCCGATGTAGGTTTCTTCGAAACCCTACACTGAAGTGCACCCCAAAAGTTGGACACAACAGAATCAAAAATGAGACGTAAAATTGCCGAAAGAAATCATCGTCATTCCTTATCGGAAAAGAAGGGAGTAGTCAAACTGTATAGCTTGGGATTTACTCATCAGGAGATAAGT